>MGSU01000209.1 GCA_001799195.1 Deltaproteobacteria bacterium RIFOXYA12_FULL_61_11 | reverse complement strand
GGTGCAAGGATGCACACCTCCAAGTGGTGCGCAGGATGCCGCACCATCGGGCGCAAGCATGAGCATGGTGGGGGCGGCCGCAAGGATGCGGACCTCCAAGCGCCGCGCAGGATGCAGTGGCGTCGGTGTGAGAGGCGACGGGACCCCTTACCCCAACCAAGACTGAAGGGTTACCATCTCCCACTTTCAAACTCCTTTGCATTTCTCCGCGCTCTTCCCTATACTGCCCCGGTTCAGACGGTGGTAGATCCAGGAACCGGGGCAACCCGCGCTCCCGGGTCGCCCCGGCACCAAAGACGCCATCACGACGGATTGGCCCTATGAGCAAGATCATCGGTATCGACCTCGGCACAACCAACAGTTGCGTCAGCATCACCGAGGGCAATGAAACGATCGTCATCCCCAACACCGAGGGGAGCCGTATCACCCCCTCGATCGTGGCCTTCACCTCCACCGGAGAACGCCTGATCGGCCAGATCGCGAAACGCCAGGCCGTGACCAATCCGGAACGGACCGTCTATGCCGTGAAACGGCTGATCGGGAGGAAGTTCGACGACGACTGTATCCGCCGCAGTCGCGAATTCTATCCCTATGCCATCATCGAGTCGCCCAACGGCGACGCCTGGATCAAAATCGACAAGTCCACCTACAGCCCCTCCGAGATCTCGGCCAACGTGCTCTCCAAGATGAAAACCATCGCCGAGGACTACCTCGGGGAACAGGTCGAGTCCGCAGTCATCACCGTCCCGGCCTACTTCAACGATTCCCAGCGCCAAGCCACCAAAGACGCTGGCACCATTGCCGGACTCAAGGTCGAACGCATCATCAACGAACCCACAGCAGCAGCGCTGGCCTATGGCCTCCAGAACCGGCACACCGGATTGATCGGCGTCTTCGATCTCGGCGGCGGTACCTTCGATATCACCATTCTCGAGATCAACAGCGGCATCTTCGAGGTCAAATCGACCAACGGCGACACCTTCCTCGGCGGGGAAGACTTCGATCAACTCCTCATCGGTCATTTCTTGGGCATCTTCTCCCGCGAACACGGCCTCGACCTCTCTACCGACCGCATGGCCATGCAGCGTCTCAAAGAAGCGGCCGAGAAGGCGAAACACGAACTGTCCTCCTCCGAGCAGACCGAGGTCAACCTGCCCTTCATCGCCGCCACCGAGGACGGTCCGCTGCACTTCACCCTGAAACTGACCCGGGCCCAACTCGAGACCATGATCGAACCGCTGGTCGAGCGGCTGGTCGATCCCTGCCACCAGGCGCTCAAAGATGCGGGCGTCGAGGCCTCGGACCTCCAGGAGTTGCTCCTGGTCGGTGGTATGACGAGGATGCCGAGGATCCGCCGCAAGGTGAAAGAGATCTTCGGTCTCGAACCCAACACCACCATCAACCCCGACGAAATCGTGGCCGTCGGCGCCTCTATCCAGGGCGGCATCCTGCGCGGCATCGTCGACGACATCCTGCTCCTCGACGTCACACCGCTCTCCTTGGGTATCGAAACCATGGGCGGCGTCTTCACCAAATTGATCGAGAAGAACACCACCATCCCGACCCGCGCCTCTCAGATCTTCTCCACCACGCAAGACAACCAGGACATGGTCAACGTCAGGGTCTTCCAGGGTGAGCGGGCCATGGCCGAGGACAACAAACTGCTCGGCGAATTCCAGCTCGTCGGCATTCCACCCGCACCGCGCGGGGTGCCCCAGGTCGAGGTCAACTTCAACATCGACTCCAACGGGATCGTGTACGTCACCGCACGCGATCTCGGCTCTGGCAGGGAACAATCCATCATTATCAAGCCCACCAGCGGGCTCACCGAATCCCAGATCAAGGACATCATCATCAGCGCTCAAACCCGCGAACAAGACGACAAGCTCAAGCTCGAACTCGCCGATGCACGGAACTCTCTCCAGCTTGCCCTCTTCTCTGCGGAGAAGGCTTTCAACGAGTTCGGCCTCCGCCTCGACGACGAAGATCGAGAGATGATCCAGGATACCCTCGGCAGGGCTCGCGAAGCGGTCGAATCCCAGGACCTCGACGAGATCCGCACCCTCATCGAGATGGTCAAGACCGCCTCGATCAAGATTGCCGAGAATATTTATGGAAACCCTGTATAACGTCCTCGAGGTCTCGTTCAAAGCGAGTACCAACGAGATCAAGCAGGCCTTCCGGCGCTTGGCAAAAGCCTCGCATCCGGAT
Source organism: Deltaproteobacteria bacterium RIFOXYA12_FULL_61_11 (assembly GCA_001799195.1). Classification (GTDB taxonomy): domain Bacteria; phylum Bdellovibrionota_F; class JAHFAK01; order YA12-FULL-61-11; family YA12-FULL-61-11; genus YA12-FULL-61-11. The sequence goes on along the minus strand of MGSU01000209.1, from coordinate 32,629 downwards.
CGCAATCCCGACGATCCCAGCGCCGCCGAGCGCTTCCGCAAACTCCGCCAGGCTTACGACATCCTGGTCGATCCGCGCAAACGCGAACGGTATGACCGCGAGGTCCTGTCCGCCTTGCTCCGCAAGAAGCAGGAAGAACAGCGCAAGGAGACCGCGGGAGCAAAGCACCGAGCCGCTCGGCCTGACGTTCCTCCCCCGACACCGGACCCGAAAGTTCCCCCGCGAGGTCCCGTCCCTCCGAAGACCGAGCGTGCGACCGGTTTCTCTTCTCACGACAGCACCGAGGGAAGCGGCCCCGTCCCGCCCCCTCCTGACACCACGGCTTCGGCTCCGCCCCCCCGCGACCCGCCTCCCCGGCCCAACCGTTGGTCTGGAAGAGTCCGCTCGCGCTTGCGCCCGAACCCTACCCCCAAAACCGGCAGGGAAGCGACCAACGAACAGGTCCATACCAGAGAACGCGAAGAGGTCAGCGCAACCAGGACCACCGCGCTCAGAGGCTGGAAGGCCTATACCCTGGCCTGGCTCCAACGCCTCGGGCTGATCGATCGGCACGAAGTCCATACCACCATCGAACTGACCACGCAGGAAGCCCTCGAGGGTGTGGTCAAGCCCGTGCATCTCGCCTGGCCGACCCGTTGCAACGACTGTGGAGGCAAGGGGAAGCGCGGCACCTGTCACGTCTGTCACGGTACCGGGATCGTGACTGCGGCGAAGTGTCCGTCCTGCGCCGGCACCGGGTCCACTGAAGAGTGTCCGAGCTGTTCGGGCAAAGGCTACCAAGCCCCGGGTCGGGACCTCGAACTCCACATCCGAGGTCCCCTCCCGCCATTGTCCAGGTTGCTGCTCAAAGGGCGAGGACCTTTCGATCGGGAACGTCGGCGCGACCTCGCGGTCCAACTCCAGGTCAAACCCCACCCCGTCTTCCTGCTCGACACTCAGGGACTCCGTTTCACGCTGCCGATCTCGCTCTTCACCGCCTTGCTCGGTGGCGACGTTGAGGTGCCGTTCTTCTCGCGCCGTTTCATCCTGACCATCCCCGCCGGTACCCAGTCCAACGACCAGCTCCGGCTCGATCTCAACGACCTGATTCCCCGGTTCTCGCCCGTCGCCATACCGGTGACCGCAACCGTGCAGGTGGACCTCCCTCGACACCTCAACGCCGAGCAGCAACGCGTTCTGCGCCAATTCGAAGCCATAACCGAAGCGAAATCAAGCACTATCAGGAAGTTCTATGAGCAGGCGATCCGTCCCTGACCTCCTCGGCCTCGTGGCCCTGCTCTTCGTGGGTTGCACCCCGGTTTCCTCGAAGGAACAGGTCGAGGTCGATCCGAGCACCACGCCTTTCGGTCCGTGCGAGAAACTCCAATGGGACGGCGCCGGCGATGCCGAGGTCCTCGAATGTTTTATCAAGGCCACCACGGCCAATCCCCAAGCTCCGCGAAGCGATCACGCCTACCTCAGCATCGCACTCATCCACGTGCGTCGCGAAGAAATCCCGGCGGCGCACCATTACCTGGATCTCGTAGCCCGGGTCTTTTCCGAAAGTCCCCTGCGCACGAAAGCCCTCATGCAACGAGCAGCCTTGTTCCTGCGGGAACGTTCTCCCGACCGAGCCGAGGAAGTGCTGGCACAGCTCGACGAGGAACTTCCCCGGCAGCATCGTCGAGAGGTCTCGCTCATGACCATGGAGATCGCCCGACAACGCAAAGACCCCCTCGCCCAACTCGAGGCCGGCGCCAATCTCCTGGCTCTCCAGCCCACCGAACAGGAGGCCGAGAGCCTACGCCGAGAACTCGACATGCTTCTCGAAGGTCTGAGTGACGCCCAACTCCAATCCCTCTCCCGGGAAGGGGACACTGCCGTAGCGGAAGAGGCCACGGCCACGCTGGTCAAGCGCGCCTGGAACACCCAAGCCTACGACCGTTGCAAGCAACTGCTGGCGAGCTATACCGAGCGCTACCCCGGAGGCTCCCGCCACAAGGCTATGCAGGAACTCCGGCAACAACTCGAAACCCTCGAACAGGTCGACCCTCTTACCATCGGCGTTCTCCTCCCCCTCTCCGGCCGCTTCGCCTCCTACGGCCAAGAAGCGCTCAAGGGGATCCTCATGGCCTTTTCCTTTTTCTCTCCTCAGGATCGCCAACAACCTCTGTACCGCCTGCTCATCCGAGACACCCGAGGAGAAGAAGACCAAGGCACGACCGCGGCCCTTGAACTACTGGATAAACATCGTGTTATCGCGCTCATCGGGCCCCTTCGCAGCGCCGTCGCCGATACCGTCGGCCGGCTCGCCTCTCAACGGCACACCCCGATCTTCACCCTCAGCCAGGAACCGCCGGGAGAAAACCTCGGCACCTACATTTTCCACAACGGGGTCAGCAAAGCCCTGCAAGCCCGCCGTTTGGTCGCACACTGCCGGGAGGCGCTCGGGATCGAAGAGTTCGCCATTCTCTATCCGGACCACCGCTACGGCAACGAATTCATGCAGGTCTTCTGGGACGAGGTGCTTGCCCAGGGCGGCCGGATCACGGCCGTGGAGAGCTATACGACCAATTCGAAGGAATTCAAACAGAGTTTGCGCCGTTTGATCGGTGCCCATGACCCGATCCTCCGCCCGCGGATCGACTTCCAGGCTCTCTTCTTACCGGACAGCCTCGTCGGTGCCAGTCTGGTGATACCGGTCCTCTATTATCTGGACATCGTCGGCATCCAGATCCTCGGCACTAATGCCTGGAACAGCCCCGAACTGGCCTCGAGGCTCGCGCCGGAGTATCAACAGGGGCTCCTCTTCACCGATGCCTTCGCCCCGACCGAGGACAATCCCCGCCAACGTGAGTTCGCCGCAGAGTACGAGCTCCACTACAAAGACCCCCCCGGACTAATCGCGGCCCTGTCCTACGATGCCTTCGCCATCGTCTATGAACTCCTGCGCCAGACCGGAATCAAAGACCGGCATTCCCTGTACCAGGCCCTGCTCTCGGTCAAAGATCACGAGGGGGTGACCGGACGTCTCACCATCACCCCGGAGCATGGGATCATTCGTTCGATCCAACTCTATACGCTCGACGAAACCCGTCTGCGCGAGATCGTCCCCCAGCAGGCCCCCACCGAGGACCAACCCCGATGAAGGCGGAACTCCTGTCTCTGGTCAAGACCAACGGCGGCGATCCCGCTACCCTTCGCAAGCATTGCATGGTCCAACCCTTGGCCGGAGATGCCTCCACGAGGAGCTACTTCCGGCTGAGGCTCGGGGCAACCTCCGCTGTCTTGATGCGCCTCCCGGAACACCGGCCGGCCAGCGAGGGTTTCCTGGCAGGCCAAGTCCGCGCTCTGACCGGTGAACAAGCCTTCCTCGCCGTTCGCGACCTGCTGGCCTCCTGCGAGGTCCCGACGCTCGAAATCGTCGCTCAGGATCTCCCCGGCCGCTGGCTCTTGCTCTCCGACCTCGGCGATGATCTCCTGCTCGATCGACTCGAAGCGGAGCCATCTTCCGCAGGACACTGGTACCGCAAGGCCCTCGGGAACCTCGACCGGATGCAACGATCAGCTACGTCCGGGCTCCGCGCCCTCGCAGGGCCTCGTTACACCGAGGCCCTGCTGCACTGGGAACTCGAGCATTTCCTGCAGTATGGTCTCGGTCATTCTTTCCCAGAGCATACCCCGCAAGGATTGGCCCTCGAACTCCTCTCTCTTGCCCCACGCCTTGCCAAGCTGCCCACGACCTTCACCCACCGCGACTACCATTGCCGGAACCTCATGGTATACCGTGACGAACTGCACGTGATCGATTTCCAAGACGCACTCCTGGGACCATCAACCTATGATCTGGCTTCGCTGCTCCGCGACAGCTATCTGTTGCTCGAAGAAGCGCTGGTCGACGAGCTCGTGGTCGAATTCCATGAGCGCACCATCCTGCCGGTCATCCCCTCTTGGTCCCTGGCGCGCTTCGTCGAGGATTTCCATCTGACCGCGTTGCAACGCAACCTCAAGGCCTGGGGTCGTTTCCGCTTTTTCAGCCTCGAACGCGGTAACGATGCCTACCTGCGCTACATTCCCACCACCATCCGCCAGATCAAGCGCTTCGCTCGATTCTACAACGAGCTCGATCGCGTCCTGACGGCCCACTGCGAGGAGTATCGCCGGATATGAGCGTGCGTTCGGCCATGATCCTCACAGCCGGTTTCGGAACCCGGATGGCACCGTTCGACACCTACTATGCCAAACCCGCCCTCCCCGTTGTGGGTCTGGCCATGCTCGAGCGCATCATCGTGACCTTACGCGACCAGGGTGTGGAACGTGTTGTCCTCAACCTCCATCACCAGGGGCAACAAATCCGGGACTTCCTCGGGGATGGGCGCGACCTCGGCCTCACCCTTCGCTATCTTTACGAAGAGCACATCCTGGGCACCGGCGGAGGACTGCGCAATGCCTCGGCCCTGCTGGCCGGAGAGACCTTTCTGCTCGTCAACGGAGACATCCTCTTCGAACTCGACCTCCCCCTGCTGGAACGAGAGCACCTGGCGAGCGGGGCCGCCATAACCCTAGTCGTGCGTAAAGATCCGCAGATGCAATGCTACGGGACCCTTCGTCTGGACTCCGGCCACAGGGTGGTCGGTTTCCTCGGGCACGGCATCCCGGACGGCGAGCCCTTCATGTTCACCGGCATCCACCTGCTCGAAGCCTCGGTGCTCGACGCTCTTCCCCCTGGACCGAGTTGTATCGTCCGTGACTTCTACCTACCCCATTTCGAAGAACTCTCCATCCACGCCCACGTCCTGCCCGAAGACCACTGGTTCGATCTCGGCACAGCCTCCCGTTGGTTCCGCCTCAACCTGGAACTCCTACAGAAGGGGCGTTTCCTGCCTCCTGCGACTCGAGCTGCGCACGATGCACGACAGCACGCTCTCGTGGTCCACCCAACCGAGCTTCCTCTCGGAGTCTCTCTCCAGGACTGCATCATCGGTCGTGGGGTGCGTTTCTGCGGCCCTGCGCTGTTCGAACGCGTCCTGGTCCTCGACCATACCGTAGTCCATCCTGCCGAATACCGCGACGGGGTACTCTGTCCTCACGGTTGGTTCCCCACCTCGAATTTTCATGCTTGACTTGCCAGCACGGCCCGAGGTACCCTGGAAAACGGTGTCGCGGGTTGTTAGCTCAATGGTTAGAGCATCGGCCTTACACGCCGGAGGTTGTAGGTTCGAGTCCTATACAACCCATGGTGGGGAGATAGGACGAGGGTTCGGAGAGGTCGCCGACCGCAAGGTCGGTTGCCGATACACGGGGGCGTAGTTAAGCTGGTTATAACGCCGGCCTGTCACGCCGGAGGCCGCGAGTTCGAATCTCGTCGCTCCCGTCACTAGAAGGTCCGTGGCCCCTCGCCACGGACCTTTTCTTTTTTCCTTGCACGTTCCCTTCAACATGGTCCTCGTCGCAGACGTTCTTCCATTCGTCCAGCCCAGAGACCTGCCACCTCGCACCACTCCGAGAGCAACCTCCGTCGCTCTCGGAGGGTATTCTCCTGTCCGTGGTACCGTTCGTCCCACTTGAAGAAGTGGATCAGATTACGGAGGAAGAACGGTGAGCCGAGGGGAAACAGCAACCCCACATAGATCGCCCGGGTCTTGAGTTCCCGCTCCACGAGCTCGCACCAGCGTTGGAACCCCTCCAGAGTCGCAACGCTCGGCAGCAGGGCGGAAACCTCCTCGAGCCGATCGAGGAAATCCACGAACTGATCCGCGGCATCTATGCATTGCGTCTGGAAGCGTCGGAACACCTCGTCGCACCGGAACTCGGGTTCATGTACTGGCAAGGCGAGGTCCAGGCCCGGTCGTAGCGGTAGTCCGGGCAGCAGGGGAACCAGTGAATCGGTTCTACGGGCGCCTCGAATGCGCGCACCGCTGGTTGCGGGAAGGACATTGTACACCTCACAGCCCGAGGCCTCGATCTGCTGTTCGAGGACGAAGCGGAAGTAGTCCCAGAACGCCGTGGTCTCGATGGGGCGACCATCATTACCCTCGACCGGGGCACAGGGCCAGGCCCTCTTGAGCTGTTCGGCCGGTTCGATCATCCCCAACGACGTGCAATGCTGGAAATGCGACCTCTGGCCACTACGATCGAAGGCGAGGTCTTGCCCCAACAGGAGGATGGGGTCACAACCAAGATAGTGCAACAGGGCGAAGGAAGCATTGCCACAGGAGGGGCCGAGCCGCAACTGCACGGTCGGGAAGGAGAACCAGCGGGTCAAGGGCTCCTCGCGCTGCACGAAGCAGCATCGTCCCGGCCACCTCGCAAGACTCGCGGGATGGACGAGGGTGCTCGCCACCAACAGCATGCCGCCGGCATCTTCGAGTGAGCGGAAAACCTCGGCTTGAGCCTCGTCCCGTTCGACGATGGTGACGAGGTGGGGTTCGAGACCAGCAGAACGCACTCGATTCACTGCGCTGTCTGCTGCCGCGATCACGGCCTTGCCGCGAAGTCCCGCCACGTGCTCCAGCGATGCATCGAGCGAGGGACCGGAGGAGACGACCACCCCCGGGACCCCCCTATAGCGACCGGCCAGATGAGCGATGCTGCCGCGTTCGAGAATGGTCCGGGCATTGGTCAACACATTGGAAAAACCGAGGAAGGTATCTCCCGGGCTGTTGCCGATGGCGCGGTCGTACCCACGGACCAACTCCTCGATCGATTGGGAGAGTCCGAGGTAATACACTCCATCCTCCTCGATACTGGCAAGTTCGGTCACGGTCTCGAAGCTCTCGAGGAACACATAACGGTCCCGGGAACCGAAAAAGGCGAGGAGTTCCCGACGTGCGTGTTCCCGCGGCAGGCCGACGAACCACGTGAAAGCACGATCCCCGAGGACCGGGGTGAGATCGTGACTCTGCAACACCCTCGTGAAACGGGCCAAGTTCCGCTCGATGACCACTACCTCGACCGTTGCCGGCGGCCTCTGTTCCGCGAGGCTGAGCAACCTGGCACCGCGGCCGACGCCGAAACACAACAATAACCGCGGCACCTTGAGGAAGGGCTTGCTGGCGAAGTAGGTCTCTGCATCTTCGAGATCGGCAGCCAACTCCTCCTGCGGAAAAGGCCGGAGGGTGCGGTCCAGTTCATGACACGCTGCGGCTACCTCGGGAACACGCTCGCGCAATCTCGAAAGATTCTTGCGCAGGTAGGTCGGTGGCACTGAGGTCAGCGGAGATAGCTGTGGATGAGGTGGACCCGGGCATCCAGTTCGGCGTTCGGGTGCCGGGCCTTGGTCTTGATCAGGAAGAATTGGCCGTCAGGGTACGTGTTGGCCCAGGTCGAGGCTATCTCGGGTTCGTTCTCGAACCCTCCGACAATCTCGCCTTCGGCTTGGATGCGCTCGAGCATGGGGTTGGTCAGCTTGTGATCCCCGGTCTCGGCCTCTCCCTTCATGATGAGGAACACCCGTTGTTCCCTGAATTTGTTTTTCATCTCAGGCATTGCCAGGGCATGAGGGTCGAATTCCTCGAAGTCGATGGCCGGGACCGGGAAGCCTCCGTGGTCCAGCGCCTGCTTCGTGGCGTGAAAGAAGAAGACCTTGCGCCGACCGGTCAGGTACACGACCGTTGCGCCGGCCTTGTCGTGCAGCTCGCTTACGAACTCAGCAGCGCCCAGATAGGGCCTGTCGTATTCGCAGTATTTGCCCTGGAAGAACCAGAAATTGCAGTGCTGATCGAGATCCAGGAACAGTGCGGATCGAGGATCGAGAGAGAGCTTGAGGTTCGTCAGCGTCTCGGTCAGCGAATAGCCGATATGTCGCAACTGCAAGGGAGCCGCACGACCGCAGAAGTCTTTCTTCTGGGGGAGCAAGGCACAGTCGGGCTGCTCGGGCTTCTGGGTACAAGCACGTTCGACTTGGGGCAGATTGACGCAATATTCGAAGAGGATAACCAGATTCTTGAAATCGACGTCGAACAAGGTGTTATCCAGATCAAACAGCACGATCTTGCGGCGCGACTTTCCCTCTTCGATTGTATTCGGGGCAAGGTTGAGTTCTCGCACCCTGGTCAAAAAACCATCGAGCACCTCGCGTTGGCGATCGGGATTTCCTCGTTGGTGATACGCCATCAGGTGGGCATCGATATCTTCTTTCTCGGGCAAGCGAATGAGGGGGCTCCTCGCATTCTCCGCAAGGACCGGAGCAAGAAACACGAGAAGAAGGACGAGGATCAAGGGGGTAGAACAACGCATGGTACTCCTCCTTATCGACACCGTGCATCATCGGAGGCGCGGAGCCGATAATGAAGCCTAACTCCATGACCTGATGCTGTCAAGCGGTGCCTTCGCAGGGGATAGTACGACCCGGGAAAAGGAGCCGCTTGCCCTCGTGGCCTCGGGTAGGCTAGGATGATCGATCTTCGGAACCGAGTGCGGTCGGGAGGAGGTCTATGCTCAAGCACTACTGCCCACGAGTTGCTCTGCTCGGGCTGCCCACGCTCCTCGCGACCCTCCTGACCCTCCTTACCATTCCGGCGCGAGCCGAGGAAGACCCCTTCTATCGCATCGGGGTCCATTGGCAGATCCGCAAGGATCTCCTGGAGAACGACCAACTCAAGCTCGCGGATCATCGTCTGGAAATGATCAACCGCGAACGAGTACTCTTCGACCTTGCCAACCTACCCGATTACGCGACAGCCCTGATACTCGAGAGCCGGGAATGGCGAGACCGCGATCGCAACTATGCGCTGAGTATCGCCCAACGAGCGTTAGAACTCGCTCCGGAAGTACCCGCGGTCTATTACAACGCCTCAGGGTTATTACTCGGAAGCAGTTACTTCAGAATCTTCGATGCAATGGCTCTCTACGCCCGAGGAATGTTCTACTCGTATACCACTCTCGATCACCTCGGCTGGATCTTCGATGTCCTGCTCCGCTCCGTCCTCGCCCTGCTCGCCACCCTCACCATACTGATCCTGACCTTGACCCTCAAATACCGGGCCTGTCTCCTGAACGATCTGACCGGCGGGGCCAACAACCTGGTCCACCGTCTCATCCCCTTGCTCCTGACGCTCGGTTTCTGTCTGATGTTGACCCTCCATGCGGGACTACTGGGGCTGCTGCTCCTGCTCGCCGTGGCTGTGTTCCGTTATTCCGATCGCAAGGAAAAGATCTTCCTCGGGAGTCTGACCTTGATCTTCGCCCTCCTCCCGCTGAGCTTTGCGAAGATCGATACTTTCTTCAACTACCGGGATTCAAAGTATTATCTTGCCTGGCGGGCCAATACCGGCAACCTCGACCCACACAGTCTCGAAGCCTTCCTGCTCCAGCAGCACGGAGGCGATCCCCTGATTGCCTTCGTCCAGGCCAATACCCTTCTGAAACTGCACGTCTTCGACAAGGCAGAAGCCCTCTATAAAGAGTTGCTCGCCCAGGAGTACCAATCCGAGAGGGTCATGCTGAACCTTGCCAACATCTATTACCGGACCGGCCGCGAAGCCGAGGGCACCGCCCTCTACGATGAACTCGCCCGATCGAGCCGGAACCCAGAGGTATTGGCAACCTTGCACTTCAACCGCTCGCGATTGGCCTCTAAGAAAGAGAGCATCACTTCCAAAGAACAGGTCGAACGCGCCCTCAAAGAGGCCTCCCAGCAACATTGGAAGGTCACCGATCGCTATTCCAAACAAGTACGCCAATTCCCCGAGAAGTTGCTGTTCGACCTACCCTACCCCCTGGCCTCCATGCAGGACAAACTGCTCGCGACGAAGAACATCCCCAAGCATCGGAGGGCGTCGAGTTGGAGGCTCTTACCGGCCATGCTCTCCCGGATATCGCCGCGAGATCTCGTCATCCTCTCCGGATGTGCCCTATTGTTGATGCTCGCCCTCGTTGCAGCCTCGCTCGGCACCATAGTACCGTACTTGTGCGGCCGGTGTGGGAAGGTCGCTGGTGGCCAAGACATGCTGCACCAGGGCCAGCGGATGTGTCGATCGTGTTACGAAATCATCATCCTCAAAAAGCCCGTGCGGGAACGCCTCCGGATCGAGAACGACAGGCGCACCAAACAGTTCCACACCTCTTACTACAGGGGAGTCCGATTACTCTCCCTTCTCTTGCCCTGGTACTACCAGGTCATTTCCGGGCATTTGGTCGGACCCTTGATGGGCCTCTTCGGGCTCTCGCTGGTCTTGACCTTCTCGCTCTTGCCGCGATCCTTCGAACCTGCGTTCGAGCTCCCCAATCAGAGTATGCTCGCCGAGGTGGGACTGATTTCGATCGCGGTGAGCCTGTACTTCTGGTCCCTGATCCCGGCGTTCCGGCGGAGGTAGGACATGGAAATCGGTTTGGAAACCGTCTTCACCCGGGTGCCCCCTCTCGAACAGAGTCTGTGCCGGTTGATGGCAGAGCACGAGGACGACGTACGGGTCTTGATGCGTCAGGTGCTGCGCGAGCAACAAGAGACCGAGGAAGGGTTGACCGAAGGACTCGAATTCTCTGCCAGTCAGGTCGAGCTCCTGGCACTGCTCGATGGACGAACGCCGGTATACCAATTACTCGAGCAAATCGAACTCGATGAACAGCGGGTCTTCCTCGAGTTGATCAAACTCCGGGAATTAGGGTTGATCAGCATCAAAGGCCAGGCCCAATATGCCGCAGAACTGCGCGGAGAGAACTTCCGACGCCAGCTCCGAGTCTTGCGCTCGTTCGGGATCGCCCTGGTGTTGCTGCTCGGCTTCCTCCTCCTTGCCGATCGTGCCGTCAAACAGGGTACAACGCCGTACTACACCCAACCCCATCTCGCGGTGCCCGTCGGCGCGTGGCTGAGAGTCGAGAACGCGCGTCTCGAACGGCTGCAAGGTGCCATCGAGGTCTATCGTCTTGTGACCTCCCATTATCCTGAAAAGCTCATGGACTTGGTTGGCGCGGGGTTGATTGAACACGAAACCCTGTATTTCTCGGGACAAACCCGCTTCCGGTACCGTCGTTTGACCGATGGGTATGTTTTAACCTTCCCGGAGCTCAGGGGCAGCCTACGCGGAGGTTCAGCATGAGAGGACAAAGAGCAAGACGAGACCAAGTACGAACGAGGTATCGGCCGCCGGGAGGAAGCAACCCTCGCGGCGCGATACTCGAAGGGAGTATCGCGTGAGTGTTACCTTCGAGTGCGATTCCCAGGAGATCCTGCGGGTCTTGGTCGGTAGCGAAGGAAGTAACCTCGGGGTCTTGGCCGCCCTGACCAAGACCACGATCAAGCAGAACGGGACGAGGATTACCATCGACGGAGAGGAAGCCCGGTGCACCTTCGCCTTGCGCATGTTACGCGAATTGCACGCCGTTCTTGCCCTTGGAGACGCAACGATCGAAGCACGAGAGATCGAAGATGCGGTCGAACTCTTGAGGGAACACCCCGAAATTACACTGCGCGAGCTGCTCGGGCGACACCTCGCAACCAATTTCCGCCGCAAATCGGTTCGTCCGCTGCGCCTCGCTCAGTTACGCTATGTTCAGGCCATCGAGCAACACGACCTCGTCTTCGCAATCGGTCCTGCCGGCACGGGAAAGACATACCTTGCCGTGACCATGGCTTTCCAGGCCCTGGAACAGAAACGCATCGACCGAATCATCCTGACCAGGCCGGCGGTCGAGGCGGGAGAGCAACTCGGCTTCCTGCCCGGAGATCTCTACGAGAAGATCCAACCCTATTTGCGACCGCTCTACGATGCTGCCCACGACATGATCGGAGTCGAAAAGACCGGAGAACACCTGCGCCGGGGGTTGATCGAGATCGCCCCCTTGGCCTATATGCGCGGCCGAACGTTGAACAACTGTTTCATTATTCTCGACGAAGCCCAGAACACCACGTCGCAACAGATGAAGATGTTCCTGACACGATTGGGAGTCCATTCCCGTGCAGTCATCACCGGCGACATCACCCAGATCGACCTCCCCCGCGAGAAGCTCTCAGGGCTGGTCGAGTGCCGGGAGATCTTGCACGGTATTCCGGGCATCGCCTTCCAGTACTTTTCCGAACGCGATGTGGTCAGGCATCGCTTGGTCAGGCAGATCGTGAAGGCTTATGATGAATACCAAAAACGGGAAAGAAGCTAATCTCCGGCGGCTGAAGAAGAAAGCCGAAGAAACCCTGCGCCAACCGTTGGAGGCGAAAGCCGAGCTACGCCATTTCCTCGTCCTCCTGGCCATCACCTCCGGCCTGGTGACCGTGTTCCTGACCTCACAGCGCGACCTCTCGTCCAAGAAATACCGCGTGGGTCTCGTCAGCCACGAGAACATCAAAGCCGACAGGCGCATTGTCGTCGAAGATCCTGAGGCCACGCGGCAGCGGCGGGAACAAGAATTGGCCAAGGTCAAGCAGGTCTACATCCATCACGTCAAACAACTCGCCGACCGCGAAGAGGCCATGCACCAGTATTTCGAGCGCGGACGCACGCTCTGCGCCGCAGAGAAGGACCTGGTCGGACCGACCCCGGAACCTTCGAGCTTGCAGGAAAAGGATCCCGTGCTGGCATTGCTCGAATTGCCCGAGGAGGTCTTCACCTCCTTGCAACGCTACCGGTTCGACGCTGAACTCGAAAAAGAGGTTCTGCGCATCTTCCGCGAAGGTACGACCGATATGACCATCCTCGAGCGCGAGAAGCATATTTCCTCCCTCGAGAACGGCCTCGTCGTGCTCAACGAGAGTACGGGGGAACGCAGCACGATCTTCGATCCGGATCGTATCCTCGATTTCGGCGATAAGCGAAAGCTCACCCTGCGTGCGGAGGAGAAGCGGCTGAGCGACCTCGAACCCGTGCGGCGAGACGTGATTCTGACCGTTGCCGGGGCAGCGCTCCTACCCACGCTGGCCCTCGACACCGAGGCCACCGAGAAGGTCCGCGCCGAGGTCTCGAGCAGGGTGGAACCGGTCACCGTCACGCGAGAGAAAGACGAGATCATCGTGCGCAAGGGGGATCGCATCACGCCCTTGCACGGGTTATTCCTCGAACAACTCGTCCTGAGCACCCCCAGACCCTTGATCCAGCAGATGGTCGGTCTCTTCCTCTTCCTCTTGCTGGCATTCTTCCTGGTCTTCACCTCCAGTTCACGGTTCTTCGAACAATTTCACCCGAGCGTGAAAGACCTGGCCGTGCTGTGCCTGTTTCTGGTGCTCAGTGCGGTCCTGACCGAGACCTATCTCTTCATCACCTCGGCGATCAGCCCCAACCTGCCGAACGTCCCCTCCTACGTCTACGAATACGGGGTACCGATCGTGGCCACGAGCATGCTGGTGCGGCTCCTGATGAACGCCGAGACCACCTTCGTCTTCGTCCTCGCCAACAGCATTCTCTTCGGGGTCCTCAGCGATTTTTCCCTGATCCACGCGAGTTATTGCCTGATCGGCTCCCTGGTCGCGACCAACATCCTCCAGCACTGCACGCAGCGCATCTCCCTGCTCCGCGTCGGCTTCCTGACCGGCCTGATAGGCATCGTCTTCTTCGCCCTCGTCGATGTCCTGCTCCGGCGCTCATTCGTGCAGCATGATCTCAACGAATACCTCAACAGCTTGGTCGTGGTACTCACCAGCGGCATCCTGGCAGCCATCCTGGCCTTGGCCATCACCCCGGTGTTGGAATTGTTCGACTATGTCACCGACATCAAATTGCTCGAGCTGGCAAACTCGGACCACCCCCTGCTTTCCAAGTTGGCCCTGCAATCCCCGGGTACGCACCACCATTCCCTGGTCGTCGGCATCCTTGCCGAGAAAGCCGCGGAGAGCATCGGGGCCAATCCCCTGCTGGCCAAGGTCGCCAGCCTCTACCACGACATCGGCAAGATCGCCAAACCTCGCTATTTCATCGAGAACCAGGGCGATGCCACCAATGAGCACGACAAACTGACGCCGCGCATGAGCAGTCTGATCCTCATCTCGCACGTCAAAGACGGCCTGGAGTTGGCCTCTCGGTACAAGTTGCCGCGCATCATCCAGGACATCATCCCCCAGCACCACGGCACCAATCTCATCAGCTTCTTCTACTCCAAGGCCAAGGACCAGGAGGACCCGGAGTTGGATTATGTCGACGAGCACGACTATCGCTATCCCGGGCCCAAGCCCCAGAGCAAGGAGGCCGCGATCGTGATGATGGCCGATGCCATAGAAGCCACGGCCAGAGCCCTCTCCGAACCGACCCCGAGCAGACTGGAGACCGTGGTACACGGTACGATCCAGAAATTCTCCGCCGACGGCCAGTTCGAGGAATCGGACCTGACCTTCAGGGAGTTGCACTTGATAGCGGCTTCCTTCACCAAAACCCTGAGCACCGCTATCCACCACCACCGCATCGAGTACCCCGGCGCCAAGGTCCCACGCGGTACGGCCGCTACCGGGCGGCGGCAACAGCCGGGCAAAGACCGCGAGCAGAACGGCAAGAGGACCATCGCATGAGCACCATCTTGATCGACGGCCCACCCCGCCTCCGGGGGCTTCGCAGGACCTTCTTGGCTACAGTGTGCCGGCGCTTGCTCGGTCTCCTCGGAGAACAGCGAGCAGAATTGAGTCTCAGCCTCATCGACGATCAGGCCATGGCCACGCTGAACCGGGAGTACCGCGGGGTCGATGCACCGACCGACGTACTCAGTTTTCCGATGCGCACGTCAGATACTCCCGAGAACGCACGGCACGTGCTCGGCGATATTGTGCTCAGCCTCGACACCTTGGCCCGCGATGCCGCGCAGCGGGGATGGTCCCAGCAGCGCCTGGCAGTCCTACTCCTGGCTCACGGACTCCTCCACCTGCTCGGTCACGACCATGCCGAGTCGGAAGAAGAACGAACCATGTTCACCTTGCAGGAACACTTACTCACGGCGTGCGAGGATCTCCTCGCCGATCGGGCGGGACGCTGATCACCGGCTCGAGGGCAATAGGTTCGGCGGGATAGCGTTGAGCTTGGCGATCTCGGCATAGGCCAAGGCCGAGGCCTTCACCCTGCGTTCGAAGGTGGTGTAATCGACCTCGATCAACCCGAACCGCGGGGCGGTCCCGAGGTGCCACTCGAAGTTGTCGATCAAGGACCAGTGGAAATACCCGCGCACGGGCACCCCCTCGTCGAGCAACCGTGCGATGCGGATGAGGTGGGCCACCAGGTAGGTGGTCCTGAAGACCTCGTCGTGCGTCGCGATGCCGTTCTCCGTGACCATGAGGCCCCACCCATAGTTCGCGTACGTCTCCTTGAGGACCCGGTAGAGTCCGTCCGGACGGACCTTGATGCCCATCAGGTCCGAACTCTTCTCCTTGCTCAGGAAACCGAGTTTGAGGCCGGTGAATTGGGTGACCGCAAGTTCGAGCAGATCCCGGAAACGCAACGAGGTGTAATAATTGATACCGAGCACATCCATACGGTTGGTGATGGTGGCGGCGGGGAGGGCCACCTCTTCCGGACTAAGTCCGATGTTACCGAAGATGTCGACCTTGCCGCTCTTCAGCGTCCGCAGGAGGTCGTTGTTGAAGCGGTCCATCATCGTGCCGAAGGCCGGGAAGGCCCGAAACGTCTCGGCGTTGAGGGCTACGTACTGATGCGCGAGGCCGACCGAGGCCGCCACGCCGTCGCCATCGGCATCGACGAGATCCTTGGCCTTGATGAGGTCATAGGCGCGAATATGGCAGAGCAGGAGGGTATAGAGTGAGCGCACGAACATCTTGCCCTGCGGTGAAGAGGCGATGAGTTGTTCGAGGCTCTTGTTGCGCAGCAGCATCCACAGCGCACGGGCGACCTCGCCGGGCGGCAGGGCGACCCCGGGAGGGAAATTGCCCGTGAGATAGCCGTTCATCGAGAGGATCGTCGGTTCGTTGAGGGTCCAGTAATGATCGACCAGATCGCCGAAACGCGCCACGACCAACTCGACGAACTCGAGGAATTGTTTCACGGTCTCTACGGTCTGGAAATGGCCCTTGCCGGGGTCCTTGAAGTTCATCAGCCAGATCGGCGTGGTGAAGTGATGCAAGGTCAGGTAGGGAGTAAGGCCTTGCTCGCGCATGGCCAGGATCATGGTGCGATAGTGGGCGATCATGGCTTCGTCGATGCGGTCGCGTTCAGGCTCGATCTTGGACCATTCGATGGAAAACCGGTAGGCGTTGGTGTTGATCTGGCTTGCCAAGGCGAAATCTTCCCGGAAGCGCGTGAAATGATCGGTCGCCTTACCGTTCTTCTGCTTGCCGTGGATTTTACCCAGGGCTTCCCAGGCCGCCCAGTCGGAATGGAGATTGCCCCCCTCGACCTGGTAGGCAGCGGTCGAGGTGCCCCACTGGAAACCGGGAGGGAAATCGTATTCGGGGGGCTCCGCGGCCCTGGCAAGGAAGGGGATGGCCGTACAGGCGAGCAGCGCGAGGAGGGACCATCGGCTCATCGGGGGTCTCCGAACTCCATGAATGCGTCGCCTCTGTACCACGGAATCCCTCAAAAATCAACCCCACCCACACCCAGGAACCACCTTGCTCCTGACTTCCCTGTATTTCTTCAGTCTTGGGGTACAATTCAGGCTGTTCGTCACCGCATTGGGGTGGCGCCGACGGGGGTCCCCCGCCACGGTGGGTGCATGGATGCACACCTCCAAGTGGTGCGCAGGATGCCGCACCATCGGGCGCAAGCATGAGCATGGTGGGGGCGGCCGCAAGGATGCGGACCTCCAGCGCTGCGCAGGATGCAGCGGCGTCGGTGTGTGAGGCGACATGACCCCGTACCCAACCTAAGACTGAAGCGTTACGACTTCCCTCGACTCTCCTCTTGACAACCCCCGGCCGTTCTCGGTAGAGGGAACCCGCGCCTGAGTGATGGAATTGGTAGACGTGCTGGACTCAAAATCCAGTGGGGGCAACCCCGTGTCGGTTCGACTCCGACCTCAGGCATGACGAGCCAACGAGAGCGCACACTCCGCCGAGCGCGGATCAGGCAGGGCTAGGCCATGCCGGTGTGCGCTCTCGGCTTTTCTCCAACCCTCTACCTTGATCTCGGCCCATGAACATGAGTTCTCGAGCCGTGCCCGCTTACGACCTCCGCCTCCTCCGCGGCGTCGCGACCCTCGGGGTCCTTTTCATCCACAGCACCGGAGGCCGTTGCTTCGACTACGCCAACGTCGCCGAGTACGTCCTCCGGGTCCTCAATTTCTTCCCGCGCTTCAGTCTACCTCTCTTCGTCCTCATCTCCGGCTACTCGTTGGCCTCGGCCTATGGGACGAGGGGGAACCTTGGCCGCTTTTACCAGCGCCGAGCCCAGGCCATTCTCCCGCCGTATCTGGCCTTCTCTTCCTTCGCCTTGCTCTTCAAATATTCCTGCGTATGGAGGGGAACTCCTCGCGCTGCTGCAGAATTCTCTCCCTCGAGCCTACTCAACACGCTGCTCAACGGTTCAGCCTTCTACCATCTCTGGTTCCTCAGCACCTTGGTGGTGCTCTATGCGATGTTCCCCCTGTTCCGACACCTCCTCTCCCGCTGTTCGGGTCTAGCCGCGGGCCAGAGACTACTCCTGGTCTGGCTGGCTCTCCAGGTCGCCTGGAGTTTCCTCCAGGCCGCGTTGGGCGAACCACCAATCCTCGGCAACGTTGTCCCTCATATACTCAACGTCTTGATCATCCAGGGACTCTACTTCTATGCCGGCATGCATCTCGCCGTCCACCAAGGGTATTATCGTCGGCTCGCGACCGAGGTCTCTCCGTGGCTCTTCCTCTCGCTCCTCACGGCAATGCCGTTCATCTATATGACCTCTTGTCCGGAACCCGGTTTCGATACCCCTCTGCGCACCCTCCAACTCGCCTGCGGCGCGATGCTCCTTCTGCGATGGCTCCCCATCCTCGAAAGACCGGGACGCTTCAATACCTTCCTCGACTACTGTGCAGCCAACTCCTTCGCTCTCTACCTGGTCCACCCCCTGGTCCTCGACGGTTTCGTCAGGCTCTTGGCCTTCCGAGGCCTCAACGCCCATACCCCGGCGCTCGTGCTGCCAACCCTCCTGACAACCTTGGGGTTAACGCTCCTCGCGGTAGCAATCCTTCGCACGTTACCGGGCCGCCGCTATCTCATCGGCCACGACCGTTGAACGAGCTCCTTCAGCGGTGCGCACGCGCATAGCACTGAGGACAGCGATGCCCACAGACGTGGCCCAGGGGTCCATGCTCGACCGAGCGGCCAACATCCAAGGCCCTCGTGCAACCACAGCCTTTGTTCCGGCGTTGGCCTTTGTCCGGACTCTCGCTGGCCCCAGGACCGAAGAGGGCGTTGAGCCTGGCTCCGTCGACGCAAGCGCCGGCCGAGCATCCTTCCCGATCGGCGAGCAGGGGTTCAGCGCAGGTCCTGACCCTCAAACCCATTGATGCTGCAAGCCCCTGGAAACGCTGGATGACCCTCTCATAGACAGGCCGACCCTCAGGGCTGCCGGGGTTTGCGAAAACCAAACCTCTCGCCTTCGCTCGCACCTCGGCCCGGGGATAGGGGTCATACAAGCTGGTCGTCACCTCGGGAAGCCCCAGCGCCGCAATGGCGGCGAAGATCCGTTCGAGAGCGGCCGCCGGAGCATTGTCCCGCCAATCCGTCTCTCCGAGCCTCCGGTACACGATCAGTGGATCCACTGCCACGGTGACCGCTCCAGCGGTTGCCCCCTGTACCAGGTCCTCGAGCGTGCGGAGTTGGAGGTCGACCGGCGGGGCGAAGGGTTTGCACCAGGGATCGTCGGGCATGATGGTACAGCGGTACCAACAGCGATACCCCAGTCGCTCCACCTCCCGACGTCTGGGGAGCCAGGCGGAAAAATTCTGACTCCACAACCCGAGGCTGTGGATGTCTGCCGGTCCGAAACGGAGTTCCCTGAGAGGTTGGCGCGGAGGTTGGGGATAGAACCTTCCCCTGCGCAGACCCTCGACAAGCTCGTCGAGATGGAAGGCTGGCAGGTCGCTCCTCCTGCTGGCCACGAGGACAAGGCGCCCCCCCCCTTGGCGTGCGGCGACCTCCGAGGCGTGCAAGACCTCGGTAGGGACGGGGGTTCGACCTCCCGCCTCAAGCCGAGAATTCGTTCCGTTGGCTTCGTCCATGCTGCACCTCTGATCGTGAGAAGAGGGCATCCTGCGTTCTGTCCCACAATGCTTGCCCCCGCTGGACCCGATCAGTATACTCGGCCGTATGGTATCGAGACCATTTTCCATGAAGCGCCCCTTCCTCTTTCTCGCCGTCGGCCTCCTCCTCGCCGGTTGCCAGGGTACTCACCATGCCCCGACCGGGCCGGGTCTCGCGTTCCACGACAAGGCCTTGCTCATGGCAGTGCTCTGGCACCAGACCTCGGCCGAATACCGGGCCTTGTGCTACCAAGCCTTCAACATTGCCAGGGAACGCCTGGAGGAAGCGCTGGCGCATCCGTCCGACCGCCCTCGCGCCGTGATCATCGACGTGGACGAGACCGTGCTCGATAATGCTCTCTACGACGGGTATCTGGTCCTCAACCCCGAACAGTACCCCGAAGATTTCTACCGTTGGCTCCGGAACGGCCCTCCTCGGTTGATCCCCGGCGCCGCCGACTTCCTCGCAGCGGTGGATCGGGCCGGCGTGGCTATTTTTTACCTGACCAACCGCCGCACCGTCACCGCGGAGGACACCCTTCGGCAGTTGTCGGTATTGGGCCTGCCGCAGCTCGGCCCCGACCGTCTCCTCCTCCGCACCGGTCAGGGGCGCAGCAAGGAAACCCGCCGCGCCTCGGTCGGAGCAACCAACGACATCGTGCTGTTTGTGGGCGATGATCTCAACGATTTTTCCGATCATTTCCAGGGGGATTCGATCGAGGCCCGCAAATCCGCCGTCGACGAGCACCGATCCGATTTCGGCCGACGCTTCGTGCTTTTACCAAACGCCGTGGGAGGGAGTTGGGAAAAAGTCCTCTATCACGACAACGACCTCCACCTTGTCGAGCTGAAAGATCATTTCCGAAAACACTACCTCGAGGCCTTCTCCCCTGCTCCGAACGCTCCCGAATGACACGAGGCGGATTCGCCTTTCCGAAACACGCCGTTCGGCTTCTCGAATCCTGCGTTGGTACAACTCTGACTGGTTCTATTTTCGCTATGTTATTCAACGGCTAAACTGAATAACCAGCGACGGCACGAGCCCTGCTAACGAGGTTCCTCAGCGACCTCGAACCTGCAAGAGAGGCCGAGAAGGTCGCGTGAACCACTCGCTCGAGGAGGGACCATGCTCGCCGTTTCCAGCTTGCTTCTGTTCACCCTGACGACTGCCCTGCCCACGGTTCCCAACCGGGATCCGCTGTACGACGACATCATACCGGCTCCGACCGCCATGATCCTCGAGGATCCGCTCCTGTTGCAACCCGAACCCGCCGGCACCGTGCTCTTCGACCAGGACCTGCTCCAGCCCTGACGTTCGATCGGGAGAACCCGCCCGGCCGTTGTGGCTGGGTGCATGCCTACAGTCTTGGGTGGTTCGAGGGGTCCTGTCACCTCTCACCCCCACCATGCTCATCCTTGCGCGTGGCGGGGGACCCCCGTCGGTGCCACCCCAACATGGTGACGAACAACATGCAATCCCCCCCCCAAGACTTGCAGGGTTACGGGTGGGTTCTCTTCCAACTTGCGGTTCGGTCCTCCACCTGGCACCATGGTGCAACGAGTGGCCCCCTGAGAGGCAGACCATGCACGATGAATCTTCCTTCGACGACGAGAACGAGAGCGGCCAGGACCACGAAGAACCCATGCTCTTCCTCGGCCAACGCGACCTCCACGACGCCCATCGCATCCAGGCCGACCTGGCCGAACGCGGGGTGACGGTCGACCTGGTCCACGAGGGTGAACACTGCTCGCGCGGCTGTAAGATCACGGTCGAGGTCTGGTTTGCGGAGAGCGGCCTCCCCATTGTGCGAGACTACCTCGGGGAAGAGTGGCAACGCGATGCCGGAGACCTCGCGTACGATCCGACGCTCGCGGCGGCGGTCTTCGATCCGGACAAACCGGAGACGATCTGCCCCGCCTGCGGTACGACCTTTGCCACGACCTTGTCCGAATGCCCCGAGTGCGGGCTCGGCTTCGGCGATCCCTGAACCAGGACGACCCGATCACGAGGGAGCGAGGACCAGCCGCACCGGACAATGATCCGACCCCCCGACCTCGCTCAGGATGGAGGCTTCGGCAACCCGGGGTTTCAAGTCGCCGGATACGCAGCAGTAGTCAATTCTCCAACCGATGTTCCTCCGCCGCGCTCCGCCGCGATAACTCCACCAAGTATAGTGCCCGCCCTCGGCGGAAAAGAGACGGAAGGTGTCGAGGAAACCTGCACCGAGGATCGAGGAGAAACCGGCCCGCTCTTCATCGGTGAAGCCCGGATTGCCCCGGTTGTCCTCGGGTCTGGCTAGGTCCCGTTCCTCGTGCGCCACGTTCAGGTCTCCGCAGAACACCACACCTTTGGTCGCACGAAGGTCCTGGAGGTAGGCCAAGAAACCCTCGTCCCAGGCCTGTCGGTAGCGGAGCCGGGTCAGGCCGTGCCGGGCGTTGGGCGTATAGACCGTGACCAGGTAGAAGCTCGGGTATTCGCAGGTAAGGACCCTGCCCTCTGCCTCGTCCTTGCCGAAGGGCATGTCCCGGACCACCCGAAGGGGAGGCACCCGGGTCAACACCAGGGTTCCAGAATAGCCCGGTTTGGCGGCGGGGTGCCACAGGTGGTCGTAGCCCGGCAAGACCTCACCGACCTGCGTCGGCAGGGCTCGGACTTCTTGCAAGCAAAAGGCGTCGGCGCCCTCAGCATGGGCGAAATCCCGAAAGCCCTTCCCAAGGATAGATCTCAACCCATTGACATTCCAAGAGACTATCCGCAAAGGCTCGCAGGCGCCCATGCCCGCTAACCGACCACGGTGCGCATCCAACCATACCGGTCTTCCAGATCACCGTACTGGATACCCTGGAGGGTCTTGATCAACCCGGTGCAGATCGGACCGGCCTTGTCCGTGCTGCCGAAACGGAACACCCGATCCCCATGAACCAGGGTGTGGACCGGCGTGATCACCGCTGCTGTGCCGACCGCACCGACCTCGACGAAGCGGGCGAGGTCCTCGAGCTCGACGTCACCAACCATGACCTCCCTGCCCTGAGCTCGGGCCAGGACCTGCAAACTTGCGTTGGTCACGCTGGCGAGGATGCACTCAGGAGCATGAGGAGTGTAATACATACCGGCGGCATCGAAGGCGATGAAGTTCGAGGTCCCGAACTCGTTGATGAGGTGGCGTTTCGTGGGGTGGGTATAGAGGCAGAGGGAATACCCCTCGCTGCGGGCGCGCAACAAGGGGAGGAGACTTGCGGCATAGTTACCGCCGGCCTTGGCGCTGCCCGTGCCGAGGGCCGCCGCCCGGTCGTAGTCATCGACAATCAAGCCCTTCACCGGAGCGAAGCCGTGCTGGTAGTAAGGTCCGACCGGGGTGACGAGGACCAGGAAGCGATAGCTCAGGGAAGGACTGACCCCAATGATCGGGTCGGTACCGAGCAGCAGCGGCCGGACGTAGAGGGCGGCCCCGGTGCCATAGGGCGGCACATAATCGAGGTTCTTCCTGATCGCCAGATCGCAGGCCTCGAGAAACAGTTCTTCGGGCGGAGCCTGCATGCACAGGCGCATGGCCGAATACTGCATGCGGCGTGCGTTCTGTTCGGGCCGAAACAAGACGACCTTCCCCGCTTTGGTCCTGAAGGCCTTGAGTCCTTCGAAGATTTCCTGTCCGTAGTGCAGACACGTCGCCGCCACGGGGACAGTACAGGTGGGTTCGGCTACGGTACAGAGGGGACCCCAGGCCCCCTTGGTGAATTCGGTCTGGATATAACAATTGGTCGGCAGGTAGGCGAACGGCAGGTTTCCCCAATCGAGTTGCATGACCCCTCCTTCCCGGCTCTCGTACACACAGTCCCACGGGGCACCCTAGCATGTCTGGAAAAAATTGAAAGCCTTTCGGGGAAGGTAAATACATGTTGAATTTCATTGCGGTTACAACAGCGACAGGGCGCTAGGAGGAACCTCCCCCCGGCAAGCCTCACGGAGCCTCGGGAGGGATACTCTTGCTGACCTCTTCGCTAATTGCAAGAGCACTGCAGAACGTGGAGAGTAGCCGAGGCCAGGTACCCAGTCCCGGCTCTCGCCACCTCACTACGCGGGGATCGAATGTGATGATCGCATCGACACCTCGGAGGCTTGGTTGGGCCTGGGCGAGATCTAGGGTTAGAGATGGAATCGAGGCCAATCGGCTGCTCGGTCCACCCGCTCACGAATGGCGAATGGATCATCTCATGCTCCGTACAAGTCGTTTACAACCTGACCTGGAGTATTCTCCTCTCTGAAACCTCTCACGCGATCTACCCCATCGACGGTGTCGTGACGGTGGCCGCGCCGGGGGGGGCCTGGGTAGAATACAAGATCGAAACCAAAATTTTACGTCTCATCGATGTCGAAAATACCGCCACCTCTTGGAAAAGCTGTCAGTAAGACGGGACCGGCACTACTTCTCATTTCGAAATGCAGTTGTTACCACTACGGTGAACTCAAGAACGAAGGAGGGTGAAAATGCCCAACGGTCGCCCCGGCATGAATGGGCTCTTGTATGTACAGTGGCGGCTGCTCGAGTTGCTCGCGACCAAGGGCCGCAGCTACAGCATCGCCGAGCTGGCCACTGTCCTGGCCGATTGCCGCGGTGGCGAGGCCCTCGCCGCACACTATTTTCTTCCATGAGGACACCAGATGTCCCTCAGCGGGGGTAGGGTGGTTGACGGAAGAGGGGTCGAGGTGCATCGTATCATCAATCTTGCCGTTTCTTTCAAGAGGCTAGTACATATCGCCGATGCCGTTGCCTCTCGCGAAAAGCTCACCCACGGTATCGGCGCGACCAAAGCTTTCGGTTATGGCGTGATGATCGATCGACGGATTCTAGGGAGGCGGTGACATGCCCAACGACCTCATCGTCTTCAAAGGCAAAGAAATCCGGCGAACGCTGCACAACAACGAATGGTGGTTTTCGGTTGCCGATGTTGTGGTGGTACTGACCGACAGTATCGACCCACGGCAATACATCAAGAAAATGCGCCAACGGGATCCGGAACTCGATACCTACTGGGGTACAATCTGTACCCCACTTGAACTGATCGCACTCGATGGGAAGAAGCGGAAAACCAACTGCGCCAACACCGAGGGAATCTTCCGTATCATCCAATCCATCCCCTCGCCCAAGGCCGAGCCCTTCAAGCGTTGGTTGGCCAAGGTTGGCTACGAGCGGGTCCAGGAGATCGAGGACCCCGAGCTGGCTACGGCGCGAACCAAAGAAATCTACCGCGCCAAGGGCTACTCCGAGGTGTGGATCGAGAAACGACTGCGTGGTATCGCCGTGCGGGCCGAGCTGACCGACGAGTGGAAGAAGCGTGGGGTTCAGGGCCAGCCCGAATACGCCATCCTGACTGCCGAGATCTCGAAGGCTGCCTTCGGCCTCACCCCGTTCGAGTACAAGGAAATCAAGGGGCTCGTGCGCGAGAACCTGCGCGACCACATGACCGACCTTGAACTCATCTTCTCCATGCTCGGCGAGGCTGCCACCACCGAGATCGCGCGGAAACGGGATGCCCAGGGGTTCGACCAGAACAAAGTAGCAGCCCACAAGGGCGGTACCATCGCCGGGGAAGCGCGAAAGAACCTGGAAACCGAGGCCGGTCGATCGATCGTGAGCGCCGAGAACTATCTCGACGAACCCGAGGGACAAAAGAGATTGAAACCATAACAACATCCCCCTCGATCAACCCGCGCCACCTCGACCGGGAGCTGGAGCGCGGCTGAAGAAGGCCGCGCGATCATCTCGTAAAAAAAATCGCACCCACGGACACCGGATGTCCCTCAAGGGGGGTAGGGGGATCAGAAGAATCATCTCACTGTCAACGAGGTTGTCATCGCCACATGCATGAAGTACTACCGATCCAACCAACACTCTGAAGGCTGAGCCATCATCATGACCGAGACAAGCGTGCTCAACGAACGTTTTCATCATGGTCTCGTTATAGGGCTCGATGTCGGAACCGCCGGGCTAGGCTGGGCAGTGCGCCGGGGTCCTGATCTCCTCGACCTCGGTGTGCTGGTAGTGCCAGAGAAAGTGGGAAATCTCGAAGAGCGGCGTACCCTGCGTCGTATGCGCAGGACCATCCGCAGCCGACGCCAGAGGATGCAACAACTCAGGGCGATGCTTACCGAGGTCGGTTTGCCAAGTCCCGGGGCAAACGCGGAACTAGATAGCCCAGCGGTCTTGCGCCTTCAGGCCTTGAACGGCGAACCATTGCGCCCCGAAGAGCTGCACGCCGCCCTGTTCCACCTCTGGAAGCACCGGGGCTGGCTCGACGCATGGTGGAAGAAGAAGACAGTGGAACGGACGGCGGATGACGAGCCTGAACTGACGGCCGAGCAGAAGACGGCTCAAAAAGAGGCCAAGGAGACCGCTGCGCGGATCGCTGGGCTCCTAGCCGCCATGAAGGACCGGGGGTGCCGTTTCGCCTGCCACTACCTCGCCCTGAAGGAAGGCCGCTGGGATCGCACCATGGGGTGCTTGCCACGGCCGAAGCCTGGCCAGGCCATTGCGCCGGAGGGGCATAAGAACCTTATCTTCCCTCGCGAGTTGCTCCGCGAGGAGTTTCTGGCCATCGTCGAAGCCCAGCGTGAAAGGTGGCCCACCCTCTACGTAGCCCGCGAACGCATCTTGTACGGCGCGTGGGGAGAGGACAGTCACCACCCTGCACCGGAAGCGGCGGGTCGACAACATCGCCTCCACGGCGGGGTCTGGCACCAGCGACAAGCCCGCTTCGACAACCGCAAGCCGGGGAAGTGCGTGGCCTGTGGGGTGAACAACGTCTGCCGGGCCGATGCCCCCGAGTTCGCCGAGGCCCAGCGGGCGATTGTGCTCGGGAATTACAGGGTGTTCTCCGCCGTGCAGGGTAAAGCGGTACCGGTGGGCCAGGCTGCACTTCCCGAGCTGGCCGACATTCTCGCCAAGCACCAAGCCGGATTGAAAGAGTTGCGCGCGCTGGCCAAGACCGGTGGGTACACACCACTCGAACCGGGTATCAAGAAGAAGGATCAGGCTCGCGACCTCTTGGTACAGCAATGGGCAGACCGGAACGGGTACGAACTCCTGCCAGGGCAGCAACTCACTGCCAGGAAACTGAGCGATGGTCGCTGTGCTTTCTGTCGCCCCTGTTTGCGCGCTGTGCGGTACGAGTACGAGCGGACGGGGACCATCCGCACCTTCCAACCGCTGCTCCGTCGGCCAGGAGAATCGCTCGCCAGCGCGCGCGCACGGTACGTGCGAGAGCTGCGCAACCCTCTGGTCCGCCAGCGGGTCGAGGCGCTGGACCGGTTGCTCGATCGGCTCGAACGGGACCATGGTTCGCCAGCGGTGATCGTGGTCGAGGCAGTGCGTTCGCTGGGGCTGGGCAAGAAAGCAAACGACGACTTGAAAAAGAAACAAGCCACTCAGCGCGAGGAACGCGAGGCAGCCAGACAGGAGGCCGCAGAGCATCACGCGGCAGGCAGCCAGGCCGTGCTCCGTTTCCGCTTGGCCAAAGAGGTAGGGAAAGTCTGCCCCTACTGCCACCAGCCCTTTCATGCCGATCTTGCCGACGCCGAGATCGAACACATCCTGCCGCGGGCCCTCGGGGGGAGCGACCAGCAGGTCAACCTCACCGTCGCCCACACCCACTGCAACCACGAGAAGCACGATCAGCTACCCCATGCTGCCTGGGGCGAGGCCGATCGTTGGCCGTGCCTCGAACGCTTCGCCCGTGAGCATTTCAAGGGCCTCAAGCTCCAGTTGTTCCTTCACCAGGGCAACCCGGAGGAGGCGCTCGCGCTGCTCGCACCGCCTGCTGACCTGACCCAAACCGCCTATATCGCCCGTGCCCTCCGCGGCTTATGCCTGCTCCGCCAAAACTGGCTCACCCCGGAAGGCCGCGACCCCAGCGACCAGCCCGGTGGACCCGGACAGTTCTTCCAACTCACCAACGGCTATCTCACCGCCGGCATCAGACGTTGCTGGGGACTTGATGAACTACTGCCCTCTGCTCTGGATGACGAAGGCGGCAAGAACCGCCACGACCTGCGCCATCATGCCCTCGATGCCGCGGTCATCGCCTGTACCTTGCCCTGGGCTGCCCATCAACCTCTCTCGCGGGGGGGATGGCGGGAAGCACCACCCTTCGGTTCGGCACGTCGCGAGCAGTGGCGCACCCCCTTCGACCATCTTCGGTCCCAGATCAGAGCACGCGTCCCGGATATCGTCCCCACGCAGAAGGTGGGGACTTCGGCGAAGCAGAAGATGATGAACACCACGGCCTACGGACCGCGGCCGCAGCGCGACCGCAAAGGCAAGGAAACTACGGTACTGGTGACGCGCGTCCCGTTAGTCCAGTTGAAAGAGAAACAGCTCAATGACATCTATCCCCAGGTCCTAATGCGCTACATCGCCGCGGCATTGTCCGAATTTCGCCGCACCCATGGCGACGAGCATGCATTTCAACAGAAAGCCCCCAACACGGGGAAACTCAGCCCGGCTTTCGTTGCAACGCTACATAATCCAGGAACTGGTCGTCCCATTCACAAGGTCCACGTGTTGGGTAAGGACCCTGCTGCCTGTAGAGAGGTGCGTCCGAATGTCTTCGTCGAGTACACCGATGCTACTGCGTATCTGGTCTATCCTGATCCAAAGAAGGGAAGGACCTGGGCAGTCTACCTGGTGAAACCTTGGGAAAAGCTCGGACAACTGCGTGCTAGTTTTCCCACGCCGGTTTATGTCTTTCAGAAAAAGCAGCTCATCGAGTTCCCAAGAGAAGTGGTTGTGAGCGCTACCAATAAAGCCCAAGCTGGGAAGTACCGATTCATGTCATGCAATAAGAATGGGAATGTACGGCTTTGCCCAGCACACATCGTACAAGGGAAAGAAGGGTTTCTCAGCGCAGGCTTGCCATACTACGGCTTCGAGTTGCATATCCGTCACTTAATGGAGGCACTCGGCTATGGGGCATCACCTCCTCCACCTGCTGAAGCCGGGGTTGCAGCTCACCCTCGCCCAGAACCGCCTCATCCTCAACGACGGCGCGGTTGACGAGCACAACTTCCCGCTCGAAGACCTGGCCGCGGTGATCGCGGTGAGCTTTCAGGGCACGCTCTCACTGCCGCTGCTCTCTGCCTTGGCCGAACACAAGGTTCCGCTCTTGGTGTGCGACGCCAGGTATCGCCCGGCAAGTTTCACGCTGCCTTGCCACCAAGCCACCTCAACAGCCACCCTGCGCAGGCAGGTGAATCTCAATGCAACCTGGAAGACACGGGTTTTTCGCCTGTTGATTCAGGCCAAGCTTCGCGCTCAGGCCCGCTGTTTACTGGTTTTAGAAGAGGACCCTGGTTTCCTCCCCGCGTTGGCCGAACGGCTTGCGGACGAGAAGGCTCGGGCCGCCGAGTCACGGGGCGCCCGCTATTATTGGCCGCGCTACCTCGCCGCCTGCGAAACCGCCGAACGCCGTCGCACCCCGGGTTGCGGCAGTGGCGCAAACGGCAGATTGGATTACGGCTATGCGGTGCTGCGTGCCCTGATTCTGCGCTCTCTTTATGTACACGGGCTTATCCCAGCCCTTGGAGTGGGCCATGCGGCTAAAGCCGGAAGTTTTGCCCTGGCCGACGACCTGATCGAGCCGCTGCGGCCGATGATCGATCTTGCCCAGTGGCAATTCTGCCGTCAGCAGGCCCCCGTGGAAGATGAAGCCGCGGCGTTCCGAGCCTGGGCGCGGGCTGCCGCTGCGTGTTGTGTACAAAAAGTCCTATCGAAGCGCAAGGTCACCGACCTGCTCCACGGCGTCGATCGCATGGTCCAGAGCTTCTGCCGGGCGATGGGCGAACGCTTGCCCAGTTCGCTCGAACTACCCGAGTTCCTTCCCCAGACCGCGCCGCTCCTTCCGGCTTCGTCTGTGCCCAAAGCCTCACGAACTGCACGGCGCAGGTGATGCCGTGCCGCGTCCGCACACCTACCCTTGGCGTTCCGAGCTACGCATGGCTTGGCTGGTGGTGATGTTCGACCTGCCGGTCGGGACCAAGGAAGAACGGCGCATCGCCACACGCTTCCGCAAGGACCTCGAACGAGACGGCTTCAACAGGATCCAGTACAGCGTCTATGCTCGGGCCTGCCCCAGTCTGGCTAAGGTCGAAACCCATCTTCGCCGGCTCCGACCACCACAGGAGGGCGAGGTGCGCGCGCTGGTGCTGACCGATCTACAATGGTCGGCTATGCGGGTCTTCTTCGGCGGCAGAGCCAAGGAACCGGAACGACGTCCCGAACAACTGCAGTTTTTTTTCTAGGTGTCAGGGGAGAGAAAGAAGTGACCTCGCGACCCCCGGGTCCTGCCGAGCAGGAGAGCCTGGGGTTGGTCAGCTTATGTGGGAGGCTCTCGAAATTTCTTGCGAATTCCTTTAGTGCCTAAAACGCACCAAAGGAATTCACATTTCAAAAGGTTGAAGGAATGCTGGCTTCAAAGCATTTGATTCGAGAGCAGTCCCAAACTCCGGCCCGATAGTCCTGCTCTGCTCGCTGGGCTTCAAAGCATTTGATTCGAGAGCAGTCCCAAACCCAACGGCACAAACATGCTCGTGGAGAGCGGGCTTCAAAGCATTTGATTCGAGAGCAGTCCCAAACGAGCAAGGTCGTTGATAGAACAAACAAGGTCGGCTTCAAAGCATTTGATTCGAGAGCAGTCCCAAACGAGTGTCCCACTCGATAAACTCGACATTAGGGCTTCAAAGCATTTGATTCGAGAGCAGTCCCAAACCGTGCGTTGTCTACGCCGAGGACACGTTCGCGGCTTCAAAGCATTTGATTCGAGAGCAGTCCCAAACATGTCGAGGAGCACAACACTGCCGACCTCTGGCTTCAAAGCATTTGATTCGAGAGCAGTCCCAAACTCATCCGATGCCGTACCGCGACGGTCCCCGGGCTTCAAAGCATTTGATTCGAGAGCAGTCCCAAACCCGATGGGAAGCTGCACAAGGTCGTGGGTTGGCTTCAAAGCATTTGATTCGAGAGCAGTCCCAAACGTGCCGCTGATCACGGCCGTTACATAGGAGGGCTTCAAAGCATTTGATTCGAGAGCAGTCCCAAACCCACTCGCTCCCCACCCGTTGTTGCCTCCAGGCTTCAAAGCATTTGATTCGAGAGCAGTCCCAAACGTAATAGACCCCGTCCGTAGCCGATGCAACGGCTTCAAAGCATTTGATTCGAGAGCAGTCCCAAACGGGATGGTGGTGGTACATTACCGCATCCGGGGCTTCAAAGCATTTGATTCGAGAGCAGTCCCAAACCGAACTGCAACGGCGCCTTCGAGAGACCGTGGCTTCAAAGCATTTGATTCGAGAGCAGTCCCAAACAGAGCGGCATCACTATAGTAGTGATTGGCTGGCTTCAAAGCATTTGATTCGAGAGCAGTCCCAAACCCCGATATCGACGGTATGACCGTGCCATCGAGGCTTCAAAGCATTTGATTCGAGAGCAGTCCCAAACCAACTGGGGGCTTGGAAAGAAAGAAGCCTGGGCTTCAAAGCATTTGATTCGAGAGCAGTCCCAAACGATATTTCAAGGTCCTCATGATCCAGCTGCGGCTTCAAAGCATTTGATTCGAGAGCAGTCCCAAACACATGACTCAGGTGACTCAGATGTTTTAGGGGCTTCAAAGCATTTGATTCGAGAGCAGTCCCAAACTCACAGTTTCGCAGGGTGAGCAATGCATCGGGCTTCAAAGCATTTGATTCGAGAGCAGTCCCAAACTGCACGCTCAACTCTGTATCACACTGGCTTACCCCCGATCCTTGATGCACCCCGGTTCAGGGACAGCCTCGTTCCGGTTCACTTGTCAAAGAACTACTGAATGCTTCATCGTTGCTTGTTTCTAGCTGCCTGTCAACGAATGAATCCCACGTGAATGGATCCCACCTTAGCCCTCGTCATTCCTAATTCAGCAGTCAGAAGAATCACCCCCTGTGGTCATTCAACATCTTGTATGTATGTCATCCTTATGAAACACAAGGGGTGCTGCCTGGATCCCTCCTGCAACTTTACAACCGAGCATCGGGCGCACGGCCGTGCGCCCCTACGATACTCTCTTCCCTGGCGCAATTGGATTTCGGTTCACCGATTCGCCTCTTCGAACGATCGTTGATCTTGAATGTGTATGTATTCGTTTCCATTGATGATCACCGGTGGTGCGGCGGATGCTTGGGGATACATCCGTGAGCTTAAGTACCAACCTCCGCGAGCGCCGTGACCAGCAACTCTACAGTAGCACCCCTGGTGGTAACCAACCTCGGTTCTGGTCTTTTCCATGCGCCAATGTCAACGTATAGGTTGACATTTCGGCTATCATGACCTTAACCTTGGTGGTGTTCCCAGGCTTGAGGACTGAAGAACAGACCGTCTGGAAGCTGCGCATTGTACAGCGCGATGGGCGGGATCATGTGCAGGAAGAACTCAACCGGTGGCGCACAGAAGCGAAGGGCGACTATCGCAAGATTCTCAAGGTGGCAAGGGTGGTAGCAGGGTCCGACATGGTGCGTGACCCCAAAAAGGTCAAGCGGGGGGAAGGCGAGGGCCTGGGTGACATCTATGAAATACGCGCCGACAAGGGACACGCGCGGGTATTCTTCTTCTATGACCACGTTGACGGCACGGCCGTTGCGGTCTGCACGAACACGTACTGGAAGACCAAGGCGAGCAAGACCGAGCAAGAGAATGCCTTCCGCAGGGCTGCCCAGTTGCGGGCGCTTTGGATAAAGATGTCGAGGAGCTGACCATGAGCAACCGCGAGAAAGATGCTACTAGTTCCCTGAACCGGTCCTGGGCCATTCCTCACGAATTGGAACAGGAAGCCGAAGAACTCTTTGCCGACGCCACCGCGCCCAGCCCGGAGGCCCAGGCGGAGCTGACCTGCGCCGGGCGCGAGCTTGCGCAAGACCCAGCCTTTCAAGCTGAACTGGCCCAAGCCTTCTTCGTCGAAGACTTGCTGCGCGCCCAGGAACGCGCGGGTGTGAGCCTGGCGCAGCTCGCTGCCAAGGTCGGCGTCTCCCGGCAGTACATGAGCCGCATCGTCAACGAGGACCGCGCGACCAACTTCACCATCGAAAGCATGGCCAAGATCAGCGCGGCCTTGGGTTGCACGCTAGCCGTGCGCATGCTTCTACCGGGGGAGAGCCTGCACCTCAAGGCTACGTGGGAGTATGAACAGGAAGGCACAATGCCAATACCTGTGTTGGTCCCACAACAGGCGGCCAAGGCAATTGTCAACCCCGGCGCCGCCTTCACTGATAACAAGTGAGACCCACTCCTAAGACCCACTCCTCGTTGGACTTAGCTTCTGCAGCGATTTTTGCAGCACTCCGACCCCCACTCACTCCATACCGAAAAGCAGGCATTGAGGTCATAAGGATAGAAATGCAGACCGGTGACGGTCAACCAGAGCGAAGACCAAAGCACCCCGGAGGTGAAATCAAGAAATGAAATAATGGTGTTGTACATGTGCAGCTATGGAATTCGCCGCTCTCCGGCCCTGGCGTGGCTGGATTCCTCGACCAAGCTGCGAGAATCACCCT
>MGSU01000208.1 GCA_001799195.1 Deltaproteobacteria bacterium RIFOXYA12_FULL_61_11 | reverse complement strand
AAGGATGACCGGGGAGAGATGATCCTGACCCGTCTGGACGAGACTACGTTGCAGAAGATCGCCCTCGAGACCAGCGGCAGCTACGTGCGCTCGGTCAGCGGCGACATGGACCTCGAAAAGATCTATCTCGAGGACATCAAGCAACGCATGGAGAAGCAAGAACTCAGCAGCGCGAGGCAGAAGAAGTGGGAAGAACGCTTTCAGCTCCTCTTGGCCCTCGCTCTGTTGGCCCTCGTGGCAGAAACCATGCTCTCCGAGCGCCGGAACAAGACAGAGGTAGCCCGATGACGGTCCTACGGCTTCTCCTGAGTACGCTCTTCCTGGGTGGGACGCAGCTCGTGGCCGCGAACCTTGCCTCCACCGTCGCCGAGGGCATCGCCGCCTATGATCGGGGAGACTATGCCGAGGCCCTACAACGCTTCATCGATGCCGAGGTCGAGCACCCGGGAGACCCGCGACTGCGGTACGACATCGGCCTAGCCCAATACCGGACTGGCAATTACGAGGAGGCGATCAAGGCCTTCCTCGCCGCGGCCGCCCGCGGAGACCTCCGTCTGGAACAGCGAGCCGCCTACAACGTGGGTAATGCTTTCTTCCGCCAAGGAAAATTGACCGAGGCGGTGAACTATTATACAAGGGCCCTCGAACTCGACCCCAAGGACGAAGACGCCCGCTTCAACCTCGAGTACACGCGCGAGGAGATCAAGCGCCGACTGAACGAGGAAGCCGAGCGGCGCAAACAGCAGGAACAGCAGAAGGGGGAGCAGCCCCAGTCTCAGCAAGGTGAACAACAGCAGGGTCAGCAGGAAAACCCCCAACAAGGGCAGGAGCAGAACGGGCAGCAACAAGGCCAAGATGGCTCGGACGATCGCGGAGCAGAAGAAGCCCGATCCGCCCAGACAGAGCCCCCCAAACAACCCCCCGAAGGCGAACCGCAGGGCGGACAACGGGCCGAGGGACAGCGCATGAGCCGCGAAGAGGCAGAAAAGTGGTTGAATTCGTTGTCCGAAGAACAGCGCAGCAAGGTGACCCAGGGCACAGCGACGACGGGCAGCGCTCCTCGTTCGGGCAAAGACTGGTGAGGCCTCGCGGATGAGAGCGCTCCTCTTCCTGGCCATGTTCCACGCCCTCGCCGCCTCGGCCGAGGTGCGCGTCACCGCCGAGCTCGATCATCAATACTGCACCCTCGAAGACCAGGTCGTGCTGACCATCAGCGTCGAGGGTGTCCGCAATCCTTCTCCTCCGGTCTTGCCCGAAAATGCCTCCTTCGAGATCACCTACCAGGGCACCTCCTCGCAAATGCAGATCGTCAACGGTTCGGTCTCGGTGGCGACCACCTTCACCTATGTCCTCTCGCCCCTGCGCGAGGGTAATTTCGTCCTCGGCCCCGTGGAGCTCTCCTCGGGCGATCGACGCTATCGCAGCAACAGTGTTGGACTGCACGTGGGAAGACCGCGGGCCTCCGAAAGCGTGCAGTCCGCGGGCAATCCGTTGTTCGTCAACGCGACGGTCGACACCACCTCGCCCTATGTCGGTCAACAGGTCATCTTGACCTTCTCGTTCTACCGTCGCGTCTCGGTCAGCGACGCCAGCTTGGAGAAACCGACCCTCGAAGGCTTCGTGGCCGAACCCCTGGTCAAGGAACACGAGTATTCGAGGATGCACGAAGGTCAGGAATACAAGGTCTACGAGTTCAGCGAGGCGCTCTTCCCGATGCGCCCCGGCCTGCAGACCATCCCCCCCTACGCGCTCAAGTTGCAGGTGCGCGTCAAGGGACGGCAGCGCACACCTTTCTCCAATCTCTTCGATGACCCAATCTTCGGCGGCAGGACCCAGGCGAAGGTGCTGCGCAGCCAACCGATCGAACTGAACGTCAAGCCCTTGCCCGAGGAGGGCAGACCGGAAGGATTCTCCGGCCTGGTCGGGGTGTTCAACGCAGACACCACCATCTCGAAACAACAGGCGAGGGTCGGCGAGTCCCTGACCCTCACCTGCACCCTCAAAGGCTATGGAAACTTGAGAGATTTCAACGGGTTTTCTATTTCCTCGCTCGAACACTTCAAGCCTTACGACGACAAGCCGAGCCTCGAGGTCAAGCCCGGTCCGGACGGGTTGTACATGGTGAAGATCCTCAAGAAGGCCCTCGTCCCCCTCGCGCCCGGTAGCTTCACCCTGCCGGCCGTGGTACTGAACCAGTTCAATCCGCGTACCGGGCGTTACGAACACCTGGCCACCCCCGAGCACCGCCTCGAGGTCCTGGCAGCAGCCGAGAGCGAGCACCTCAACGCGGTCGAGGCCACCAACCTGGTGGTCGGGAAAGAACGGGTCAAGGTTCTGGGCAAGGACATCCTGGATATCCACGGTGAGGTGGAGCACTTCGCGCCGAGCCCCGACCTCCTGACCAGCGCCTGGACCTACCTCTTCTTGTTCCTGCCGATGCTCGGGTTCGCGGGGTTCGAGCTGCTACGCAGACGCGACAAAGACCGGCTCCTGAACCAGCAACAGCACCGCAGCCGCTACGCCTTCAAACACTTCCAGAGGACCTTGAAAAAACACCTCCAGCACCAGAGCGAGGACCCTGCCTTCGCCAGACAACTCGTCCGTACCGTCCAGGTCTATTTCGGCGACAAGCTGGGCCTCCCCGGCGGCTCGCTCACCCCCGAGGACTTGGCAGACCGCTTACGGGCCTCGGCCCAGGACCGGGGAAACACCGAGCGTTTCCTCGAACTGCTCGAGGCCCTGGTCCGCATGGAGTTCAGCGGTGCCGCCCGGCTGCCCCTGGAACGGAGCGAGCTTGCCCGGGTCTTCGAAACCTTTTTAGCCGAGGTTGACGAGGTGTTGGCGTGAAGCGGTGGATTGCCGGTGCTATCGTCGGGCTGGGTTGCTGGCTCGCCTCGAGCAGCGCCCAGACGACAGCCTTTTTCAAGGCCAATGCCCAATACGCCGAACAACGCTACGCCGAGGCCCTGGCTTCCTACGAGGAGCTGCGGGCCAGTGGCCTGAACAGCCCCGCCTTGCATTACAACCTCGGTAATACTTTGTATCGGCTCGGGAAACTCGGCAGGGCCCTGGCCTCTTACCGCCGTGCCGAGCTCCTGGCTCCGCGCGACGAGGACCTCCAGGCCAATATCCGCTTCGTCAAAGAGCTTGCCCGGGACCGGCTCGAACCGAGCGAGACGGGCCAAGCCTTGAGGGTCTTGGCCTTCTGGTACCATGGGCTCAGCCTGAACGAATTGCTCGCATTGACCCTGGTATTCAATGCCGTGTTCTGGGCCCTCTGGGTCCTGCGGCGCAGATGGGACGGAGAACTCCTGCGCTGGGTTTTCCACGGGGTATTGGCACTCACCCTCTGTTTCGCCGGGAGCAGCGCGATCAAGGCCTTCACCGAACGCTTCGAGCAGCGGGCCGTGGTGATCCATGAGGAGGTCCAGGTCCGTTCCGGCAAAGGAGGGGCCGTCTTGTTCAACTTGCACGAGGCTGCCGAGGTCGAGGTCGAGGCCGAAGCCGAGGGTTGGTATAAGATCGTCCTCCCCGACGGCAAGAAGGGTTGGGTCGACCGCACCTTCGTGGAACTGCTGTGAGGTCCTGCCTCGGTCGTCCCGCCGGAGCGGGGGTCCTCCTCGCGCTCATCCTGGGCTTGCTCCCCCCCGGGGCTCCCGCCGAAGAACTCTCGATCCTCTTCAAGGCGTTCGGCGTTCAAGAGCTTCGTGAACCGGTGGCCTTCCCCTTCGACGTACCCCTCGCCGAACTCGGAGGGAAGCCCTTCGATTCGGCCACGCTTCGCGGAAAGCCCGCGCTGATCACGTTCTGGGCGACCTGGTGCGGGGCCTGCCGCAGCGAACTGCCGGTACTTCGGGAGTTGGCGGCGAAGAACGCCGGAGGAACAGCAGTCCTGGCCGTAACTTCCGAGGAGGATGGGCCCTCGTTGAGGACCTTCGTCGAGAGCCTGGGGCCTCCGCTCGAGATCCTCCTCGATCGCGACGGCCGGTTGCAGCGTCTCTTCGGCGTCAGCGGTATCCCGCACACCTTGCTCCTCGACGGTGCCGGTTTCGTCCGCGGCATGGTGACCGGAGGCCGGGACTGGCTCTCGGCCACTGCCGGGGAGCTCCTCGAGGCCCTCGCCAAAGAGCGCGGCGGCGAAGACTCGAAGCCCGACTACATCAAGGTTTCCCTCGAGGTGCCCCTGGTCAACCGTTCGGTGGTCCTCGACCGCCCCTTTGTCTTCCCCATAGAACTGGTCGTGCTCGGGGACCATGCGAGGGTCTCCGCCGAAAAGCCCCGCTACCGGTTCGATCCCGGCCTCGAGCTCCTGGACCACGAGCAACTCGACTATGTCTTCAAACGCGACGGCGTCATCGGTCGCAAGGTCGTCCACCACCTCACCCTGGTACCCCGGGTCCTGGGTCCCCTGAACCTCCGCGAACTGGCTTGCGATTACCGGATCGACCAAGGAGAGCTCTTGACCTCGACCCACCCCGACCTCGTCGTGGAGGTCGGCCGCTCGCCGGTGATCTGGTTGGGTGTGGGGCTCCTCGGGATCCTCCTGGTCTGGGTTCTCGGACGGCGTTGGCGGAAACGCGGGAGAGCCGCAGTCGAGACACCGGGGACTCGGACCGTGCCGGAACGGCAGTATGAGCAGCCTTCTATCCCTCCCCTTGCCTATCGGTCCGAGGGATGGGAGCACGACGAAGCCGCGTGGTGGTCCGGATTGCGTCTCCGCGTTGCGAGGACCGTGGCCGTGCTGGCGGAGCTGGAGCATGGACCGCGGAACCTCGAGGAACTCGAGGCGGGCCTGGCCACGGCGACGCATCCCTTGTTGCCCCGGCGCGACCTCAAAGACTTCTATGCCACGGTCGAGAATATTCTCTATGCCGGAGTCCGCCCAGGGGAGGAGACTCGCAAGAGATGGTATGCCTGGGTCTCCTCGTTCGAGAGCAGCGCAGGTGGCAAACCACCTGTCGGCTTACTGTCGCAAGGCACTGAGAGCAATTGACATCACCCTTCCCGAAGCCTATCATCTGCGCTCGCCCGGCGGCGGGCGCGGAAGTCGGTGAGTTCGGAGACGCGGCATGGGCAAGGTCATTGCCATCGCCAACCAGAAAGGAGGGGTCGGCAAGACCACCACCGCGGTCAATCTGGCTGCCTCGCTGGCCGTGGCCGAGCGCCGTACCCTCCTCATCGACGTCGATTCCCAGGCCAACGCGACCAGCGGCTTTGGTATCGACAAAGCCGGACTGCGCTATACCACCTATGAGATCATGCTCGAGGACGTACCCGCCGAACAGGCCCTCGTGAAGACCGAGCTGGCTTTCCTGGACGTGGTACCGGCCGATCACCACCTCATCGGCGCCGAGGTGGAGCTGCTCGGCAGGGAACACCGCGAGCTGGCTTTGCGTCGTGCGCTCGCCCCTCTGGTGGAACGGTACCGCTTCGTGGTCCTCGATTGTCCACCGGCCCTGGGCATGCTGACCATCAATGCTCTGTCGGCGGCCGACAGCGTCCTGGTACCGTTGCAGTGCGAGTTCTACGCCATGGAGGGGTTGGCCCAGTTGCTCCAGACCATCGAACTCATCAAGAGTCGGGTGAACCCGGCCCTGTGCCTCGAGGGCATTCTCCTGACCATGTACGATGCTCGCAACAAGTTGACTCATCAAGTCGCCAATGATATCAGGAGCACGATGAAGGAGCAGGTCTTCGAGACGGTGATTGCCCGGAACGTCCGCTTGAGCGAGGCCCCCAGCTTCGGCAAACCGGTACTCCTGTACGACATCGCCTCGAAGGGTTGTCTGAACTACTTCGCCCTGGCCAAAGAATTGATTGAGCGTAACGCGGGGATGACATGAACACCAGGAATGTATTGGGCAAAGGCTTGTCGGCGCTGCTGCCGCCATCGGACGTCATGGATCTGGGGGGCATGTTCCATTGCCCGATCGAGAAACTGTATCCCAACCCACGCCAACCCCGGAAGGACTTCGAGAACCTCGACGAACTGGCCGCCTCGATCCGCGAGAAGGGTCTGCTCCAACCATTGATCGTCCGCCGCACCGAACGCGGGTACGAGGTCCTTGCCGGTGAGCGCCGCCTGCGCGCCGCTCAGCAGCTCAAGCTGACCACGTTGCCGGTCATCGTGCGGGACAGCGAAGACCAAGAAGCCCTGGAGATCTCCTTGATCGAGAACCTCCAACGCGAGGACCTCAATCCTATGGAAGAGGCCGAAGCCTTCCAACTCCTCATGGAGCAATTCTCCCAGACCCAAGAAGCGCTAGCCACGAGGTTGGGCAAGGATCGCAGCACCCTGGCCAACACCTTGCGCTTATTGCGCCTACCCTCCGAGATCCGCGATATGGTCCGCGGAGGATCCCTGAGCGCCGGCCACGCCAGGAGCTTGCTCTCACTGGCAACCCCCGAGGAACAGCTCGTCCTGGCGCGGGAGATCCTCGAGCAGGGTCTCTCGGTACGGCAGGTCGAGGACTTGGTCAAGCGGCGCAAGGCCGAAGAGCCCGGAGCCGAGCCCAAGGCCAAGCCCGAACCCAAGACCAAACCCAGGGAGGAATTCTATCTCAGCCTGGAACGGAGCCTCGGGGATCACTTGGGCACCGGCGTGGCCATCAACGAACGCCGCAGGCGCATCGTCATCGATTACCTCGACGAGGCGGACCTCCAACGCATCCTCGGCCGGCTGGCCCCGACTCCTCCAACTGCTTGACATCGCGAAGAGGCGGAGCGTGGGCAAGAATAATCAGATCAACCCCGACGAATTGACCACCATTCTGGGCAAAGGCACCGAGTTCGAAGGCAAGCTCAACTATCGCGGCACGGTACGTATCGACGGTCGTTTCAGCGGCGAGATCTTCACCGAGGACGGACTGCTGATCGGAGAGGGAGCCGAGGTCAAGGCCGAGATCCACTGCGGGCTGATCACGATCCGAGGCCGAGTCGTCGGCTCGATCCAGGCCCAGAAACGGGTGGAACTGCTCGCTCCGGGCTGTATGGTCGGGGACCTCCACACCCCCGCGATCCACATCCAAGAAGGCGCGGTGTTCGACGGCACCTGCGTGATGTCGGGCGACGGCCAGACCTCACTGCCGGGAGGACCGGGCGAACCGAGAACGTGACGGTCCACCTGGGCCGTCGTCAACCCGAGCGCGAGGAGGCATAGTATGCCAAGGTCCGGAACCGAGGTCGTGAAGTCTTTCCGGCCGACCGAACTCTCCTTCGACTTCGAGCAGCTCGAACCCTGCTTGCGCGAAGCCCTGCCCGATCTGGTAGCGGCCTGCACCGAGATCGACGTGATCTACCGGCGGCAACAAGATGAAGCTGCGGCAGAACTCATCTCCAAGAAAGCCTCCTGGCCCGCCTGGCAGCGCTTGGCCTACGACATGTTCAAGGGACCGTGGGATCCCCAGGCCAACCATGCCTCGCTCTTCCCCGGCGTGCCAGACCGGAGGCCGGGTTGCTCCTTCTACCCCGCCGATGCCGCGCGCGAGGAACTCGAAGCGTACCTCGCCGCCCACCCCGAGCAGGACGAAGCCCTGCGTTCTCCGTACACCGTGGTTCGCCGCGGTGGCACGGGTTTCGTCGCCGTGCCGTATAGGGAAGTCTATGC
>MGSU01000207.1 GCA_001799195.1 Deltaproteobacteria bacterium RIFOXYA12_FULL_61_11 | reverse complement strand
CAGGAAAGCCCCAGACCGAGGGTGGAGGGGAGGGAGCGGCTTCGCGGAGCGAAGAACCAGGTCAGGCTGCCCCAGCAGAGCAGGGTCAAGGTCATGGCCAATCCAGGGTCGGCGAAGGAACCCGCGAGATACCTTCCGCCGTCGAGCAGGCGTTGGAGGTCGAGGTGCAGGGATTTAGCAAGGGCGGGATTGGGCAGCACCAGACCGAAGGACGCCAGTCGCCAACCGGTCAAGACCGCGAACAGCAGGACCGGGAGTAGGAGGACGCTCCAACGCCGGAGTCTTTTCTCTCCTTCCCCCCGCGGGCAGTGGAGTGCTGTGAGTAAGGCCGCAAGCAGAGCATAGACCACCCCCTCCGGCCGCACGGTTAGGACGCCTACCGTAACAAGGGCAAGGCAGAACAGCGTGAGGCCTCTCGGTCGGGGCGCCCGCACCGAGGTGAGAACGAGGAGCACCAAAGCCAACACGGTGTAGGAATTCTCGAGTGTACTCATAGACCAATAGGCATAGCTACCCTGGGCCGTGGCCAGGACGACCAATGCTCCCGCGTAGGGGCCGCTCTGCCGCCAGGCCCACCTCGCGGCGAGACCCGCGGCGGCGAAACCTGCCAGAAGCGCCAACGGTCTAGCCGCGATCACCGGATCGCACCCGACGAGGAAAGACGCCAGAGCCACGAGCAGCACCTGCAGCAAGCTGCTGCTCATCTCCGAAAGGCCGGCCATACCGTCCACGAACGCGCCCTGAGCCAGTAGGTTGCGTGCCGCGTGCAAGGTGATGTAACCATCGTCCCGGCCTGCCCCTGCGAAGAGCAGGAAATCGAGCAGCCACAAGGAGAGGCCGGGGAGGATGAGAGCCGCGAGCAGGGACTTTGACGGGCGCATCAGGGAGAAGCTCTCTCGGGTATGAGTTGCGGCTCCTTGTTCCTGGCCTCGCGGAAGAAATCGACCAGGGCTTGGAGGCGCCAGCGCTCGCCCGCGCTGTTGAAATGACAATAATCCTCGAACAGGTTTTCCTTGGGCCGCTGGTGTTCGAAGAGAGCGGCCAGGTCGAACAGGGCAACCTCATGGTTGGCCGCGAGGTCGCGCAGAATGGTGTTCATCTTCGCGATGGCGAGGTGCCAGAGCGGGGAGGGGAAGTCGGGGTCGATGACGAAGGTGATCAGCACGACCCGCACGGCGTCACTCTTGGCCGCGAGGATCAGGCGTTCGAGGTTCCTCTTGTACCAAGTTCCGAACCCGGGACTCTCGACGATGACCATAGCCTCCCGAGGGGGGAGGTCGGTAGGATGCAGAGTATATTCCCAAAGGTGATGTAAAGAGCGGAAAACCCGATCGTGAAAGAGATGCACCAGGGCCGAATGGTCGAAGAGGTCCATATACCATTTCGGGAAGCGCGGCAAAGCTTCATTCCAGACTTTGCGGTATTGGCGGTAATCCGAAAAGCGTTCCCGATAAAAGGCTGCTGGGTACACGTCGTTGACCGCGTGGTAGACCAGCAGGAGATCGGGTTGCAGATAGGCGATCTTGAAGAGGTAGACGAGCAGGGATTCGGCAGTGGAGTAGGTGCCCGTCGCCGCGTTCTGCACCCTCAACCTGCGCGTTGGATGGAGCCGGCTGAGTTCCAGCTCGAACTGGTCTACAGGTAGAGCCTCGCTCGTCGAGCCACCAAGGCAGAAGATACGGAACTCGTTGGCGGTTTCTTTGCTTGCGGGTATCTCGGTGCCCTGCAAGCCGTGCCGGTTGACCACTGCCTTGCCCCCGGCTGAGGCGGGATTGGGCTCCAGACCGAAATAGGGATGCGAGCGGTAGTGGGCGTTCGGCTGGAACCTCGGGTTCTTGCCTGCGGTGCCGGCAAAGCCGGGGACCAGTTCGCGGCCGAGGAGGGCCAGACCTTCGAGGCAGCAGAGAAAGCCGAGGAAGACGACCAAGGTGAAGAGGATATCGCGAAGCAGAGGCTTTACCGCGATGTGGCGTTCGGCTCCGGAGTGTTCCCGGTCTACCGAGGACTGCTCCCCGATCGAAGGGTCCATCCTGCTCCTTCATCCCACGCTGCCCGTCATCCACGGTAGCATTGTCACGATATCCAGGGCAATGCGGAAGAACGGGAATACCACTCGGTTTGCGACACTCATGCAGAGCGAGTAGAGTGGGGGATCGGACCACCGGAGGAGCAGTGCATGTTCCTGCGCAACCGCAGCCTGTACGCTTTGCGCTCCAGTATTTTCGGGATGTTCGTCCTCGCGTTCTTCATCTCGGAACTCTATCTTACCCCCTTCTCGATGGTACTCTCTCCCCTCCGTTTCGAGAGCCGGGAACAGATGCTCGATTATTTCTCTTATCATTATGTACCCGAGGACCGAGCCGGCGGTAGCGACAGTTTCGTCTACAAACCCACGCCCAAGGTCAAGGTCGATATCCAGATCGAACCGGTGGTCTGGTTCCAGGAAGACGGAGTGGCGCCCTGGGGCCTCCTGTTCCTGGTCCTCCTCGTCTGGGGTTGGCCCATCCTCGGCTTCACCCGTCACGAGCAGGACCAACTCACGCGACGCTCCGCCCAACGGCGGGTAGAAGGCTTCCTGTCCTTCGTCGTCGTCTTCTTCCTCCTGAAATTCTTGCTCATGCTGGCAGCGCACTTCGTCACCTATCACCAGGTCCTGCTCCTCGACCGTTTCCTGGGGCAACGGCTCCCCGCGCTCCTGCTGAGCACGGTCATCCAGATCAGCGTCGCCATGGTGGTCCTGAACAATTTTCTGCTGCGCCGCCACGATGTTCTGGAAACGCTGTTCTCCGGTGAGGACCTCTACAAGCCCAAGCGGTTGTTGACCTTGCCATTGTGGTTGCGCGTCGTGGGTCTGCTCGCCGCCAACACCGTGTTGCCCATGGCCGTGGTGATCGTGCTGCTGCTCCGGTACCACGATATCCCGGAGCGGTATGTCGATACGGTCATCGTGGAAACCCTCGGCCTATCCCTCGGGATCACCCTGCTCGGCCTCTTCTCCATCCTGTATGGCTTCAAACGCCCCATTGCCGAGTTGCTCAACAAAATGAAAAGGTTGGCAGAAGGAGATTTCGAGGTTCGCACGAGTGTGCTGCTCGGAGATGAGATCGGCCGCCTCAAACTCGGGTTCAACCGCATGGTCGAAGAACTGCGCGAGCGGGAGCAACTCCGGGACCTCTTCGGCA
Source organism: Deltaproteobacteria bacterium RIFOXYA12_FULL_61_11 (assembly GCA_001799195.1). Lineage (GTDB taxonomy): Bacteria > Bdellovibrionota_F > JAHFAK01 > YA12-FULL-61-11 > YA12-FULL-61-11 > YA12-FULL-61-11. The sequence goes on along the minus strand of MGSU01000207.1, from coordinate 4,483 downwards.
AGTTCGTCTCCGTGGAGATCGCCAAGAAACTGCTTGCCACCCGAGAGGTTAACCTCGGCGGCGATACCATCGAGGCCGCGGTGCTCTTCTCCGACATTCGCAACTTCACTCCGATGAGCGAGCGGATGTCGGCCGAAGAGGTGGTAGTGCTGCTCAATCGCTACTTCTCCTTCGTCGTCGAGCCGATCGTGGCGCGTCGCGGTGTGGTCAACAAGTTCATCGGCGACGCGGTCATGGCAGTGTTCAGCCCTCTTTTCGGCTCGAAACAGTATGCCGAGGATGCCTTTCAAGCGGGTAAGGGTATCCTTGCCCGCCTCGACGAGTTCAATCGCCTCTACCCCCAATACGGGATTGTGCACTGCGGGGTCGGCATCCACTGCGGGACCCTGGTCGCGGGTAACATCGGTACCGAACAGCGGCTGGAATTCACCGTGATCGGAGATACAGTCAACACCGCCTCGCGTTTGGAGAGTCTGACCAAGACCCTTGGTTGGCCCATGCTCGTGAGCGGCCCCTTGATCGAGAGGCTCCCTCTCCCGTTACGGTCCGAGACCCACTTCCTCGAGCAGGCCCTGGTCAAGGGCAAGAGCGAGGCCATAGCGGTCCATGCCCTCACCACCCTCCCTACTGCACGCTAAACGGTCGGACCACCGGATTCGGCTCTTCGATTCGGATTTCCGAAAAGAGCGCGGCAGGTCTGGTTGCCATCACCGAGGATGATTTCTTTATATTATTAATAACAATATATTATATCGTTTCCCCGCTTGGCGTGAGGTCTCGTGGACATGCCGTACCTTGGCACGAGACGTGCTAGTCGGCACCTCTTCGAGCCTTCAAGCCGAGGGAGTTCGAACGTACTTCGAGGAGACACGAGATGATGGAGCGACTGAGCAGCAGGTTGAGGAAAGAACGAGTGGGTAAAGCGACCGGAGCCTTGGCCGTGCTCGTCCTGACCCTTGCCCTGATCCTCGTGCTCAACGACCTGGCCCAAACTGGGATCCTCGTCGCCCTGCTCTCGATCGCCCTGGGGGCAATGGCCCTCTCCCTGGTCGTGCAGAACCCGCCCAACGGGAATTCCTCTACCCGACCGGGAAAACCGGGAACAACCTTCAGGGTGTTGGTGCTCGACGATGATACCCAGTATCGCCGCCATTTGGCAGACCTAGCCGTCCGGGAGTCGGAGCAGGGGAGGGCCATCGAACTCGTGGACTGCGCCACCGAGGAGGAAGCCTGCAATTCGCTCGCTTCCGGCCCCCGCTTCGATCTGGCCCTGCTCGACTATGACCTGGGACCGGAGGTTCCCGATGGATTGACCGTCCTCCGGCACCTCTTGGCCCTCGACCCCGAACTACCCGTGGTGCTGCACAGCAGTCTCGAGGACGTGGCCCTGCAAGAGGAGGCAGTTGTATCCGGAGCCTCTCTCTGGGAACCCAAACCCCTCCGTCGCGGCAGGCTGCTCGAGCTGTTGAGTAGTCACGGCCGAGGCCTTCGAACGGCGCAAGCACCGGGGTTGCCGTCCCGGGCTGTAGGGCTGTTGGTCCTGGCAGGTGAGCCCGGTCCGAGAGAACAGCTCCGGCAGGAACTCCTCCGAGAGCTTGCCGCACGAGGCCGTCGTGACGAGGTCCTCGCGGCGAGCAGCATTGACGAAGCCCTTGCAATGCTCGGAAGCGAGAACCTCGGAGTCCTGGTCGTGCTCTGCAGCAACGGCGTGGAGTGGGAGTGGTCCCTGCTGCGCGCGGGGTTGGCACAACTCTCCTGGACCGGCCGGTGCCTCGCGATCGATCCGGGTCCAGGCACGTGCCCGGAGGGTTTCCAAGTCCTCTCTCGCCCCGTGGCCGCGGGCTGGTTCCTCGGGGATCGGGCTGAAACACCTCCCGCACCCGCGAAAACCCATGGGGAAGACCTCTTGCCCGAGGTCGTTCGCTGCCTGAACCACGCCTTGAACCGGCCTTCGGTGCGGCTGGAGGTCTTGCTGGAGACCTGGCAAGACCGTGGGGTTGAGTCGGTCCTCTTGGACCAGCTCCGGACGACGCTCGGTGCCGACACGCAACGCCTGCGCGAACTCGCCGGGGAACTACTCCTGTTCGATCAGGTCGCAAGGCCACGGTATGCCTCACCGACCTCGGTGTGTCGGCGGCTCGTCCCTGATGCTGGAGCCCTCTCGTGCGACGGCGAAGAAGGCGAGGCCTGGTGTGACCCGGAGCTCACCGAAGAACTCCTCCGCCGCGCGATTTCCTTGTTGCGCGGGCTGGACGTGAAGGCAGGCCCTGACCTCGCGATGCGTTCCTACTCAGAGGGGAGTCAGTGGCGGATAGAGTTGTGCCGCAGGGTAGCGTCTGCGAACGACGAGTTCGGAACTGCCGCCGTCCCGCGTGGGGATCGGCTCGGCCTGCTTGCCCTGCTCTGCCGACGTCTGGCCGAGGTCCAGGGTGGCTCTTTCACCTTGTCCAGCCGCGGCCTGGCCACCTGCGTGTTCCCCCTACGAGAGCCTCTCCCTTAGATAACCTTCTGGAAAAGTTCCGAATTGAACACAGTGGTGTTTTCCCGCGTCCCCAACGGTCGATTGACAGCGGCCGGAGGGTCGAGTAGCGTGCCGCGGTTGGGAGTCGCCGAGCGGCTCGTGAGATGAGGGAGAGGACCATGATCGAGGCATATCAACGACACGTCGAAGAACGGCAGCAACTCGGACTACCGCCCAAACCGCTCACCCCGGTTGAGGTCGAGCAGTTGTGTACCCTGTTGACCTCGTCCCCGCGCGAGCAAGACACCTTCCTGGTCCACCTGCTGCGCGACCGGGTCGCTCCCGGGGTGGATCCGGCCGCCAAGGTCAAGGCCGACTTCCTCGGAGCCGTGGTCACCGGCCGCCTCCATTCCCCGCTCCTCAACGCCGAGTTGGCCCTGGAACTCCTTAGTACCATGCTCGGAGGGTATAATCTCGATCCGCTCCTGACCGCGCTGCGTAACCCCGCTCTGGCCGCCAAGGCCGCAGAAGCCTTGACCGGGACCACGCTCATGTTCGACAAGTTCGAGCTCGTGCGGCAACTCGCCTCAGAGAACCCCCATGCCCGGAAAGTCCTAGAAGCCTGGGCAGAGGGGAGTTGGTTCCTGCGCCGACCGGCGCTTGCCAACTCGATCAAACTCAAGGTCTTCAGGGTCGACGGTGAGGTCAATACCGACGATTTCTCCCCCGCGGGAGAAGCCTGGAGCCGACCCGACATTCCCCTCCATGCGCAGTGTATGGGAGAAAAGCGCTTCCCCGGGGGCTTGGCGAAGATTGCCGGCATGCGGCTCGAGGGCTTCAAGGTCGCCTTCGTGGCCGATGTCGTGGGAACAGGCTCCTCGCGCAAATCGGCCTGTAACTCGTTGCTCTGGCACATCGGCGAGGACATCCCGGCCGTTCCGAACAAACGCCGTGGCGGGATCATCCTCGGCGGTCAGATCGCCCCGATCTTCTTCAACACCGCTCAGGACAGCGGTGGATTGCCGATTCGTTGCGATGTCTCGCGCCTGAAGATGGGCCAGGTCATCCGCCTCGAGCCCGCGGCGGGCAGGATTGTCGAAGACTCCAGTGGAGAGGTCTTGGCCAGGTTCGAGCTGAAGCCGATCACCCTGGCCGACGAGTTCCGCGCAGGCGGACGGGTACCGTTGATCATCGGCCGCGCCCTGACAGAGCGGGCGAGGAAGGCCCTCGGACAAGGCCCGGCAAGCTGCTTTGCCAAGGTCGAAAATCCCGCTCCCGCGCCGGGCCAAGGCTTCACTCTGGCCCAGAAGCTGGTTGGCAAGGCCTGCGGGCTACCCGGGGTTTTGCCCGGAACCTCCTGCGAGCCGCGTATGACCACGGTCGGCTCTCAGGACACCACCGGCATGATGACCGCGGATGAGCTCAAGGAACTCGCCTGCCTGGCCTTCCAAGCCCCCCTGTACATGCAATCCTTCTGTCACACCGCGGCCTATCCCAAACCCGCGGACATCGCCATGCACAACAGCCTTCCTGCCTTCGTCACGGAACGCGGCGGCGTGGCCTTGCGTCCCGGGGACGGCGTCATCCACAGTTGGCTCAATCGTCTGCTGCTGCCCGACACCGTTGGTACGGGTGGAGATTCCCATACCCGTTTCCCTATTGGCATTTCCTTCCCGGCCGGTTCCGGCCTGATCGCTTTTGCTGGAGCCTTGGGCTTCATGCCGCTCGACATGCCGGAATCCGTGCTGGTGCGCTTCAAGGGGAAGCTCCAGCCCGGGATCACCCTGCGCGATGTGGTCAACGCCATTCCCCTCGAGGCAATCCGGCGGGGACTCCTGACCGTACCCAAAGCCGGTAAGATCAATTGTTTCAACGGACGTATCCTGGAAATGGAAGGTTTATCGGAGTTGAGCGTGGAGCAGGCCTTCGAGCTGACCGACGCTTCGGCGGAACGCTCGGCCGCGGCCGCGTGCATTCGCCTCGAGGTCGGAGCCGTGGCAGCCTACCTGCGTTCCAACGTCG
>MGSU01000206.1 GCA_001799195.1 Deltaproteobacteria bacterium RIFOXYA12_FULL_61_11 | reverse complement strand
CTAGGATACCGTGAGGGTGGTATTCGCAGTTCCCGGGATGTATGCGAACGACCAGGGCCATTGGTGGCAGCCGCTTCGTCAGCTCAATCCTCCTGCTCGACCTCCTCATCTCCTTGGCCTGTACCGAACCCATCGAGGTCGAGGAACCAGTCGACGCCACGGCACCGGCCACCGACCAACCCTCGATCGCTCCAACTCCACAAGTCGTAGATGAACCTCCCACAACCCTTCTTCCCAGCACCCCGCAGCAAGGCGAACCAGCCACACCGGAACCCGTGCTTCCAGCAACTCCCCCTCCGGAAGAACCCAAAGGGCAAGTGCCCCCTCCATGCACCAACGATTGCACCGAGATGCTGCACATCCCCGGAGGGACCTTCGCGATGGGAGCCAAAGACATTCCGGGAGAATCCAAGCCCCAACACCAGGTCACCCTGACCAAGGGATATTGGATGGACCGCTTCGAGGTCTCGGAGCGTCGCTACAAGATCTGCAAGGATGCCGGGGTTTGTCCGGAGGCTACGGCCGGGCTCGGCGACAAAGATACCGCCGCTCGCGGCATCACCTGGGAAGGAGCGGTCGCTTTTTGTCGTTGGGCGGGGAAACGTTTGCCCACCGAGGCTGAATGGGAGCATGCCGGTTGCGGAGACGGAACGCAGTGCTACCCCTGGGGCGGTGAGAAACAGGGTTCGGCCTGTACCGAAGAACCGACCTGTGACATGGCCGCCTTCTGCCCTCAGTCCCAATGTGCTGGTGGACCATGCTACAACCGGCCGAAAGAGATCGAAGCCTTCACCGACACCAATGTCAGCTTCTACGGTTTGGTCAATATGGGCGGCAATGTCTGGGAATGGGTACAGGATCGCTGGACCCCGAATTTCGAATGGTGCCGCGAGGGTTGCACCGATCCGCTCGCCCCGGGAGATGACCAACGCCATGTTTTCAAAGGAGGTGCCTGGATCAGCGAGGAAGTCTTCATGCGTTGCGCGGCCAGGTACCACGACGGCGAGGGAGGCTTCCCTGACGTTGAGGTTGGGCTTCGCTGTGCCGCCGACGAGTGAAGAGCTACCGTAGGTTCGGCTCCTGTCGTGTCCGAAAAGAGAGCGAAGTCGCCCCCGAAGAATGTGCGAAAACGCTCATCACACGAGGTTTGGGAACTTCTCCATTGTATTCTTTGAAGGTTCGACAGGTACAATTCCTGGATGCACCCCTGCTCCCATACGGGTGGAGTACGAGGTCTGCACGTGATGATCGAAGCACGCGAAAACGTTGGCACGAACGGTCCTATTCTTTTTCTCGGGGATGATCTCCACGATCGTCAGGTCATTACCCAATGCGTCAAACAACTCTCCATGGAGGTCGTTCTGGTCCAGGGGTGCCGCAGCGCCGCCTCGGCCCTCCTGAGCCGGGAACCGAGCGTGGCCATCCTCGATCTCGAACTCTTGCAGCGGGATGCCACGGTATTGGTCTCGATGCTCGCTTCGAACCCACACTGTATGCAACTGCCCTTGATCTTGATTGGCAACGTAACCAAGATCCCGGAATTGTTGCAGCGCCAGAACCGGTCGGTACGACTCCTCCACCGCCCCTACTATCAGGACCAACTCTTCATCCTCGTCAGAGAAATGCTCCCCCTGGTGGATGGCGCCATCGAACTCCCCCAGTCCAATCCTCCTGCCATGTCCCCATGCACTCCTCAGGGGAAGGATCACTTCTGTGACGAAACCCAACTCCTGCGTGAGCGACTGCAACGTCTCCCCCAACTCCCGCTCGCGGCCCTGACCCGCTCCCGACTCCTCGACCTGATCGACGACGCGAACGGTCTCGAGGTTGTGGCCCGAGAAGCCGCGACCGATCCCGGTTTAGTCGCAGCCACGTTGCGCGTTGTGAATACTGCCTATTACCGGAAGCTCATCGGCCGTCCGGTCGGTGAACTGCGCGAGGCCTTGGTCCGCATCGGCTTGGAAGAGTTCCGCAAACTGGTCCTCGGTCACACCCTGATCTCCGCGTTGCCGTGGGCTGCCCGCGGACTCGATCGCGCGCGTTTTTGGAAGCACAGCCTACTCGTGGCCAATCTCCTGCCGGTGGTCTACCAACTCACCAGTGGAAGCATGGTGAGCAAGGCTGCATGGAATGAGCTCTACAGCGTCGGCCTGCTCCATGATCTCGGCATCCTCGCGCTCGCCACACTGGAGGGAGAACGCTACTCCCGCGTCCTCGCCACGGTCGGAGCTTCGACCCGACACCTCCACTCGGTAGAACGCGAGCTCCTCGGGTTGAGCCACGATCAAGCTGGGGGCCTGCTGGCGAGGCAGTGGCGGCTCCCCGAACTCTTCCAGACGCTCCTGGCAGCGCACCACGAGACTCCGGTTCCCGACGGTCGTTATTCCCCTCAACTCAAAGCCCTGTGCCTCTGTGATGGCCTGTGCCGCTATGTCGATGCCGGCCCCCATACCTCCCACCAGCTCGATCTGTGGCGCCTCCACCGTTTGTCGGAACGCCATCCCACCATGTCCCGGCTGGTCGAAGACCTCTTACCGCGAGAGCTGCAACGCAGCAACTCCCTGATAGACATGCTCGGTTGATCTGGAATTACTTCCTTTCCAACTTCCTACTTCATTCAGGGGCGGCGCAACGGAAGCCGAGGTCATAGCACTCGAGGGACGTACACTCGGGATCGCCGTTGTTGCGTTTCGCCGCGAGCACGCGGTGAAGGGGGTCTATGAAGCTCCCCCCGCGGAACATCTTGTCGTCGCCACTTTCCGGGCCCGTCGGATCCACCTGAGCTATCGAGGGATAACTACCAGACCAGTCCGCCACCCACTCCCACACGTTACCTGCCATATCGTGGAGCCCGAAGGGCGATACCCCCGTGGGGTAACTCCCGACCGACGAGGTGTATTGGTTGCCATCATAACAATAACTCTCGCCACAGTTCGCCCTGTCGGTGTTCGTGGACGAGGGCGCATCATTGCCCCACGGATAGATCAGGCCATCGCTACCCCGCGCAGCATATTCCCACTGCGCCTCAGTCGGAAGATCCCCTCCCAGCAACTGACAGTAGGTCCGGGCCTCAGACCAGTTCACATAGTTGATTGGGTGGTCTTCGTAACCGGTCCGGTTATATGTGTAATAAATACCTGAAGTTTCACCATTGTAGGTGCACCCCCCCGCATCCACGCACGCCTTGTACTCCCCCGCTGTCACCTCGTACTGCTGCATCTTGTAGGCAGTCAAGGTAACCTGGTGTACCGGTGTGGCTTCGCCATCCTGACCCATCTGGAACGTGCCTCCCGGAATGACGATGAAGGGGTTGGCCCTTGTCAAGGTGATCGCCTCGCTGGCTCCGGCCGACATGTTCCCCGCCGCATCCCGGAAGAACGCCCATAGGATCTTGCTGCCATAGTCTGTGAAGGTATACGTGGTGGCTAGGTTGAAGCTCGGCTGGGTAGGGACGGCCTTCCAACAAGTAGCCGTAGCGGTCGGGGTTGTACTCGTTTCCTCGAGACAGAAGCCTGTGATGCCAACCGCATCGCTGGCGCTAACGGTGACCGGTTGAGTGAGCGCGGTCCCCGTGGCGCCGTTGTTGAAGGTCAGCGCAGGCGAGGACGGGAGCTGTGTATCGGCCAGTCGCTGCGTGCCGACCCGCATGGTAATGGATTTCTGCGTGTTCAGGCGCGGGTTGCCGTTGTCGCGCACCGTAACCGTAAAGCTGAAAGTGGTACCATCGGCCTCAGCCGGCGGCGCGAAGGTCAAGAGGTGGTAGTCCCGCATCGCATAGGCCGGCAGGCCCGTGACCTCGGCCAGGAGCAGGCTGCTGTCGTCAGAGACGTCTATAGAAAGGTATTGGTTGGACGTGCCCGCCTCGAGTTGGTAGCCATCGGCCAAGAGGATGCGCGGGGCCTGGTTGGCGCCACCGTGGAACTCCTGTGGCAGGAAGACCAGGGGTTCGTCGTCGAGCGTGGCCCGGTAGTACTCGGCCTCGCTGGTGGTGAACACCAGGAACTGGGCCTTACCCGCCGGCAGCGTGCCGCGCATCGGGCACTCGAACGTCAGGCCTTTGGTGCTCGCCTCGGCCAGCTCACCGCTCGGCTTGCAGGTTACTGTGCGCTTGCCGCCATCCTGAGCACGGTGCAGTAGGAGCGCCGAAACCACCATCCGGTCTCCCTCGGCCCTGAGATACCAGGCAGCGGGGAGGGCTGCGGCGGGGAGGGCCGCGGCAGGCAGGACTACCACGGGTAACGCTGAGGCAGGCAGGGCGGCGGATGGTAACGCGGAGGACGGTAACGCAGATGAAGGCAGGGCTTCCGCGGGTAAGGCGACGGCAGGTAGCGCGGATGAGGGTAGCGCTGCGGTCGGCAACGCCTCCGCGGGCACATGCAAGGAAAAGCCAGGGCCCTCATACGGGGTCGGTTGGTCCAGCTCCACGCTCATCGCGGCGAGCACGTCGGTCTGTCCCTGCTCTTCTTGAGGTTCGACCATCGCCGAAGCCTCGAAGAGCCCGGGGATGCTCAGCTTCCAGTTGCTCTCCCCAGCGTGCAACTCGCCGGCAAGCTCCTCCGGCTCAAGCTCGACCACGGTTACTTTGGGATCATCCTCCAGGGCCGCAGCCGGCAATGCGAAGACCAGCCCGCTCGGCAGGGCGAAGTCCAGCATCCCCACGACCGCCAGCTCGCTGCCCTCGGTCGCCGGGTTGCCGCTACCGGTCAGGTTCACCGACTCCTCGCGGTAGGTCACCACGACGTTGGGGTCCCCGTATACCACGGGCAGGGTACGCGGCTCCGAGGTGATAAGGTCAGGTACCCCTTCGTCTTGCTGACCAGACGCCGGGGAATCGGGCTCCTGGGGCGCCCCCTGCTCCTCCCCGGTGCAGCCGGTCAAGCCCCATAGCACACAAGCCAGTAGCCCCAGGACCAGGGTCCGCATCCCACCACCCCTCACAGGTTTCCTCGGAATGCTCCGACCTTAGCCGCCGCCCAGGGCCGAGTCAAGGTAGCCGTAAGCGCACAGCCTGCACAAAGGGTACGGCATGCCGTGCCGCTAAGGGTTATTCCACAGGGCTACCCCCACCGCGAAGAGGGTGAGGCACGTCCACTCGGTCAGGGTTCCAGGTTTCGCCTCAACAGCACATGCAACCAGGGTTTCACCTCCCGGCCGGGGCGCTTGTCCCCTCTGGTCCAGCGTCGCCGTATCGGCGGTGAAGGCCTCGGTCTCCCTCTCGTAGTACACAATGGTCGGGCATGGACCCACGCTCCCCTTCGCCACACTACTTGTAGCCCTTCCAGAACTCTTGCCCGTTGTCGAGGTTGAAGCTCACCACAACGTTGCTATCGGGTATTTCCAGAGGATCGGATCAGCGGTCACCAGGGTAAGTCCCTCGAGGCTGGCCTGACTGAGGAGCAACCGGTCAAAGGGATCGCGGTGCAACTCGGGCAAGCTCCGCAAGCCATGAGCATGGGGGACGGTAACCGGTATAGGCGCGAAGGGTTGCGCATCCAGGACGGCTTCGAAGTCCTCCGGGAGGTCCAGCTTGCCAAGGTCTTCTTACAGGTAACCATGCAGAGCCTGAGGACTATCCAGTCCTGGGTGTATGGCTCTCGTGTGATTTTTTACTGACCCCTCGGCACCCCCAAGGCTGAACTCATACCCCTCCGAAAAGTCACGGCTTGACAACCGGTCTTTTTATCGTACCATAAATGGACCGGAGGTGAAGAAATGAACATATCAAAAGATATCAGACCGATTACTTATCTCAAATCAAGAGCGGCCGATTTGTTGAAGCAGATCAACGAAACTCGTCGACCTGTTGTCATCACTCAAAACGGTGAGCCAAGAGCTGTACTTCAGGATCCGGAAAGCTATGAAAACATGCGAAATGCAATCGGTATCCTGAAGCTGATTTCCCAAGGTGAGGAGGACGTAAGGAATGGGAAATCCAAATTGCAGGAGGACGTATTCTCGGAAATCGAGAAATCTCTTAAAGAAAAAATCGAATGAAGAAAATCTACACCATCAGGTGGTCAGAAACATCAGAAAGAGACCTCAAAAGCATCATTGAATACCTTGCCAAAGACAGCCCTTCACGTGCTTACGAAGTATTCAGCAACATCAGAGAAAAAGCGTCGAATCTTCATTCCTTTCCTGGCAGGGGTCGTGTTGTCCCTGAACTCCAGGATCAAGGAATCACGCAATATCGTGAACTGATCATTGCACAATGGAGAATCGTCTACAGGATCTCGGAGGGAACGGTCTATGTGGTATCCGTGTTGGATTCTCGACAGAATGTTGAAGACCTCCTCCTAAAAAGATTGCTCGGACTACAAATGTGAAACTGCTGACCAGGCAGGGATCTTCAAACCTCTCTATTCCCCCGTCATAATTGATGGTTTCTACCATGATTTGTAGTATTGCAACGTGCTGAGAACCGGATCGATCAGGCCACCCCCGGTTGCAGGTCATTGTTTCTCTGTAACTTTACTCGCGCCTCCTGCAGTCGCCCGGCCAAGGTATCGAACAGCTCGAGCGTCGCCGTCAGCTCGTCGGGAGTGAGTTCGTCTGGGGTCGCGGTTCCAGGGTCCGGGCCGAGCGCCTCTGACCGCGGCCGTCCATGGTCGGGACGTCGAGATGGTAGTGTTTGATCTTCCTGTAGAGCGTGCTCAGGTCAATGCCGAGTTCCCGCGCGGCGAGCGCCCGGTTACCCAGGTGCTTGCGCAGGGCTTCGCGGAGCAGCACCTGCTCCAACGCTTGCAGATTTAGTTCGCGGTGTGGTCCGGTGTGGTCGCAGACCGCGCAACGGGTCGTGAGGTCCGGGGGCAGATGCTCGGGCTCTATCGTGTCCCCTCGGCACAGCACGAAGGCGTGTTCCAGGAGGTTCTGGAGCTCGCGCACATTGCCGGGAAAATCGTAGTGCAGGAGCAGGGTCATGGCATCCTTGGAGAGGGCGGTGATCTCCCGGTCATATAGCCTGTTGTACCGGGCCAGGAAATGCTCGACCAACAAGGGGATATCCTCGCGCCGCTCGGCCAGGGGCGGCACCTCGAGCTTGACCACGTTGATCCGGTAGTACAGGTCGGCGCGGAAAGCTCCTTTGGCGACCAAGTCACCGAGATCCTTGTTGGTGGCGGTGAGGATGCGTACGTCCGCCCGCACCGGCTCGACGGCGCCGAGGGGTTCGTAGACCCGCTCCTGGAGCACGCGTAGTAAACGCACCTGCATGGCCGGAGAGATGTCGCCTAGCTCGTCGAGGAAGAGGGTGCCGCCCTCGGCCAGGGCGAACCGCCCGGGTTTGTCGCGTTTGGCGTCGGTAAAGGCACCCGCCAGGTAGCCGAACAGTTCGGATTCGAGCAGGGTATCGGGCAAGGCGCCGCAGTTCACGGCCACAAAGCCTTTCTTGCGGCGGGGCGAGAGATCATGGATCGCACGAGCGACCAGTTCCTTGCCCGTGCCGCTAGCGCCCTGGATGAGCACCGTGCTGTCGGATGCGGCGATCAGCGGCAGGAGCTCGAAGAGCTTGGTGATGGCCGCGCTCTGGCCGACGATATCGGCGAAGGTGTGCTCTTTGGTCAGTTTCTTGCGCAACTCTTCCAGTTGTCGCAAGTCCTGGAAGGTCTCCACGCCACCGATG
>MGSU01000205.1:7108-7535 GCA_001799195.1 Deltaproteobacteria bacterium RIFOXYA12_FULL_61_11 | reverse complement strand
AGTGCAAACAGCTCGGAAAGATAACCTTGCACCGGATAAGTGCCAGGTAGTCTGCTTGTATAGGTCATTGAATTGCTATAGCAAGGAGACTCATCCCGCGACGGGATTCGCGAAGTCGATTCAATCCTTCGAAGTCCGACCTGGAGTTCGACCCCCTTTTCGTGGCACCGGAGCTATCGAGGCTCAGTGCCCGAGCAGCGGCCAGAGCTTTGTTGTGTTCCCCAAACACCTGTCAGCGTCCCGACCGGATCGATGACCTCACCAGATTGCCGGCCCGGCGAAGAGCGCTCCGTCGGCCTTCTTCCAGGAGGCGAGGCGCCGCAGGAAATCGGCACAGAGGTTCGCGGCCACGACGCGGCGATAGTGCGCGGTGGAACGCAGGTCGTCGATGGGTGCGATATCCTGGGCGAGCAAGGCCACGGCGCCG
>MGSU01000205.1:0-7096 GCA_001799195.1 Deltaproteobacteria bacterium RIFOXYA12_FULL_61_11 | reverse complement strand
GGGTCGAGACGCTTCCCCAACAGGAACTCCTCGAGGGTCCGGCAACGCACCGCGGTCGGTGCTACCGCCCCCATGGCCAGGAACAGCTCGGCGACGGTTCCCGCTTCGGACAGCGTGCCGTAACCGGCCACGACCAGTTTGGAAATGGCCTGGGCCTTTCGCGGCCCGACCTTGCGGAAGTAATGCACTCCCTCCCTCCGCCTCCGCGGCAGGAGGATGCGGGTGATAAGCTCGTCCGGCTTCAGCGCGGTGCGGCGGTACGCGAGGTGGAAGTTGCGGTATTCGAGCAGGCGGGAGCTATCCGCGGAGCGCAACTCGACCTTCGCCTCGTAGCAGAGGAGCGGAGGCGGCGAGTCGGCCGCGGGCGAGGCCCCGGCGATATTGCCGCCCAAGGTTCCCCGATTCTGAATAGCCACGGCCCCGGTTTCCCTTGCGGCACGGACCAAGGCCGGGAATTCGGCCTGCATGACCGGGTGCCGGCGGAGCTCGGTGAAGGTGGTCAGGGCTCCGAGAGACACCTCGTCGTCCCTGACCTCGATCCCACGCAACTCGCTCAAGCCGGAGAGCTCCAGGAACTCGGCCTCGGGCAGAACACCGGTAGCCGTGAGAACCAGGAGATCGGTACCTCCGGCCAGAGGGCGCAGAGCACCGGGGCGGAGCGCGAGCAATCGGAGGGCTTCGGCCAGGTCGAACGGGGAATGAACCTCATAACGGCGAGGATCAGCGGCCATCGGCACCTCCCAGAGACGCGGCCGCTGCCCGTACCGCGGCGATGATCTTGGTGTACCCGGTGCAGCGGCAGAGATTGCCCGCCAAGGCCTGGCGAACCGCCCGTTCGTCCGGGACGACGCCGCTCGTCAGCAGCTCGGCGGCCGCGAGCAGCATGCCGGGGGTGCAACTCCCGCACTGGGCAGCGCCTTGCTCGCGAAAGGCTTGGAGCAACGCTGCATAGCGCGGGTCGGCGGCGAGCCCTTCCACGGTAAGGACGCTGCGGCCCTGGGTTTGGATGGCGGGGACGAGACAGGAGTTGACGAGGACGCCGTCGAGCAGGACGCCGCAAGCCCCGCATTCGCCCTCCCCACATCCCTCTTTCGTCCCGGTGAGGCCGAGGTCCTCGCGGAGCACGTCGAGCAACCGGGCAGCCGGCCAGGTCGTGACCGTGCGCTGCTTGCCGTTGACCTCCAGGGTGAGTTCCAGGGTGTTCATCGTTATCCCTCCACTGCGGTCAGAACGTCCTCGGGCAGGATCGGCAGGCGATCGAGGTCGGCGCCGAGGGCCTGGGAAACCGCGTTGGCGATGGCCGGACCAGGCCCGTCCATGGGCAATTCGCCAAGACCCTTCGCACCTGAGGGTCCGTGCCCGTAAGGGGTTTCCTGGAACACCACCCGCACGTCGGGTACGTCCTCGCTGGTCGGTGCCAGGTAGCCCGAGAGACGGTTGTTGGCCATGCGCCCCTCGAGCAGCGCGACCTTCTCGGAGAGGGCCCAGCCGATGGCCTGAACGACTCCGCCCTCAACCTGACCCTCGGCCAGCATGGGGTTGATGAGCGTGCCGACGTCCTGCAAGGCCACAAAGTCCGTCACCCTGACTTCGTAGGTCAGGAGGTCGACCGCGACCTCGGCGACGTACACTGCCCAGGCGAAGGTGCCATAGGCGTCGCCTTGGTAGGTGGTGTCGTCCCAATGGATGGTCGGGGGTTGGCGGTACTGGGTGTAGACCCTGAGTACGCCGAAGCGTTGCACATACGTGCGCAGCGCTGCCGAGAACTCTTCGTCGCCATAGGGTTCAGCCAGGAGACCCGATTGGACGAGGGTCTGACGTAAGCCGGAGGCCGCCTGTTCGACCAGGTTGCCGACGATCATGGTGGTACGGGAGGCCACGGTCGGGCCGCTATTGGGTACTCTGGCCGTGTCCGGGTTGGGTCGATCCACCAGCGCCGGAGAAATGCGGAGGGCATCGGCGGCGATCTGGCTCAGCGCGGTGTTGGCCCCCTGGCCCATCTCGACGCTGGACACCAGGACCGCGACCCGACCTTCGGCCGTGCCCTCGATCCCGACCACCGAGGCAAGGGTTCGCTCGCCGGACCCCGTGAATCCGGCACCGTGCAGGAACATGGCCAAGCCGATACCACGCTTCGTCGTAGAACCGGGATTATCTCGTTCGAAACGGGCCCGCTTGCCGTGGTAGTCGGTCACAGTCACGGCCCGGTCGAGCATGGAGCAGAGGTCGACGCGTTCCTGCCGGACCTGGCCGGTGGCGAAGGTATCGCCGTCGTGCAGGGCATTGCGGCGGCGGAACTCGACCTCGTCCAGGCCTATGGCCTTGGCCAGCTTGGACAGGTGTCGTTCCAGTGCGAAGAGACTCTGCGGAGCGCCGAAACCGCGGAAGGCACCGTGCGGCGGAGCATTGGTGGCCACGGCGCGGCCGACGATCCGGGTGTTGGGACAGCGATACGCCCCGGCAGCGTGCAGTAATCCCCGCGAGAGGACCACGGGCGAGATGGTGGTATAGGCCCCGCCGTCGAGGACGAAATCGATGTCCAGGGCCTGGAGGCGCCCGGTGGCGTCCACGGCGGCGACGATGCGCGTGCGCGAGGGATGGCGCTTGGTCGTGGCTGCCATGTCCTCGGCCCGATCGTAGATCAGCTTGACTGGCTTGCCCGCCTTCATGGCCAACAACGCGGCATGACCGGCGATGAGGGTGGGGTATTCCTCCTTGCCACCGAAGGCACCTCCGGTTTCTGTCTGGATGACGCGGATCTTGTCGGAGGGCAGCCCGAAGAGGGTTTTGAGCCCGCCGTGGATGAAGTACGGACACTGCATCGAACCCCACACCGTGACCCCGTTCTCGGCGTCGTAGGTTGCGAGCATACCGTTGGGTTCGAGGTAGAGCTGTTCCTGGGCGCCGGTTTCGTACACACCCTCGAGCACGACGTGACCGGGTCGCGCGAGGGCCGCATCGACCTCGCCGCGTTCGACCCGGTATCGTTTAAGGACGTTGTCCTTACCCCACACGAGCGGGGTACAGGCTAGGGAATCGGCGATGGTGAAGACCGCCGGCAAGGGTTCGTAGTCGATCTTGACCAGACCTCTGGCCCGGGCTGCGACGTGACGATCGGGGTGGGCCAGGAGCAGGATGGGTTCCTCGGGGTGGTTGACCACTCCCTCGGCGAGGAAGGGCTGGTCCGGAGCAAACCCCGAAGCGCGATTGCTGCCCGGAATATCGGCCGCCGTGACGATGGTGAACTCGTCCCAGGGGACTCCGGGGAGGTAGGAGATCGACCGAATCCTGCCGCGCGGTATCGTGCTGCGCACGGTTACGCCGTGCAGCATGTCGGGTAGGACCACATCGTCGACATACTTGGCGCTGCCGTCGAGCTTGGCATTGACCTCAATGCGCTCGAGGTTGCCCCCCACCGTGCCAGTCCTAGCGATCACCGGAGCGTCGTGCATGCTGCCCTCGCACTGCCAGTTCGTCTCGCCATGCCCTCGGGCCCAGCTCGGGAGGCACTATAGGACCGATGAGGGGAGAAGTCCATACGGGATCCACGAGCCCTTCCGCCTCTCTGTTTCCTCGGGTTGACCTTGTTCCGGAGGCAGGAAGGGTATTCCTGTCGTACCATTTGACCTGCCGCCTGCATCGGTATAGGCAAGCAGACTGCTCTTGCTTGCCGGGACGACGACGATGCTTCTCCTGAACGTGTTCCTCATACTGCTCCTGTCGCTCACGGGTTGTACCCGCGAAGAAGAAGGGAGCACGGGGGACGACCGGGTCAGCGAGGACTCGTCGGAACCTTCCGACGACCCCGCGCTGATCACCGAGCTCCCTCCCGAGGAGCATCTCCCGACCGAGGTGGAACAGTCGAGTGACGCTCCTCAGAATCTCTCGCCCGGGATTCTCCCAGCCCCGATCATCACCTCGAGTGCCAAACTCCCCAGCGGTGCGGTGCCCGAGGGTGCCATCCCCGCCAGCGCTCTCCCGGCAAGTCTTCGTAGTTCCACTCTGGCGTTGCCGGCCTCGGCCGTCCTCGACCTCGAATTGTCGGCCTTCGGTACCGGTGCAGGAGCCTTGCCCGCGAGTGCTCTGCCGGCCAGCGCCTTGCCCGCCAGCGCTTTACCCGCAAGTGCCTTGCCGGCGAGCTATTTCCTGGTCCCCGACACCCTCCCCTTCTGTACGAAGATCGCCTATTCGCTCTCCTGGATCTGGATCGACCTGGTGCGCAAGGCCGTACTCTCGTACCTCCAGGACCATCTTTTGGTTTACGCGGCTGCCTTGACGGTCTCGCCCAAGGTCAACGACGACCATATCGCCTGGCGTTTCGACGGAACCCTCGGCCAGGGCGCAAGGTTCTTGGGCGCGGTCGCGGCGTACGCCGCCAAGGGACTGCCGTTGGGATCCCTGGAGGAACCCGGAGATAGCCGCCAGGACGGTCTGCTCTGGGTGGTTTCAATCTCCAGCGGCGAACACCTGCGCGATTTTGTGCTTCTCCTCGGCCATACCAATCCTTCCCGCACCCGCGGTTCCTGGAAAGTGTACGACCCCGGAATAGTCAAGAGGGGGATGCTCCTCTACGAGGTCGAGTGGGAACTCGAGGCCGAGAATCGTCTCGCCAGCAGGATCAACCTGATCTATGACCAAGCGCCGTTAGAGGACTTGCTGCTGCTCCAAGGAGATACGGTCGAATACCGTGCCAGACCCGGGCTGACGAGAGTGGTCTACACGTCCTTGCGCACCTCGGTGACCGCACTCTCCGAGGCCGTGTCCGAGGGCGAGGGTCTGGTCTCGACCCCCCTCGGGGTCCGGTGCTGGAACGAACGACACTGCGATGTTGCCACAACTGCCTGTTATGATGTTCCTTCGCTCAGCATTTCCGAGCCAGTTCCCGAGAGGACTTTCGGGTTGGGCGAACCCGTCCCCCTCGTGGCCGACGTGAGTCACGACCGTCTCCCACCCGACGCCTACGACCTTGCCTGGTCCTCCGGCGAGGAACTCCTCGGTTTCGGCCCTGAGGCCAGTACGGATGCGTTGCCGGCCGGGACGGTAGAACTCCTCCTGACCGCCGAGCGTCTGGGTCGGAAGGTTGCCGGAGCCACAAGAACCCTGGAAGTGAGCGGTGACGGCAGCGAACTTCCTGTGGAAGGGGAGTAGCCCCCTCGTTGTCGCTCGGGAAGAATTTCCGCGGAACTCAGTAGGTTTCTTTCACGGCGAGCTCGAGGACCTCATCGCCGGTGTGCGAGAAGGTATAGAGGCCGTAGAGACCGGCCGGGATGTAGGCGAAGTCCTCCTGGACCAGGATCGAGTTCAGCCACCCCATGGTGCGCAGGAAGGTGCGCGGAACGGGCTTGCTCGGGTCGGAGACGTCGACCACGACCACGCCGTTGCCCTCGAGGTCGAGGAACAGGGCATCCTCGGCCACGGTCAGGATGCGTGCCCCCTGGGTCTTGAGGTCGTCGTTGTAGCTGGCGACAAGGGCATCACCCTCGACCTCGAGCACGGTCAGATGCTCGTAGGCCTGGTACTGGAAATGTTCGCCGAGACTGTAGGCCAGGAGGTAGTACGGTTTCTGGGTGACCAGGAAGACCTGATTGGTCTCGGTGACGGCCAGGCTCTTGACGTACCAATCGTTGAGCAGGAAGGACGAGAGGAGTTCGGCTTCCGAGCCCTCGACCCGCAAGAGGTGCATCGAACGCTGACTGTAATAGGGCAGATCGCCTAAGAAGTCCTTCTGCTCGGTCAACTTGTAGTACTGGTACCACGTGGTCAGGAAGCGTTCTTCCCCATCCTCGAGGAAGACCTTGTTGAGGGTCCCCGGGATGTTGATCGGTTCGCCCAGCACCGGCTCGGCCGGATCGGAGAGTTCGAGCTTGTGAGCATAATAAAGGTAATAAGCAAGCTGCTCGACCTCGCTCTCGTCCGACTTCTCGCTGCTGTGGATATAGAGCGAATGCCCGTCGCCGCCGGGCACCAAGCCGAACCATTCCTTGGGGAAGCGCCGGCTCTCGGTAAACTTCGGCTTATCGGGATTGGAGAAGTCCAGGCTCACCAAGACGTTGTAATAGGGCTCGGCGCTGTCGCCGGCCGCGAAATACTTGTTCGGTGTCTCCTCGTCGGTGGTGTCGTCCGTGGCGTAATCCCCGTCGTCTCCGGTATCCTGTGAAGGCGGTGTATCCGGGGGCGAAGGGGGAGAGGTCTCCGTACTGGTGGGGTTGTAACCCGGGGTGGACTGGCCGCTGCTGCCCGAAGAGCCGTTGCTGGTACCCCAGTCCTCGCCCTCGTCGTAGGTGTAGACGTAACGCGGGTTCTCGCGGGCGATCAGGAAGTTGGCGCTGCGGTCGAGCAGTACGACATTGCTGGTCGAGACCTGGTCGATCCCGCAGTAGATGCAGTAGGCTTGGGCCTTGAGGCCCGGAGCCGGCTCGGCGTCACCGGGCATTTCAACGCCTGGGTCGGGAGGGTCCTCCATGTCCGTGAAATCAGCCATGGGTGGCGTGGTGGCATTGCTCACGGTCACGGTCATGTCCCGGCCGGTGGAACCCCAACTACCGTAGAGGTAGTTGTTATAGAAGGGGAGATACCCCTCGTACTCGGCCGTGCCGCGCTTCTTGGGGGTCGTGGGATCGGAGAGGTCGTAGATCACGACCTCGGTCCGTTCGCCGCCGCGGTACGGGTCGATGGCGAGGTCCTCCTCGCCGGGAACAAGGAAGTATTCCTCGCGCTTCGCAAGTTCCTCGTCGGGAAGGTCTTGTTCGTCCGTACCTATGTCGTACCCCGGCTCCGTCATCCCCGCTCCGGGGTCCTTGCCCGGATAGTCCCGACCATAGGCCGACTCGTCCCACGAGTTCCGGAAGAGCAGGAGCAGGTTCCCGGCCTTCAAGGCCTTGGAGAGAGGCCCCGAGGAGAAGGTCGCGACCACGGTCGCCTCGTCGGCCCCTGCGCCCTTCTTCACCACGCGGAACTCGTTGCCCTGCTGCTCGCCGTTGTAAGCCCCGCTCGAATAATCGCCGTGGACCACCTGTTTGACCAGGTAGTCGCCGAAGCCAAAGACCTCGACCGTGTTGGCGGTCAGTTCAAGGGTGCCGTGCAACTTCAGGGCGTC
>MGSU01000204.1:4951-7742 GCA_001799195.1 Deltaproteobacteria bacterium RIFOXYA12_FULL_61_11 | reverse complement strand
TTCCAGCAACTGCAGGGTGCCGTTCAGGAAGGCCATGTCCCGGTTGGGCGGGATGATGTAGGTGCAGTTGGGCTGGACCGCCATCCCGTCCTCGACCTCGTAAACCTGCATCCGCGTATAGCGTCGGACCAGGTCGGTGAGGATGCTCTTGTGGTCCGGGGCCAGGTGCTGCACGAGCACAATGGCCATGCCCGGATCGGTGTCGACGGGCATGGCGGAAAAGAACGCCTCGAACGCCGCCAGCCCCCCGGCGGAAGCGCCGATGCCGACGACGGGAAAGCCCTCATCCGCGTGCCTGAAGGTGTCTGTCTCTGTTATGGGGGACAGATTTGAAATCTGTCCCCCCACAGACATGTCCGGCGGGATTGAACCCGATGTATCAGGCGCGGTCTCAACCGACGCGTCCGGAGGCGGCGCCTCTTCAGACATCGGGATTGCTTGCTGCATGGGCACGGTCTTCTTCTTTTTCATCCGATTCCTCCTGCTCAATATCCCTCAGATACACCAGTTGGCCAATTTCAGATCGGTGATGTGTGCGGAATGATCGGTGTTGTTGGTGACCAAGGTCAGGTTGTGAGCAAGGGCGCAGGCCGCTATGGCCAGATCAATATCATCCAGCCTCTCACCTCTGTTTTCCAGTTGCGCCTTGAGCATGCCGAAGAGCTCCGCCGTTTCCAAACCCACTGAAAGAATTTCTATGGTTTTCTCAAGTGTTTTCACCTTTGCCAGATGGTATACCGTGTTCATGCATTATACAAGGTTTGATAAAGGCTTTACCAGGGGATTGTCTTATCAAGACCTGCAGCCTGGTAAGGTTTTTGTGATAATCGATGGTGTCGGCTCCGAGATGGGCGCCTGAGCTTGGGGTAAAATAGAAACTCTCCGAATTCAACGACCCGTTTCCAAGGTATTAACGGACTTCATTTTTTTCTGCTCATACATCAGCGTGTCGGCCCGGGATATCAGGTCGTCGAGCGAACAGGGGGCCTTGGGATCATAGACGGTGGCTCCGATACTCATGGAGATTTCATAGAGGCGATCCGGCGCGGCATTGTGAAGGACGATCTGCTCTGCAAGACGCTTGATGACGATTTCCGGAATCTCTGCGGCATCGACGGCAAGCACGGCAAATTCGTCTCCCCCCATGCGTGCCATCATATCCGACTCACGGAAGGTTTGTTTTAAAACATTTGCCGCACTCACGAGCGCCCGGTCCCCTTCCTCATGACCCAAGGTATCATTGATCCGTTTCAGGCCATCGATGTCGATGAACAACAGCGACATCTTTTTGTTGGTTCGGGTCGCCGCTTTGATCTGCCGGTCGGCAAGGGTCATAAAGCCTCGTCGGTTGTATAACCCCGTGAGAGGGTCCGTAACCGCAAGGATCCGGACCTCTTCTTCCCTTTTTCTCTTCTCCGTGACATCGTCGTAGATGGCAACGACTTCGCCGGAAGGTAGCTTGTAGAGATAATTCTCTCTCCATCCTTCGATGCGGCCGTCCTTGTATTGACTGACCGGATGATGCCGGGGAATGCCGTCTTTCCAGACGTTTTGGAGCACCTCGAACAGACCGAATTCTTTAACAGCCGGGAATATCCGCAAAATGGACCTTCCGACCACGTCCGTCTTCGATACCTGGTCGATCTTTTCTGCGGCGCGGTTAAAGTCCGTCAAAAAGAAATCATTGCCTTCGTCTTTTGCCTCGTAAACGGCCACACCGCTTTTCATTTTGTCGAACAACTCCCGGAAGCGGTTTTCACTGACGCTGAGGCTACCGTGGGCATCTTTCAATTGTTTCCCGCCCCAAGCGATCAAGACAACGAAAAAGAGCCAGACGATTCCGTGAATCAGCGACAGACGGTTCCTGCTCGTCTCCAACAGGGTATAGAAAGGCTTCATGGGGATGGAAACGCTGATCCCGCCCCGGATGTCTCCCACCTTGTAACCCTGCAAGGCGTGGCATTTCAGGCAGGGTTCCTCCGTGACAAAGGGGCGCATGAGGCGCATGTGGTCTTCACCGCCGATCTTCTCGATTTCGTAGACCTCTTTTACCCCCTTCTCAAAGGACTGCAGAGCGCTCTTCTCCCACGGATCGGGGCTGTTGCCGGGACGGATGGGGTTGAGACTTGTGAGGTGTCCGTAGGAGGTGTTGGCCTTTGCCGCCATTTCATTGATCTGACGGGTCATGTAGGCGGGATTCACGAGGGTCAGGGTCTGTCCGGCGGATGTCTTTACATCGCGGTTGGGCACAGACAGGTAGGGGTTTGGCGGCGTTCTTTCGCTGACGGCCACGTAAACGCCGCCCTGAGAGGCGACCCACTGGCGGTAAAGCATATCCTTCTCGAAGGTCAGATGAGCCTGGATCCGGGCGGTCTTGAGAATTTCTTCCGTCTGATGACTTACGTTCCACCACCGGGATGCGGCGGACAGCCCCGTCAAGAGCAGGATAAGGATAATAACATAATGGTTTATCTTGATATCTTTGCGAGCAGCCTTCATAAAAATCTCTCTGTAGAGAGTAACTGTACCGTCGTTTCGTCCTGATCAGGGACATTGGGATAGGGTTTGGTATTAGGCTCATGCCTGGACCAGGCAGTACCCCTTCTCCCGGAATAGCCGCAGGCAGGCATACGCGACAGCTTCGTCGTAAAGCGTCCCTCGATTTTTCTCGATCTCCTCCAGGGCTGCCTCAATGCCCAGGCCGGCGCGGTAGGGCCGGTGGGACGCCATGGATTCCACGACATCGGAGACGGCCAGGATGCGGGCCTCGATCAGAATGTCATCCCCTTTC
>MGSU01000204.1:0-4919 GCA_001799195.1 Deltaproteobacteria bacterium RIFOXYA12_FULL_61_11 | reverse complement strand
CTCATGGTGCTGATAGACCATCTCCGCCAGCGGCCAGGGTGATTCCACGTCTTTCAGCATCTCGAATCCACTGCGGGCATGCTCCTTAGTCAGGGAAAACTCGATTTCCGACAGCTTGGTAGGCTTCGACAATATCTCCGCAGGGATCGATAGCTTTCCAATGTCATGGATGGAACCGGCGACACGAATGCCTTCGATCTTTTCATGAGGAAGTCCCATCTCCGTGGCAATGGCACGGGCAAGGTCTGCGGACCGGATCTGGTGACCGGCGGTATAGGGATCTCTGAGCTCCACGGCGGACGCCATAACCTGTATGGTTACGCCAACTGCCTTCCTGAGACTTTCGAGGGTCCGCTGAAGTTCCTCCTCCACCCACTTGCGCCGCAGTATCTCCCACATCTTGTTGACCAGGGATATCAAGGCATTGACGTCGTCTTCCGCGTAGGGTTCTTTTTTGTTGGCAACGAAGGCGACAGCGACGATTTTATTACCGTCAAATATGGGAACGCTGAGAAAGCGCCGAATGGGGACATACCCCTCGGGATACCCTTTTTTGCTGGGCCAGGGGGCCTCGTAATCGTTGATTGTCACGGGTTTTCTCTGCCGGATGCAGTCCCCCCATACGCCCGCTTCGGAAATGGGAAAGTGAATCGGTTTGTCCACGGAAGCGCATTGGGCCATGGTGTCTTTCGACCAAGTGTGAATCGTCATGAAGGATTCGGTTTCATCCATGAGCCCGATAAAGGAGAATTGACTCCGGCAGGCCTTCTGCGTTGCTTCCAGGACAAAATCCAGGATCGCCTGCTGCGATTCGGTCGCCATTAGGTGAAGATCGAGCAGCGCTTGCGTCCGCGTCACATGCAGAGACAAATCCTCTTCTGCCCGCTTGCGCTTGCTGATGTCGCTCAGCATGACGCGGCAGACGTGCATGCCGTCCGCGTCCTGGGCCACCGTCGCCTCCAGACCTACCCAGACTGGAGCACCGTCCATTTTTACCATTCGCAGTTCACACGCCTGCGGTTCACCGGACTCAAAGAGCTGTTTGAGGTGTTTGTAGTAGAGGTCCTGGTCCTGTTGGAAAATGAACCGGGTGATCGGCTGCTTGACCAGCGTGCCACGGGCCATGCCCAGCAGGGTGGCGACGGTGAGGTTGGCCTCCAGGATCAGCTTCTGCTCGCTGAGAGTGCAATAGCCCACCGGCGCCAGATCGTAAAGGTCGAAATAGCGCGCCTGCGCGGCGTTCAGTTCTTTCTGCGCCCTGCGCAGCTCCTCGTTCTGCATCTCCAGCTCGATCTGATGCACCTGCAGCTCGTGGACCATCTGCCACGTTGCCTCGACGGACAGTGATTCCATGTCTTCCGGTATTCGGATGGCCTTCCCCTGGGCGATCACCTCCGCTCGCCGGCGCAGAGCAACAGGCGGAGTTTCGGATTCACTGCCCGCGTGGCTTGTCTTCATGGCAATCCTCTTTCTTCCTCTTTACTGCCTGACTAATCATGCCCTGCCGTGATTCCGGCGATGCGCCATACCCCGCCGCATTACCGTGACCGATTGAAACCTCGGCGGCCTGATCGCGCCTTCTGCACCTGTCTATACTTCCGCTGTTGATCGGGGGGAATATGGTGAGGCGACGCCGTACCGGAGCCGCTTCATCATATTCCCCCCATCCCCACCCTTCGTTTATGCATTTGCCGCTGCTAATCCCGAAGCAAGAGATGTTTCGATCCGGGCGAGGCGTTCTTCGAGCCTGTCCATAGCCTCCGGCAAGGCCTGCTGCCTCTTGGTCCCGGAACAGAAGGCGGGGTTGTTCACCCACCAGTCCATACCCATCTCCTTGGCCTTGTCAACGGAGCAGATGACGAGACGGATCTGAATCGTCAGCAGCTCGACGTCCACCAGGTTGATCCGGATATCGCCGGCGATCACAATCCCCTTGTCCAGGATTCTTTCGAGAAGATCCGCCAGATTCGTACTTTCCAGAGAATGTCGAGCGCGTTGTTGGACTGCCATTTACCTGCCTCCTGCTATAATAATTTCCCCAAAGGTCCCAAATCAAGATTCAAATCGTCGCTTTCGAGACCGAATTCGCGGGCGATCCTCGCGATCTCCTCGGACTGACGCATCAACGTAAAGCCGAGACGCTCAATCTCTTCATCCGTAAGGCCTCCCCCGTCAATCCTGCGGATCGCCTGTTTTTCCAGGAGTTCATGGAGGAGCTTGACCACGGTCAGAACAAGCTGGGCCAGACCGTTTTTTTTCTTATCCGCATCGAGGTTCATTTGCCGGGACGAGGCCCGCTTAGCCCGCGGCGCCATGGTTTTTGCAAAATCGCTTATGGCCGGCGACGCCACCCTTTGGGGGAGGGGGCTGATTTCAAATCTGTCCCCATCAGAAACCCCGGAATCCGCAGTCATGTTCATAGCACCAGACCCTCCTCGCGCCGGGCCGTTTCCACGGATGTCAGGATGACCTGCAGGCCCAGGTAAATGAGATCGATATCGGCGACGGAGATCATGACATCGCCGACGATCACGGCGCCTTTGTTGAGCACCCGGTCCAGGGTCTCGCAAAGGCTGATGTGTTCCTTTTCATCCAGCTCATCAAAAGCCATTTTGCACCTTATTGATAAAGAATCTGTCCCAGGGCGTTGAGATTTTCGATCCCCCGGGGATCGCTCTGCCGATAGACCACCGGCCGGCGGATGCCGGGGAGGGTCAGCGCAAATTTTTCCCGGACGGCGGATTCCCTTTGGAACAGGGAATGGCAGAGGGGATCAGGGCCGTCCGGCGTCGCCATGTTTAAAAACAGGCAGGGAACCGGAATTTCCAGACGCCCGCAGGCGGCGACAAGATCCGTCGTTTCCGCAAAGGACATCTCCGTGAGGATACTGGCTGCGTAGAGGGCCGCCCGGGACGGGTCCCGCAGAATCGCCCGCAGACGCTTCAGATCCTTGGACAGCCGGACCAGGCGCTGAGAAATTCCCGGCAACCGGAATATTTTCCGGTACTTCAGGAAGAGGCTGAAGAACGCCTTCAACCATCCTTCGACGATCTCCGGTAATTCCAACAGTCGGATCAGATGGCCCGTCGGCGCCGCGTCGAGGACCAGGAGGTCGTAGCCCTCCGGGGTCAGCAAATCCATCACCGCCGCCAAGGCCATCAGCTCATCGATCCCCGGGGGCGACAGATCCATGATCCGTTCCATGACTTCACGGTCAAACGTCAGATCGAGGTTCGGCATCAACCGGGAGAGGAATTGCGAAAGTTCCTTTCGATACTGATTTTTCAGGGCGACAAAATCGGCGGTGGCGTCCATTTCCATGGCCCACAGCCCGGGCGCCGCCTGCACCGGCTTGGAGCCGAGGGGCATATTCAAACAATCGGCAAGAGAATGGGCGGGGTCGGCCGAAAAAAGCAGAATCCGTTTCCCTGTATAGGCACGGGCCAGACGTATGGCCGTGGCACAGGCCAGGGTGGTCTTGCCGACCCCGCCTTTTCCTGCAAAAACAAGCATCGCCGTTTCCGGCGGGGGCAGGGGAGGGGGACTGTCGACGCGGGGCGCCGCCGGAGGCAGGGATAACGGGGCTTCTCCGAGGGATGGCGCCCATTCCTTCAGACCTTCCCAGAAGGACCGAAGCGATTCCATGCCGCGTATTTCTTTGGGATACATGGGAACCCCCCAGAGCCGGAGTTTGGCAAAAACCGGCTCCTTGAAAATGCGGGCCAGCTCCTGCAACTGGCGGGCGCGGATATGACGGCAGGTGAGACACGGACTTTCCGGGTAGAGGCGGTTGATGACCACATCCGTGACGCCGATGCGGAGGCGCTGCAATTCCCGGATCAGGTCCAGCGTCTCCTCGATGCTCAACGCCTCGGCCTGCATGACCGGGACAAACCGGCACCGCTGATGATCCTTGAGGAGTCTTTCCATCTGTTTGACGTCAGTGGCGAGTTCTTCGATGAAGTGATCGAGGTCGTCCCGCTCATAGGACCCCCGGAAGAGCTTTTTCATGTACCGGTTTTTGGCCAAGAGCGCGTCGAGGGCCTCCAGCCACTTCCGGATCATGTCGGGCATTTCCATGAGGCGCAGGGTATGCCCCGTCGGCGCCGTATCCATGATGATCCCGTCATAGGCCCCCTCCTTGACCCAGCGGCTGATCTCCAGGAAGGCCATCAGCTCGTCCATCCCCGGCAGGGAAAGCTCCGTAAAACGGTTGATGTCCACTTCGTCCAGGAAGGTCCCCCGGGAGGCGATTTCCCGGAGTCGCTGCCGGTTTTTCTCCTGGAAGTCGTGGAGATAGGCCTGTGCGTCCAATTCCAGGACCTTCAGGTTGGCGGGCGGTTCGGCCCCGGAGAAACTGTCTTGCAGGGAATGGGCGGGATCGGTGGAAACCAGAAGAAGGGATTTCTCAGGATGACGGAGGGCGAGCTCCAGCGCCGTTGCCGCCGAGACCGTGGTTTTCCCCACACCGCCCTTGCCGCCGAACAGCAGAAGCCGCATGTTTCCATCGCTCAAGAAACCCGGTTCCCCGGTCACACCGCTCATCGATCCTGACCTTCCGGAGAGTATTATTGAAAAATATTAACCAATTCGCCATTTCATTACTTTATGACTTCGCCCGTTTTTTTGGGAGGCCTTTTCCGGATAACGACCTCTTCATTCTCTTCATCTTCCTTATCTGGCCCGCCGTCTGCCCTCTCCTTGATGGCATCGAGACGGTCGAGGAGCGCCTTTTCCGCGGCGTCGAATTCCGCCTCCGTCATCTGCCCCGTCTCCAGCATCATGTAGAGCTCACTGAGCTTGGTCGTGATGGCCTCCGCCTCGTTCGCCTGTTCTTCTTCGGCGGCGTGGTGGATCTCTTTGAAAATCCACAAGAGGCCGTGCGCGGGCGCCATGAGGATGTCATCAATCAGGAACAT
>MGSU01000203.1 GCA_001799195.1 Deltaproteobacteria bacterium RIFOXYA12_FULL_61_11 | reverse complement strand
CTATCTTCCCCGTCGAGCGGTCCATTATGACCATACCGCGCTGTTCGACCAACCCTTTCCCGACGGTCCGGCAGTGACCAAGACGTGCCTGCAATGCCATGACCGACAGGCGCACGAGGTCATGCGCACCTCGCACTGGACCTGGGAGAAGGAGATGGCCGACCCCTCCTCGGGAGGGACCCTCGTGCGCTTGGGGAAAAAAAATGCGGTCAATAACTTCTGCATAGGCGTCCAGTCCAACTGGCCTCGTTGTACCTCGTGCCATGCGGGTTACGGATGGGCGGATGAGCATTTCGATTTCAATGATGCGACCAAGGTCGATTGTCTGGTCTGCCACGACCGCAGCGGTGTCTATGCCAAAGCCCAGGCAGGTGCGGGACATCCTGAACCGGGGATCGACTTGCTGGCCTCGGCCAGGAGTGTAGGGTCGCCGGGTAGAGCCAACTGCGGTTCTTGCCATTTCAGCGGTGGGGGCGGGAATGCGGTCAAACACGGCGACCTCGACAGCGCTCTCCTTAACCCCACGCCCGAGTTGGACGTGCACATGGGAAAACACAACTTCGTTTGCCAGGACTGTCACCGGAGCAAGGAGCATCGGTTGCGGGGCCGTTCCTTCGCGGTAAGTCTGACGTGTGAGGATTGTGTGCGTTGTGAGGATTGCCACCAGGGAAGGATCCACGACGATGATCGCCTGGAGAGCCACCGCACCAGCCTCGTCTGTCAGACTTGCCACTTGCCGGCGGTGGCCCGTAAGCACGCTACCAAGGTTTCGTGGGATTGGTCCAAGGCCGGTGACGATCGTCCCGAGGATGAACACCGGTACCTGAAGAAGAAGGGGGAGTTCGTCTACCAGAAGGAATTGTGGCCGACCTATCGCTGGTTCAACGGAACGGTCACGCGCTATCAACTAGGCCAGCCTGTTCGCCAGGGGGAAGAGGTGTCGATCAATCGGCCCCGTGGCACGATGACGGATCCCGAGGCCCTTATATGGCCTTTCAAGATCCATATGGCCAAGCAGCCTTTCGATCTCGTCCACCGCACCTTGCTCGTGCCGAAGACCGCCGGCGAGGATGGTTATTGGCAGACTTTCGACTGGGATCGTTCTCTCCGGCTCGGGGCCGAGAGCAATGGGCTCGCGTACAGCGGCAGTTACGATTTTATCGAGACGAGTATGTATTGGCCGCTCTCCCACATGATTCCCCCGGCTGAGGAAGCCCTGAGCTGCCATGATTGTCACGGCGAGCCGGGCCGGATGGATTGGCTCGCCCTGGGGTACCCGGGGGATCCCCTCCAATGGGGTGGGCGGCGTACGGAACTTCGAATGGGGAGGACGCTACCATGAAGTTCCTGTTCCTGCTCGCCTTGACCTGGGGTCTCGAAGTCCTGCCTTCGCAGGGACTCCATCCCGCGGTGCGCTTGCTCGATGCCGCGGGGGTGGCCGTGCATGTAACCGGTGAGCCGTTGTCCCCTGAGCGGACCTGTGGAACGTGTCATGACGTGGTCTTTATCAAAGCACATAATAATCACAAGAGGTTGGTACTGGGTTGGGCGGATGCCCGAAACGCTGTCCTCACCCGTTCCGGTGAGTTGGAATTGGACTGCCTGCTCTGCCATCTCCAAGCTCCCGATGTATTCTCGCGCGCTGACACGATCGAAGCAGGGCAACTCGGTTGGGCAGCAACCGCCACCTTGGCCCACACCGGGCTGGTCGAACGTTCCCTGGTGGGGTGGGCATGGAAGGGAAACCGCTTTTCTCCATCCGGGGAGGTTCCTGCCGAGATACTCGGACTAGGCCCTCCTCGGGATGGCCACTGCGGTGCGTGTCATGGTCGGACCGTACATGCGAAGGAAGAAGTACGACCGCACTTCGATCGACCTGGGGATACCCTGAGTGCCGCGAGCGGAGCGGTCTTCTCGGGTCAACAACTCCGTCACGGCGGCTATAATCTGGTCGGCCGCGAGACGCTCACCCGCCCATGGGACGTACACGCCGAACGCCAGGTCGGTTGTGTGGCCTGTCACCTTTCCCCGAATAATCCCGCACGCCGTCTCACCAAAAGGACAGGGGAAGACGCGAACCACCTCCTGTTCGACCCCCGTGGCCTAACTCCGGGACAGTACCTTCTCCGACCTTCGCATGAGTTCAGCCTCGAGAATCCTCGATCCCTTCGGCGCTGTCAGGATTGTCATGATCCCATGCTCCGACATTCCTGGTTACCTTACAAAGCATTGCATTTCTCGAAGCTCGCGTGTGAGACGTGTCACATTCCGAAGTCGTACCACCCTGCTCGCAGCGAGGTCGATAGAACGGTCCTGACGAACCACTTCGGCTCCCCTCGGGTCGAGTTGCGAGGGGTGCAGTGGGACCTGCGACGTTCTGCAGTCTCACCTGTCGAGGGCTTCGAACCGATCCTCATCGAGAGAGCAGATCCCGATGGACAACATCGGTTGCATCCGAACAACCTGGTTACGACATGGCATTGGGAGGGAAGCCAGCCTGCCGGAGAACCTTCTCTGGACGATCTGCGGAAGGTCTATTTCGATGGACAAGACTTCCGCCGACAGGTCCTCGACCTCTTCGATAGACAAGGGGATGGGACGCTGCGGGTCGAGGAATTGACGCTCGACACCGATCAGCGCCGGGATTGGGTACAAGGAGAATTGGAAGGTTTGGGCAACAGAGGCTTGCAGCTTGTCGGCACGGTCGAGGCGCGCCATGTCAGTCATGGGGTCATTGGCGGTTCGTGGGCCCTGCGCAGTTGCCTCGAATGCCATACGGAGAACGGCCGACCTGGACGAGCGATGCGACTGACCCACGTCTCCTCGCCCCTCGGGAGGCTTGAACTCACCAATGGCTTGAGGGAGAAGGGTGAAATCGTGATTAGTGAGGGCGAAGCCTGGTTCGAACCGAGGCGTCTCAGCCCTGCGATGCTCGGCAATGGCGCTTGGGCTTGGCTCGACCGGTACGGAGTGGGGCTGCTGGGATTTGCCCTTGCGGCGGTTGCGATGCATGGCGGTCTGCGTTGGACCGGTCATCGTCGCAGGAGGAAGGGACTATGAACGACACCCGGCAGATCTATACAGCGTACGAACGGTTCTGGCATTGGTTCCAAGCGACCATCATCGGCTTCCTACTCTTCACGGGCGGCGTCATGCACTGGCCCACGCTCTTGGGCGATCGCGCCTTCGAAGTGTCCGTACCTCTGCACAAGACCTTCGGGTTGATCCTTATCGCGAACGCCCTCTTCGGTTTACTCCATCACCTCGTCAGCGGGGCCATTCGCCATTATCTCCTAGGGCCGCCTGCCGATTATTTCTCGCAAGCCGTGGCGCAAGCGCGCTACTATGTTTCAGGCATCTTCCGCGGTGCACCCCATCCCTTCGAACGGAACCCCCAGGCACGGCTCAATCCTTTGCAAAAGCTGACGTATTTGATCATCCTCAATGTCCTCTTGCCGCTCCAGATAGGTACTGGGATCGCCATGATGCTCGTCCAAGGCCGGTCGTGGGCGGACCTGCCGGATTGGCTCGATCGCGGGATCCTCACCGGGGCGCACCTTTTCGGCAGTTGGCTCTTCCTGGTTTTCGTGTTGCTGCATGTCTATTTGACCACCACAGGTGAGACCGTCTTCGGGCATCTCAGGGCCATGCTCACAGGTCGCGAGCATCCTTCGAGGACCGGGGTCGGTGCAACCGGGACTGTATCTACTATCACCGAGGAGGGACCATGAGTACGACGATCGGGGAACGCCCCTACCTCAATCCCTATCTTGCCGGAGCTCTACTCGGGGTTGTGCTCTTTGCGGCGTTCTTTCTCACCGGCAACGGACTAGGAGCTTCGGGAGGCCTCTTCCGGGTCGTGGCCGCTGCGGTAGATGTAGTCGCCCCGTTGCATGTCGATCGCACGCCGTATCTCGCAGAGGCAGCGGGCGGAGAGCTCGATCCGCTCGACAATTGGGTTGTATACCAGATCCTTGGAGCCCTTCTCGGCGGATTCGTGTCGGGTATGCTGGGTCGAAGGGTGCGTTTCGAGGTCAAACGAGGGCCCCGCACCAGCATACGCCTACGCTTGCTCACCGCCTTCCTGGGTGGCGCGATCATGGGATATGGTGCAAGGCTGGCGAGAGGATGTACCTCGGGCCAGGCACTCTCGGGTGGGGCTGTCCTATCCGCAGGGAGCTGGGCCTTCATGTTTGCGGTGTTTGGCGGCGGCTATCTGCTGGCTTGGTTCGTTCGCCGTTTGTGGATCTGAACCTGAGAGGTGAGCTCATGGCACCCTATCTTCCCGGCCTAGCCCTCTCCCCCTGGATGCTCGACCTGATCTATCTCTTGATAGGGTTCGCTTTCGGTTTCGTCCTCGAGCAGGCGGGTTTCGGCAATTCCAAGAAACTTGCCGCCCAGTTCTACCTGACTGAGTTGACCGTGCTCAAGGTAATGTTCGGAGCCATTGTCGTGGCCATGGTGCTGATCTTTGGCTCGTCTTTCCTCGGTCTCCTAGACTATGACCTAGTCTGGGTCAATCCCACCTTCCTGTGGTCGGGCCTCGTCGGCGGTTTTGTGATGGGGCTCGGTTTCATTATTGGCGGGTTCTGCCCCGGAACCTCGCTGGTGGCCCTGGCAACGCTCAAGCTCGACGGTCTGGTCTTCGTGCTCGGGGTACTTGTCGGTATCGGTTTCTTCGCAGAGACCGTGGCCATGTTCGAGGATTTCTGGAACGCTGGTCATGCCGGTCGCTTGACCTTGCCCGAGCTCTTCGGTCTGGACACGGGGATAGTAGTGTTAGGGGTAGTCCTCATGGCCCTGAGCATGTTCGCCGCAGCGGAATTCCTGGAAAGGACCATCGGAGGGAAACCGGCCCCTAGTGGGCGGGGGAGAACCTTGCTCCTTACGGGTGCCGCGGTCCTGATCGTTGCGGGTGCAGCCCTTGCCGTACGAGGGGAACCAACCCGAGAACAACGTTGGGTCTGGAAGGGAGGGGGCTTGCAGCACCGCCTCAGTTCCGGCGAGGTCTCCGTCCATCCTGCCGAATTACTCCTCCTGCTTTACGACGATCAAGTCGAGGTCCTGCTGCTCGATCTCCGCGAAGAAACTTCTTTCAATCTGTTCCATCTGCCCGGAGCGAGGCGTGTGGAAGACCTCCCCCTCTCTGACGAAGTGTTGCGGAGCTTGAAGCTGCGCCCGTGGAACGCGATCACCGTGCTCCTGGACGGCGATGGGGGACGGCGGGTCAGGGAAACCTGGGGCTATGCAGCCCTCGAGGCGGTACCAAACCTGTATTTCCTCGAGGGAGGAATGGACGGTTGGCTGGATCTCTTCGGCCATCCAGAGCACGGTCCCGGCTGCACTTCCGGAACTGAGGACGACACCGGAAGTATGGGTACGCGGCATCTCTTCTCTTCGGCCAGAGGGGACCGAGTCGCATTACCGCCGCTCTCATCCCTTGAAGGTCTCGATTTCGTCAGGAAAGTCCGGTTCGAGCGTGGATTATCGCGCAGGAAGGGTGGTTGCGGTTGAGCGGTTACAGCACCGCAGCGATGATACTGGCGAGCGTGAAGACCGCATTGGCGGCTCCCGCGGCGAAAACGCACGATTGCACCATTTTCTTGGCGTTGATGGTCAGCTTGGGACCGAGCATGTCTTTCTCTGCGGCCTCGATGGGTTCGATCTTGGCGATATCCTTGAGTTCGATCTTCCCGTCCTCTCCTTCGCTGAAGTAACGCACGGGGCCATTCTTTCGTTCGTGATCGATCTCGAAGGCCGGGCGATGCATATCTCGAGTCCTGCTCATGGCCGAGCGAAGGCCGACAATGCTGCGGCCGTCCTTGGTTTCGATGAGGATCGGATCACCCGGCCGAATGACCGTAACCTTACCCGGGTCAAAACTGGTAGCATGCAGGGCCACTTCCCGTCCGTCAGCAGGAGCTCCCTCGCCGAATTCGCGGAAGCGCAACAGGGGTTCCCCGCTCTGGAGCGAGGTCTCGTCAACGCCCTGGAAAAGTCCGTAGCGTTCGTTGGAACCCTCGTGATAGATGCAAAGGCTGCCCGGCTCCACCCGATAGATAGAGTTCTTCAGAGCGCCGTCGATACGTACCGTGCTGGTGGGGGTCTGGCCTTCGTTCAGGGGGAAGGCTTCGAAGTGTTTCCGGTCGGAGCGCGCGGTTACGACCGCGCCCCCCTGGAACGAGCTGTCTTGCCCGAGGTTGAAGAACAAGTCCCCGGGTTCGAAAGCATGGGTCACCCTACGTACCGAATAAGCTTCTGCGGTGGTCATGGTCAGGGTCAAACACAGGAGTGCCTGGAGCAGGGGATACAAGCGCATCGGTGGCCTCGAATAAACGTACGCAATAAGAAACACTAAAGCAAAAACAAAGCCACACATGACTACTAACAATAGTGAATAATTTCATTATAATAAATATTTGTAATGTACTCAATACTGATCTTTTTTCTTCGGCTTATGCACCCTTTTCATGGCTAGGAGGCGTGTTCGATCGATATTCCTCGGCCAAGGTGTTGACCAAGTCGAACAGCTCTTTGAATTCGTCGTTCTCGCGAGGAAGACGTTGGGGTAGGGGGCGATTGTCGCAGAGGTGCTGGAGCATGTCCCGGAGGACGTGGATGGGCCCCGCGATGCGATGGGTGTGGATCACGGCGAAGACCAGGACGACAATGGAGAAGAGTACGATGAAGGTCCAACTCAGGAGTTCGAGCTCGATCAGCGTGTCCTGGTTCGACTGGACGAAGGTTTGAATGGAGAGGGCGTTGGCGAGGGCTTCTTCTCGCAGTTCGATGGATAGGGAAGGAGAGGATTGGACCAGGGTTCGGGTCTCGTGGCTGTGGTGTTGGAGCGCGGCGTTCACCTCTTTGACTTCATCGAGCAAACCGGAGAGGACAAGAAGAAAGGTTGTTGCGACGATACATACCATTCCGAGGATATACGCGAGGTAGCGGAGTTGGAACCGATAGTCGATAAGGAAGCGTCGGCGATGACCCATTGTTATCCCTCGCTAACAGGAAGGAATTGAAGTTGATCGCCTTCGCGCAGGTCGAGTTCTTCGATACGGCCAGCAGCGAGTTCCAGGACCGCGCAGGCTCGGCGGCCGCCATCATGGACAACCTGGGTTCTCGTCGGTTCGAGGCGCTCGAACAATCGTACGATGTGGCCATGTCGCTCGACGAAGACAAGGTCGATGGGAAAGCGCATACCACAGGTATGGATACGTCGAGCTGGGGACAAGAACAAGGCTTCGTCTCGAGGCAAGCCGGCATGGTTAAGTAGGCCGGTGCTACGGCGGACGAAGGTGGTCGCGGTGCTGATCTTCTCCGAGACGAGACGGCCGTTCCTGGTATTGATCACGGCTCGGAAGTCCTTGCTGTGGCGTCCTTGGAGAAAAAACACATAGAATAGATAGAAACCGAGCCCGGCACCGATAAGTTGCATCACGGAACCG
>MGSU01000202.1:9645-10002 GCA_001799195.1 Deltaproteobacteria bacterium RIFOXYA12_FULL_61_11 | reverse complement strand
GGGCTGCCGAGCCACGAGTCGAGGGCTTCGCGGATGGCGTCGATCAGCTCGCCGATCGGACCGGCATCGCGCTGCACGAGGTCAATGTCCTCGGAGTAGCGACCACCCGCATCGAAGAAGAGCTTGTGCAAGGCGGTGCCGCCACGGAAGACGACCCGGTCGGCCACGACCTTCTGGCTGAACATGGCGACCAACGCGCGGGAGAGCACCAGGTCCTGTTCGACCTGCTCGTTGGAGGGCCACGGCGCGACCGCGCGCCAGGTGGTGATGTTGGCGCGCGGGATCAAACGTCCACCTCCAGCTCGGCGTTCGGCACCACTCGCCATCGCGGGTCGGCCTCGCTGTCCGTCGCTTCTC
>MGSU01000202.1:0-9592 GCA_001799195.1 Deltaproteobacteria bacterium RIFOXYA12_FULL_61_11 | reverse complement strand
GGCGTAGAGAGCTCGCTCTGCCCGACGGCGTCGAGCAAGAACCCGAGGCGCTGCACGTCTGGAAGCCGGACGAGAGGCGCGACGTCCACGAGTGTGCGAGCGTCGAGACGCTCGGCCAGCTCGGCGAGCACCGTGGCCGCGTTGCTCAGGTGACCGGCCGCCTCCGGATATCGAACTAGGTCGAAGGCGCAGGTCTCAGGAGCGGCGACGCGCATGGTCCCAGTTTCGGTCTGCTGCTCGACCACGGGCAAGCTCTCCACCAGGCCGCTCATCGTGAACCGGATGGCCACCTTGCCGGCGCGCATCTCGCGGGTCGGCTTGCTGGTCACCACCTGGAACACCATCGGCTGCTGATGCCCGGCGCCGTGGATGGCGGCTGCGCTCAGGAGCCCGACGTAGTAGGGCTGGTCGAGGTACCGCATCAGGTCGTCGATGAACCAGCTCGCCGGTAGCGCACCCGCGGCCCGATACTCGGGTGGGACCACCACGTAGAACCCGCGCCGGGGCGAGACTACTCGACCCTGCTGCTTCAGCCGTCGCAGCGCGGTCTGCGCCGCTACGAAGGAACGCTCGGTGTCGGACTCCGCCTGGGCACGTGTGAAGGTGTAGCGGCCCCTGGACTGGAGCTGCTCGATCCAGTGCGCCATGGCGGATTTTGCTGACATGCTATGCTCCTGCGCGACTGTGCAACGCGCTTGCAAAAACTAGCGCATGACGCTATTGTTTGCAAGTAAAACCACAGCGACTATCCCAGGTTGGACTTCGACGGGTCGAATCGGCATCACGAATCCCGGCAAAGGAACAGCTTCAGTTCCTGAAGAAGATCAAGACACTATGAAGAGTACAGGGTGGCCCCAATACTGCTATACCCTGCGATCATGAATGCGAGAGTCCCACGACATCTCCAATGCTCGGACGGCGCGTTGCTGCATATGTATTGGCACTGCACGAATCACGTCAAACAGTACCTTCTCGAGAACGACAGCCTCAAAGAACTGTATCTGGAACTCGTGGCGAAGTACAAAAAGCAGTATGATATCAAATTAGTGGACTTCGCCCTTCTGGATAATCAAAGAAAATACTCATGCAATCCAGCATGATATATTTTCACTCCTATAACTTTGCCCCCATTTATTGCCCCTAATTTCCAAGTTTAGGATATTGCAGGAATTTTGCAATATGCTGTAATCTCTAGGTATCCGAGGGTGTCTAGTATCCCAATCGGCAAAGGAAAGCATTTCTCTTTTTCCCTGCCGATGTCATCGAATACCGATAGTCGAAGAACCACCTAAGGCGCATTTCCAGCGCCGGTGCTAATGCAGCAACATAAATCAGCCGGTTAAAGGATGCGATTGTTGATTGGTTAGGGTTTTTTCTCTTTCGCTTGGAAGCGTTCGAACCATTCCCGAGCCCGCTTCTGTTCTGCAGCTAGGTCTTCTTTTGTCAGTTTCTGGGCAATACCGTCACGATTTTTTTCGGCAAGAGTTCTATCTTCATTCGTTGTCGATAGGGCAGCACTGAGATTGTAATAGAAATATGCTTGTCGATAGTCTTGCGGTACACCTTCGCCCTTCACATACATCACCCCGAGGTTATTCAGCGCTCCCATATCCCCTTGTTCTGCAGCCTTGGCGTACCACTCGACAGCTTTCTTAAAATCCTGCGGTACACCCTCACCGTTGTTGTACATCAACCCGAGGGAGTACTGAGCTGCATCATGTCCCTGTTCCGCAGCCTTGGAATACCACTCGATGGCTTTCCTATAGTCCTGCGGTACACCTTCGCCCTTCACATACATCACCCCGAGGTTGAACTGGGCACTAACAGCTCCCTGTTCCGCTGCTTTTGTGAACCACTCGATGGCTTTCCTATAGTCCTGCGGTACTCCTTTGCCTTTATGGTACATCACCCCGAGGTTGTACTGGGCGTCTACAGCTCCCTGTTCCGCTGCTTTTGTGAACCACTCAACTGCTTTTTTGTAGTCCTGCGGTATTTCTTTACCTTGGTGGTACATCAGACCAAGTTGGAGTTGAGCTAATGCAAGTCCCTGTTCCGCTGCTTTTGTGAACCACTCGATGGCTTTCCTATAGTCCTGCGGTACTCCTTCGCCATTATCGTACATCACCCCGAGGTTGTGCTGAGAGTCAGCATGTCCCTGTTCCGCTGCTTTGGTAAACCACTCGATGGCTTTCCTATAGTCCTGCGGTACTCCTTTACCTTCGAGATACATCAGACCAAGGCTGAATTGAGATGAAGCAGCCCCCTGTTCCGCTGCTTTTGTGAACCACTCAACTGCTTTTTTGTAGTCCTGCGGTATTTCTTTACCTTGGAGGTACATCAGACCAAGGTTGTTCTGAGAGTCAGCATATCCCTGTTCCGCTGCTTTTGTGAACCACTCGATGGCTTTCTTGTAGTCCTGCGGTACTCCTTCGCCATTATCGTACATCCATCCGAGGTAGCTTAGGGCATTTGCATGTCCCTGTTCCGCTGCTTTGGTAAACCACTTGAAGGCTTTCTTATAATCCTGCGGTACACCCTCACCATCGTAATACATCACCCCGAGGTTGAACTGGGCCGTAGGGTCACTGTTCTGTGCCTTCGCAAGCGTTTCTTGAAACGCCCCTAGTGACGCGGTGCTCGTTGTTGTTGGTGGTGCGGTGTCGGTCGAGGGGTCTTTGTCGGCATTGGACAGTGTTGGGACCGGCACCGTCGTCGGTACCGTCAATTCGGAACTTGTATCTGTCCAAACCTGCGGAACTATC
The DNA here is from genome assembly GCA_001799195.1 of Deltaproteobacteria bacterium RIFOXYA12_FULL_61_11. GTDB lineage: Bacteria > Bdellovibrionota_F > JAHFAK01 > YA12-FULL-61-11 > YA12-FULL-61-11 > YA12-FULL-61-11. Next base: position 6,830 of record MGSU01000202.1, on the reverse strand, counting down.
AGGTTGGAAAGCAGCACTATTGCGACCAATCGTACAAGCGACAACCTCTTTCGAGGCAAGCGAATATTCTCGGTCATGACGTCGCACCTCTTCATCATTGCCGCGTGCAGTGTGGCATGGGTCGGAAGATTGGTCCAGCAGACCTTCAGAAGGGATGATCACCCCCCGGAGGGGGAAGCAGACGAGCAGCTCGGGCGAGCGATACCGCAAGGCCGTCTTGGTCATGCGTGAATTTTTCGTATCCAAGGCTTTGAAACAGCTCCTTCAGCGCGAGAAGTTCGGCTTCCTGTCGGGATAGACCTCCCTCCTCGACTATGGCCACCCTCTCTTGGAAATGTTCATAGAGGTCCTCCAGGTCGAGCGGTTCTGTGGCCGAAGAACAAGGATAATAATTCTTGGTAGTTGTAAAGTCGCCCCTGGGTACTCTCCCGTTGCTATTTGCTATTCCTGCTATTCCCAGGGTATGCGTTTCTTGTGGAACCGCAGGAATAGCAGAAATAGCAGCCGCGCCTACTCGCTTCCCGTAGTTCTCGTAAAGTTCACGAAGCGACATGATCAACCAACTCGGGGCGAAGCTCTACCATCTTGCCGTGGGGTGTCTCGACAATGCGCACTCTACCTGCCGCAATGAGTCGATCGAGCACGGGGCGCAGTCGGGAACCTTCACGCAGGCGACCGGGGCCGCATTGTTGAACCGTTGTAATACGGCACGATGTTTCGCCCTTGTCGTGGCGACGTCGGATAAGGAAGCCTTCAAGCTCCAGGGCAGCGGCGGTCAGGGGGGTACGCCCTCGAAACAGCCTCGAAGCCTCATGTCCATGCCAGGCGACAACGCGGGCCGCTCCCTGGACGTGGGCCACTCCCACCTCGGGGCATCTGTCCACAAGGGCCAGGACAGCCGCTAGGCGGGCAACCTGTTCGGCCGCTTTGCTGCCGGTATCTCGCAGGTGCTCAAGGTCCTTGCCCTTGGCCATATCAGACTCGAACACATCGTGAACCTTTTGCCATTCGCGCAGAGCTTCGCCTTGGAGCTTGCGCACCTCCGGCCGCAGTCGACCACGGTCGAGGTTGGGCTTCTGGTCGAGCAGTTCGATAATACGATTCTGCAATCGCTCCAATGCGGGCCATGACACCGGGGGCTCTCGGTAGGGCCTCGAACCAATGGTTGAAGCGGGCTGGCTCACCAGGAACCTCGCAAGCATGCCGGTCTTTCGGGCCAGGTCGCCGCTTTGCTCAAGGAAGCGCTGCCAGACACCAGGTTGAACTTGAAGATGAACGGATAGACGCGCCCCTTCGATGGTATAGCTTTCGCTCGTTCGACGCCCAACGTGGATCGATTCGCCGGACCATAGTGCGTCGTACATGGAGATATTTCGCGTAACCTGATCTCGCTGCATTGCGTGGCCCCCTAGTACCAGGCCTCCTTCGGCGCACAATAGGGCCATAGAAGGCCAGTCGCGCGCCAATATCCAACCGAGATTCTCCGATGACTCTTCGGTTATGAGCAGCCGGGGTACGCGGGGCCGCTCGGGCTCGTTGGCCTCGTGGGCTTGAAGGTCTGCTTCTTCACTCTTGACCTTGCCGAAGTCGCTTTTCCTACGCGCCATTCGCAACCGTTCAAGGATTGCCCTTTTCTGCTCCTGCCAGGAAGCCTCTCGGGCTTTGTAATCAAGCATCGTTCCACGGTTCCGCTCAGCCTCCAACGCTTCGTATCGGCGGATAGGTTGAGAAAAGTATCCATCAACGGTGCTTTTCCTCTCCCCGCTTTCGGCAATGGTCAGGAAGTACAAGCTCACGGGTCCGCGCAACATGGGAGCACGTTCAACGTCAACAAGGTGCTGACTGGCAGCCGCACAGGTCGCCAATGCAGAGCTTCCGACCATTGCGAGGGGTGCTTGCGAGTAGCGCGCAACCTCTTCAACGGCCTCGCGGATAATGCCGGGTAGCGCATCGACGGGGTATGGCCAAGGTTTCTCGTCCTCGGTCAAGTCGTGCAACTCGGCCCAGGGTTCTTCTGGAACAAGGGGCGCCGTCTCGATTGCTGACTTGACCGCATCCTTGCCGCGCAAAGTCGCAAGATCGTTGAAGTCGCTGCCGACTTCATCTTCCTCAAAGGAAGGCACGGCCAGCAGAGCCCCAACTGCGCGGGCCGCCTCCTGGGCATAGCCCAGGCCGGGGTTGCCTTTCGTTCGCCGGTCGTTGTCGGCAGCAATGATCAGCGTCTTATTCGGCCAAGCATTCTTGACCACCTCCGCGACGGTGCGCAGGTTATGGCACGACATTGCGGCGAATACTTGGTAGCCTGTAGCCTCGGCGATGCTTGCGGCAGTGGCGAAACCCTCGCAAACAACGATGCGCGAGGCATCGGTTAGATCCTCATTGAACCAGAAGACTCCCTTGATCTTGCCGCCGGGAAGGAAGCGCTTGTCCCCGTTCGGAAAAATGCGCTGTAGGTTCACCAGGACAGCATTCTTATCATCATCAAAACCGTACAAGGGAACAAGCAACGCCCCATCATCACAGGTCTTTGTGTCGTAAGGAAGAATGCCTTTCCGTTGCAAGTAAGGATGCTCTGCCGTAGCATTGCGGGCTTTACCCCATAGAACTTTCGCTCTATCAGCGGCTTCTTTGTGTCGTGCCTCTGTCTCTTGCTTGCGCTGCAAGGTGTCGATTTCACGTTGACGTCGTAGGTGCTCTTGCTCAGCGGCTGTCAGCCGACGGCCGAGGTCAAGGTGCCAGGTTTCGCCCTCTCCCTTATCCCAGGCTCGACACCAGCCAGCGGGCACAGCTCCATCAAGATGCAGAAGATAGCTGCCGTTCTTTCCTTGGGGGTGTGTCTCGGTACCACAACGATGAATTTTGCCGTCGCCAATGATATCGCTCTCGTTGAGTTGAAGGCCTTGTTCGCGGCAGTGATCAGCGAACTTTGCCTTCACCTCAGAATCATTGTATTCTTCCCTTGCTTGTAATTGACCCGGCGAGGGAGCTTCCCAGCCGGGTTTTTGATTCTCATACATGGCCCCCCCTATCATGTAAAAGCGCGCTCGGTGCCATTATTGCTGTTGTCAGGTAGCCCCAGCGCAAGCTCGGCTTCGGAACGCGAGACCCGGTGAACTGCCTGAAACAATGACACAGGGCTGTCACCGTGGATGCCGCAACGAAGACAAGCCCAGTGGCCGGTATATCCGTCGGCTAGCAGCGCACTCGTGCAGTGAAGACCGGGGCATTTCGCGACAATGAGGGGGGGAAGGACCACACCAAAGGAAATCGCTTTTGAAAGCTGCTCTTTGATGCTTGGCGTCTTCATTGTCCGGCCCTCCTGCCACGGGTAGGCGTTGGCTTCGCGGCGTGTTTCTCGGCCAACTTGGTATCACGTTCAGCGAGACGCTCTGCAATCCAACGGTCTACCTCATCAGAAGACCATGCAGAAGCGCGCTCGCTGATGCGGCAGGGTTGCGGGGAAAGGTCGTGCTGTACTTTGTCGTACAGACAGGATCTGCTCAAGCCGGTGCGCTCCAACACTTGCCGCAGGCGAAGAAGGGAGGGTGTCGACGTGCTCATACTAGTGCTCCTTTATGTTTGGGTCCAACCTGGTCCTAGTTGTACCATGCTGAGCCGTACGTTGCAATATACCTATTGCATTATATGTTGGTTTAGAGGGGAAAAAGATAAGCGAAAATTGAACCTTGCAACCTGTATGAATTATCTAGTCTTTTCTAGCGCATGCTTTGCACGGTTCATTGCTCTGCGCAAAGCTCCCTCGTCTATCAGGCCGGGTGCTGCTCTCATGATTGACGACACCAGGACCGATGTACCCTTACGGTGAGCCGTGGCGCGCTCGTATGCCTCAACGGTCAGGGCAAGGGCAAGCTCGGTACTCCGCACCTCCCTCGGGTCGGGGGCGCCGGGGCAAAGCTCGTGCAGTGCTATCAAGGCCGTTGTGCTCGCAAGCGGTCGAGTTTCTATCAAGTCGGTCAGGAGGTCTTTAACCACCTTGGGTTCGGCAAGTTTCAACCCTTGGGCTCGGTACCGTCCTTCAACCAACTCGAGCAGGTCGGCGAGCAGAGCAAGCCGGTCGCGTACTTCCTCATTGAGCGGGCCGATTGGTGGCCGATCATATTGCACGGCTCGGTGGTGTCGAAGGTCAAAGAGCAAAGAATTGACCGTACCTTCGGGATTGCCGAGCAAGATTCTCTTGATATTGGGGGCATCAGGATCGAAGCCCAGGACCAGCAAGGTCAGTTCGGCAGCGTTCAGGGCATGACCGCGCCACCTCGACCAGGTGGGCCGGGCCGATAGGTCTACAGTCGGCAAAGGGAACAAACCTTCGGCCACGGCTGCAACCGAGTCAACCATGCTCTCAAGGTCGGCAACTCGGGTCAGGTAGGTGCGAAGATCGTCTTCGCTGTAGAAGAATGTTTTTCTCTCGATACCTGGATGGTTGCGGTATTCCGACAGCAAGGCACGGGTCAGAGCATCGAGATTTCGCCGGGCAAGATCAACCAATGGGAACAATATTCGGGCAGGGGCAGGCGATTTTCCCCCTGTTCTTGCTTGTTTGTCCTGGATAAGATGCGCCACGGACATACAGAACGCTACTTCCTGTATTTCATTTTCCATTGTCGGATCGGTCGGCAGGGTCGGATCAGTCGGCAGGGTCGGATCAGTCGGCAGGGTCGGATCAGTCGGCAGGGTCGGATCAGTCGGCAGGGTCGGATCGGTCGGCAGGAAGGAAAGTAATCCGTTTCGCGGCGGGTTATTGCTGTCGTGCAGCTCGACATTGAAGACGAGGTCGACCAGGGTAGGTGCTCCCTCCACGAGCACGCTAGGGGCAACTACACCAAGCGGCAGCGATTGCCACTTGACCACACACCCCGGTTCCAATCCAGCGAGCAGCAGGGCGAGGTCCTGCATGGTCAGGTCAAGGCAACCATCGTTGAGCCTTTTCAATCGTTCTTGCCAGGTTTCCCAATCAGGCGGGCCGAAACCCAGCGCCTCGAGATCCTTCAAATGGTTCAATGTTCACCTCCAATAAGTGCGCCGTTTACAACAACGGTCATTTGTAGCCATACGTTATGGGTCCCATTTCCCTTGACACCCCCCTTCCATACCCCGGATTTCATTTCTACCGCGCAAGCGCTCTACTCTCGAACTGGCCCCCAAGAATCTCAATTTTCAATCAAGGTCGCCTCGAATAGCAGGAATAGCGAATAGCAGCGGGTCGGGTTCCGATTCACGCTCCACCTCTCGCCCTTCCATCGGCCTCGTTCCTCATTGCGTCGCAACGGTCAGCCCACCATTGGAGCAGTCGGGCGCGCTCGGGGAGCAGGTCCGAATGCTGGTAGGCCGCTCGAACAGCGTTCCTCTCTGCATGGGCAAGGGCCAGCTCCACGGCATCCCTAGACCATAGGCCGGAGGCGGTCGCCATAGAAGCGAAGGTTCCTCGAAGACCGTGGATGCAGGTTTCCTCTTCTTTGAAGCCCATAATACGAAGGGCCATTCGCATTGTTGCCCTAGCCATTGGCTTGTCAATCGTACGGCCAGGGAATACCAACTCGCCCCAGCCGCTCAGTGCGTGGGCATCGTCAAGCAAAGAAATCGCTTGTCGGCTCAGTGGAACGACGTGAGGGGTTTTCATCTTCATTCGCAAGGCAGGAATGACCAGGCTTCCGGTCGGTCTATCGTACCAACTCCAGCGCAGGCCCAATACCTCGGAGGTCCGCAACGCGGTCAGGGCCAAGAACTCCATTGCCAGCCGTGTTGTGGCGCTCGGGTAGTTCCGTATGGACAACAACAGCTCACCGAAGCGACCTTCCACCAGTAGGGCCGCTCGGTGTTCCACGGTCCTACTTGAACCATGAGGCACCACGGCCTTGACCTTGCCTCGTAGGGCAGGATTGCCGGGTATCAGTTCACGGTCAACGGCATCGTTCAGGATACCTACCAGCAGAGAATGCAATCGCCTTTTCATGCTCGGGGCATTGATCCTCTCGAACACGCCAACCAGGTGCTCGGGGGTGATCTTGACCAGCTCCATCTTGTTGAGGTCACGCAGCAGGCGAATGCAACGCACAGCTCCGTCCGTTGTGTTCGCCCTCCAACTCGGCCGCTTGCGCTCGAGGAAGGATTCACATGCTTCGCCCAGGGTGATCCTGGCCACCTCCTCGGCCTCCTCCTGGGCACGCTGCAACGCTTTCGGGTCCTTCCCTTGGGCAACCCATATCCTCAGCTCCTCGGCCTTCCTGCGGGCCTCTAGGAGCGTTACGGCAGGATATCGCCCCAGGCCTTGCCGGGTATCCTTTCCCTCGCGCCGGTACTTTACCCACCAGCTCACCACGCCTCGGGGGGATACCTGGGCGAATAATCCATCACCATCATGCAATCGGTAGGGTTTCGCCTTGCCCATCGCCCCTTTCAATGTGGCATCGCTCAGGGCCTTGTGCTTCATGGTTCCGCGCTTCTTGTAGGGATACTTCTTAGGGGGCTTCATAGGGCAATAAATCCCTCCATTGGTGACATTGCCCCCAGGATAGCCCCTTGCTTGTCGCTTGTCTAGGGTCTTTTTGGGATTGCCTCGGATAGGTACTTCTGCTATGCTCTTGAAAGAAGCAGAGATAGGGGACGAACTTGGACAATACAGGAAGCATTATCCCGAATTCGCCCTGATGGGAAATCATACCCACCTCCTAGTCCGCATCTCGACGGTCGCGAAGTTCTCGCGTTTCTTGCTGTGCTTACACACCGCCTTCGCCCGGCGGCTTAACAATTACTATGGCAACAGTGGAGCCGTAGTCGAGAACCGGGTCAAGGTCTCGGTGGTCGAGGAGACC
>MGSU01000201.1:0-7799 GCA_001799195.1 Deltaproteobacteria bacterium RIFOXYA12_FULL_61_11 | reverse complement strand
GTCGGCACCGACAACGTACGCGTGGCCATGATCCTCAAGGAACTCTATCGTTCCTTCATGCTGCGGGAAGAGAACTTCATCCACATGGACCTCTTCTCGGCCGAGTTGACCAAATATGCCGCCAATGCCATGCTCGCGACCAAGATCTCCTTCATGAACGAGATTGCCTCCATCTGTGAACGGGTCGGAGCGAACGTCGAGAACATCAGGCTCGGCATCGGTTCGGACACCCGTATCGGGTATTCCTTCATCTACCCGGGTCTCGGGTATGGAGGCTCCTGCTTCCCCAAAGACGTCAAGGCCTTGATCAGCAGTGCGGAACAGGTCTCCTATCGGCCGCGGTTGCTGCGGGCGGTCGAGGATGTCAACGAAGATCAGAAATTGACCTTGGTGCGCAAAATCGTCTCCGTTTATGGAGAGGATCTTTCGGGCAAAATATTCTCCCTCTGGGGGTTGTCGTTCAAACCGGACACCGACGATATTCGCGAGGCCCCAGCCTTGACCATCATCGATGCCCTCCTGGCGCATGGAGCACGGGTGAGGGCTTTCGACCCGGTAGCCACGGAGAATGTGCTGCGCGAGCGTGGCTCGCACGAGGGATTGAGTTTGCACCATGACCAATATGAGGTTCTCGACCGGACCCACGCCTTGCTCATCGCCACGGAGTGGAAACAGTTCCGCAACCCGGATTTCGAACAACTCAAGGCCCGGCTGGTCGAGCCCAGGATCTTCGACGGCCGGAACATGTACCCGCCTGAGGTCATGGCGCAACACGGTTTTTCCTACCATTCCATCGGTCGTTGATCACTTCCTCAAACCTTCGCAGGAGTTTTCCATGATCAGTCTTGAGCGTATCCGGAACCACGAGGCCACTGTCGGAATCATTGGTTTGGGTTACGTCGGTCTCCCGCTCGCCGCCGAGTTCGCGGCCAAGCATTTTCCCACCATTGGGTTCGACATCGACCCCAGCAAGGTCGACAACCTGCTCGCGGGTCGGAGCTACATCCGCCATATCGGCGACAAGCGTATCATCGAGATGCGCGAGAACGGTTTCCTGCCGACCACCGATTACACGTTGCTGAACGAGTGCGATGCCATCCTCATGTGCGTTCCGACTCCCCTCAACCGCAACCGGGAACCCGATCTGTCCTATGTGATTTCCTCCACCCGTTCGGTTCGGGAACACCTGTGCCCTGGACAACTCGTCGTCCTCGAGAGTACGACCTATCCCGGGACCACCGATGAAGTGCTCAAACCTATCCTCGAAGAGACCGGTTTGGTGGTGGGCAGGGACGTCTATCTCGCGTTCTCTCCCGAGCGGGAAGACCCCAACAACAAGCAATACAACACCGCAACGATTCCCAAGGTCGTGGGAGGATATAGCGCGACCTGCCTCGAACTCGCTTGCGCGCTCTACGACCAGATCGTCGTCCGCACGGTCCCGGTGTCCAGTACGGCCACGGCCGAAGCGGTGAAGATCCTCGAGAACACCTACCGCTCGATCAACATTGCCCTGGTCAACGAACTCAAGCAGATCTTCACCGAGATGGGCATCGATGTCTGGGAGGTCATCGAGGCCGCCTCGACCAAACCCTTTGGTTACACTCCCTTCTATCCCGGTCCGGGGCTTGGTGGACACTGCATCCCCATCGACCCCTTCTACTTGACGTGGAAAGCCCGGGAGTACGATACCCCGACCAAATTCATAGAACTCGCAGGGGAAATCAACACCGCTATGCCGGCCTATGTGGTCGGGCGTCTGGTCGAGGCCCTCAACCACAGCCAGAAAAGTCTCAGCGGATCCCACATCCTCCTCCTCGGAGTCTCGTACAAGAAAGACATCGACGACATGCGCGAGAGTCCGGCGCTCAAGATCATCGAACTCTTGGAACACTGGGGAGCTGAGGTCGATTATCACGATCCCTTCATCCCTACGCTGCCGCCGACTCGCCAGTACCGCTTTGACAAGGCCTCGGTCGCGTTGACTCCCGAGAAGCTCCGCGCTTACTCCGCGGTGCTCATCGCCACCGACCACAGCGAGGTCGATTACCGCATGGTCGTCGACCATGCTCCGCTGGTGATCGATACCAGAAATGCCACGCGCGGCTTACGCACGACCCGGCCCAATGTCGTCTCTGCCTGATAGGGGGGGCGTGATGCATCGATCCGGCTTCGTTTCTGGAGATGTCCTCAGGAGCGGTTTTCAGGGCCGCACGGTCCTGCTGTCCGGGTTCGAGGGAGTGCTGGGCCGTAGCTTCCTCGCCAGAGCTGCAAGGTATCGACCGGGAAGACTCCTGATCGCTCACCCGGATGAGCGCGCTCTGGTCGGTCTCCTGCAGGAAAAGACGTCTTCGCCGGAGCCCCTCGTGCTCCCGTACCGAGACCCCGTGGCTTTGACCTATGCGTTGCGCGCGCTGCGCCCAGACATCGTTCTGCATTCCGTCTGCGGCGACCACGACGATGTACTCACCGAGGATCCGCTGGAGCTCTTCGAGAGAGTGGTCCTTACCGGCCGCAATCTTCGTTGTGCGGCCGAACGCTGCTCGTGCCGGGTACTCGGGATCATGTACAGCCTCGGTCAGCAGACTACCTCGACGTCCGTCACTGCTGCACGCTCTCTCTTGAGCCATTTCGCGCGCTCGGGGAAAGCCGGGGCGGGACCCCGGAGGCCGCACCAGCTCTCCATCTCCGTCGGCAAGGGTTGGACCTCTGCTCTGCTGGAAGGGGAAGTTACCGAGCACCTTCCTTCAGGGGGCGAGAGCCGATTGAGCAGACTGGCGGGGCTCGTCCTGGACGAACTGGCCCAACCCGAAACCGCGACCGCGCACTACCATGTCGACCTTGCCGACTTGCACAACGCTTGCGGGTCCCTCGTTGCCCTGGGGACCTTGCCGCTCGAGGATACCGAGGAAGCGCAGGACGTGTGCGCTCTGGTGGAACATTTGGCCGGTTTGGTACGGCAGGGGGACGGCAAGGCCCTCATCGCTCAATTAGAACAGTTCGTGACGGCCGGCAGCTCGGCCGACTCTTCGGCCCGAGCCGAGGGTCTGCACGACCATAGTGCGCACTTCCGTCGGAATGAGCCGGGACTCCTCGAAGCCTCTCTCGTTGCCCCGAAGGCGCGCTTCAGTCTCGCATAGCCGACGCTCCCCCCTTTTTTTCCGCTGCCGGGCTCGCTCTTGGAGAACCCGAGGCTCGGGAAACCCATTTCCGCATTGCTTCCCTACCGAGGAGAGGGTACAGTCCCAAGAATTCCCTCGACCGGGAAGTATCCTGGTGCAGTGCCCTTTGACCTCGTGGTGGGGACGGTGGAGAAGTTTGGCCTGAAGAAACTGACCAAGTTGGTCGAGGCGACACCGCTCAAGGACGGGTTCAACGAGTTGCTCGAATGTCTCGAGGACCCGGAGAAGAAGCTGCTCGACAAGCTCTTCGACGTCATCTACCAAGAAGGGTACAAGGACGCGCGCGAATTCTACGCGAAACAGGCGTCGCAGAATGTTGCCGTTGCTGCGCCTCCTCCTCCGGCGCCAAAGAAATCAGCAGCTTCCGAGGAAGCGGTGCGCAATTCGGTACAGCAGGTCATCGGCCAGATCAAATTGGGCAAGATCAACCTGCCGGTTTTCCCGCATGTGGCCAAGAAGGTCTTGGCCATGCTCGACGACGCCAATCTGACCGTGCAGAAGATGTCTCGGGAATTGCAGTATGATCAAACCATTTCGTCGAAGCTGATCTCGATCTCCAACTCGGCCTTCTACGGTGGAGCCTCTCAGACCAAGAACCTCGAGACCGCGATCGTGAAGATCGGCCTGCTCGAAGTGCGCAAACACCTCTATTCCATCGCCACCAAGGACATCTTCAAGCTCGAATCCGAGATTTTCCGCACCTTGATCGATCGGTTGGCCAATCACGCCACCGCGGCCGCCAACGCAGCGTTCATGGCCGCGCGCTATACGGGTCAGAGCGATCACGAACGTTACCTCCTCCTGACGCTCTTTCATGACATCGGCAAGCTATGGATAGTTAAAATACTGAACGATATTATGAGTATGGATAAAAAAATGGAGGCCGATGTCGCTGAGGACAGCGTCGTCGAGCTCTTCAACCTGCTGCATGTCAAGATGGGTGCTTCCCTGATGCTGCGCTGGGAGTTCGAGAAGTCCTTCGCCGACATGGTCCTGCGCCATCACGGCCCGATCGATCCTTCGGACAAGACCTTGTGCATTGTTCAATTCGGAAACTTCTTCGCAAAATCTCTTGGATACTCGGTATTGGAGGGCGAACCTCACGAAGAGAGCCTGGCGGCGCTCGCCGGAGTGCTCAAGCTCAAGGACGACACCCTCGAGAAGATCCGTACCGAGTTGACCGAATTCATGGACATACATACCCGACGCGCGGTGGAATAACGTCAGCGCTCGTACTTAGCCAGGAGTTTCTCGATCTGTCGGCTGACCTCGCTCATTGGCAGGGCGTGACGTTTGCCCCGGCGCAAGAGCTCGACGGCTTCCGGGGTTCGTCCCGTCTCGAGAAGGCACAGGGCCTTGTTGTAGAGGGCCTGGGGTTGATCGGGTTCTTTATTGAGGATCTTATCGAAAACGTGAATGGCTTCGAGGGGTTGTTTCAACCCGAGGTACGCGATGCCTTTATTCAACAACACTTTGGGATCAAGAGGAGTGTTGTGCTCTGCCGTCTCGAGGAAGATCAGGGCTTCCTTGAAGTGGCCCATGCGGTTGAGGGTCTGAGCGGCATTGAGGTAGGTCAAGAGGTAACCGGGGTCGATACGCAGGGCTTTGTTGAGATAGGTCAACGAGCGATCGTAGTCATGGCGCATGACGTAATAGCTCGAGAGGTAGTTGTACAGCCGGGATTTCTCGTCCGGCCGAAAACGTTCTATACTGCCCTCGAGTAATTTGATCCCCTCTTCGGCCTGCAGACGCTGGAGATAGATACTGGCCAAGCCGGCATAGCAGAAGTAGTTCTCTGCGCCGAGTTGTATGCACCGGCGGTAGGATGCCACCGCGGTATCCAGTTCTTGGCGCACGGTGTAGTAGTCGCCTTTGAATTGATGGACGAGTTGTTCGTCGGGGAATTGCCGTTCGAGGACCGTCAAGACCGAGAGGGTATTGGAGAAGTCGTTCCGTTCCGAATAGATTTTCAGGAGGAGAAGGTAGGGAGCGAGTTGGGTCTTGTCGTTCTTGAGCACCTGCTTGAGTTGGGAAATGGCCGTGGTGATCTCGCCTCGCTGGTAGGCTGCCTGGGCCTGTTCGTACCCATTCTGGATAGAAGGTGTACGCGCGGCCTGCACCACGGAGATACACAGGAATAGACTTGCGCAGAACAGTCGTCGGGCCATGCCTCGTCCCGGCCTGAACGGTGCCACGTGACAGCGCTCCTCGGCCGCACCTCGTAGACCTGCAAGGTATAGCACGGCAGGAGCAAGACTGCAAGAACCAATAAGGAAATTGAGGGGTTTCGATCACTCGACCGTCAGGAGGAAGACCCGGAACGCGAAGGACCCCAGGTATAACGAGCGCGGAGGATCGCCTCGAGCTGTCCCAGGTCCTTGACCACGGCCAGGGGATCGTAGTCTTCCAACAGGGAAGAGTCGGCGAAGGAGGAAGCGACGCCGAAGAAGGGGATGCCTACTTTCTTTGCCGGGAGAGCATCGTTGACCGAATCTCCGACAACGATGGTGTGTTGGGGCCGCGCCCCGCAAGTTGCGAGAGCTTGGCGGAAGGGAAGGACCGAGGGCTTGCGTTCCGACAGATCGTCTCCGGCAAGGACCAGGTCGAAGACCTGCTCGAGACCGAGACCTGTCAGGATGATCGAGGTGAAGCGCCGTGATTTGTTGGTGATCAGGCCGAGTCTCACCCCCCGACCTTTCAGCAGGTCGAGCAGGGACCTAGCTCCGGGGAGCAACGAGGTGGTCTCGAGACAACCTCGACAGTAGTGTTCTCCGAAGTCGGTCATCAAGTGCTCGTGGAAGTCGTGGGCCAGTACCAGGTCGCGCTGAGCAGTGGTGCAGGTCACGAAGTCGAAGAGATGCGCCTGCACCCGTTGCAGCAAGGCGGTCACCCCGTCACCGACGAAGCTGGCAATGACGGCTTCGGGCAAGGCAGGAAGCCCATTGGACCTGAGCGCTCGGTTGACCGCGGTACAGATATCGGTCAGGGAATCGACGAGGGTGCCGTCGAGGTCGAACAAGGCGGCCTCGAGAAGTCGCGGGGTCATGATCTTGCTCCATGGAAGGTAGCGCCTGCGCGGGCACTGTCGCACAGGATTTGGCTGGGTCGGAACCGGTCGCCGAAGCGATTGGCGAGGTCGTCCAGTTCTCCCACCACCCGTGCGGCTCCGCAGTGGTCGAGGTAAGAGAAGGGACCTCCGAGGTAAGCCGGGAAACCAACGCCGAACACTGCACCGAGGTCACCGTCGCTGGGAGTGCGCAGGGTCCCGTCATGGAAACAGTGCATGGCCTCGTTGACGAAAGCGAGGACCAAGCGCCGGGTCACGGTGACGAGATCAGGGTTCCGCAAGGTAGTGACGGTCGGCGGCCGGAGGTTGTAGACGGTCGGATCGACCCGGCCGGTCTTGCCTCGTTTCCGTGAATACGTGTAAAAGCCCTTGAGTGCTTTACGCCCGAGACGGCCGTCGGTGAGCAAGAGGTCCCAGCCTTCGGGCGGCTCCATCCGAGTGCCGAAGGTCTGGTGCAAGAGCTGAATAGTCCGGGTTGCGAGGTCCAGACCGAGCTCGTCGAGCAGGCTCATCGGGCCGACCGGGAAGCCCCACTCGAGCATGGTCTTGTCCAAGTCTTCCACGCGATATCCCTCGAAGAAGAGATGCGCTGCTTCATTCAGGTAGGCGGCCAGGCAACGGCTGGTGTAGAAGCCGGCTCCATCGTTGACAACGATCACGTGTTTCCCGAGAGTGCGGCCGAAAGCCACCGCGCTGCGCACGAGCTCGGCCGGATTCTCGTCCCGGCGTACGACCTCGAGCAGTTGCACCGTGGCGACCGGGGAACAGAAGTGCATCCCGAGAACCTGCTCAGGATGCGCTAAGTCCGGGACCAGGTGTTTGATGGGCAAGGACGAGGTACACGAAGCGAGGACAGCGCGGCCCTGGTTGACCTGCTCGAGCTCGTGCAGGACCTCGCGTTTGAGTCCGAGCTCTTCCGGTACGGCCTCGAAGATCAGATCGGCATGGCGGAAGCCTTCGTAGGAGGTGGTCGTGGAGAGTAAACCGCGCAGCAGTGGGAGCCGGTGGCGCGGAAGGCGGGATAGGGCGACCTGTTGTCCGAGGTACTGGTCGACTGCTGCGAGGCAACGGGTCAGGTTGCCCGTTTGGAGATCATGCACCTGAAGAGGGAGAGCTCGGCGATGGAGAATTTGAGCAGCGAGCCCGATCCCCATCGAGCCGGCACCCACGATGCCCAAGCGCTCGAAGGATCTGAGGGGAGTCCCTGAAGGGGTGCTCAGGGGATCTTTTTTCGCAGTGTTGGCCGAGAAGAAGAGTTGCATGAGGTGCCGAGCGGTGACGGATCGAGCCAACTGGCCGAAGGCTCGAGCCTCGGCTTCGTAGCCTCGCCGAGGGCCCTTGTCCATACCCGTCCCGACGACGTCGAGAATCGCGAGAGGCGCTGGATACTTCCCCTTGGTCCGGGCGAGAATTCGTTCCTTTGCCTTGCGCAAGAGGAAGGTGTGCCCGGCATTGGTCCGGTCGAGAACGAAGTTGCGCAATCCCGAGGAGGTTGCACGTCGACCGCCGCGGGACCGGAAGGTTCTCGCCGCGATTTCCTCTATGGTTTG
>MGSU01000200.1:7704-7819 GCA_001799195.1 Deltaproteobacteria bacterium RIFOXYA12_FULL_61_11 | reverse complement strand
CCTCACCCCTCGCCGCCAACGCCCCAGGAGGTCCCGCATGAAGAGAATACCGGCCCGCAAGGTTGCCATCTGCGCCGTGGCCCAGACGCGCTGGCAGCGCCACTGCAACGACCGC
>MGSU01000200.1:0-7697 GCA_001799195.1 Deltaproteobacteria bacterium RIFOXYA12_FULL_61_11 | reverse complement strand
GCATGGTCCTGCCCGTGGTCGAAAACCTGCTCGGCCAGACCGGGTTGGATTTCGCCGAGGACGAGGGCATCGGCACCGTGATCAGCGTCTCCGACGATGTCTTCGATGCCCGGACCATCTCGGACAATGCCATGACCGATGTGCTCGGCGCCCACTACCGCTGCGAGGAGAAGGTCGCCCAGGACGGCGCCCAGGCCGTGTACTACGGCCTCAGCACCATCCTCTCGGGCCACGCCGACCTGGTTTTGGTGGTCGGCCATTGCAAGGAATCCCAGGCCAAGAGCCGCAACCAGGTCACGCACCTGGCCTTCGACCCCTTCTACACCCGGCCGGTCGGCCTGGACTTCCTTGCGGCCGCGGCGTTGCAGGCCCAGGCCTATATGGCCAAGAGCTACGTCACGGACCGGAACCTCGCCGAGCTGGTCGCGAGGGCACGCCGCTTGGCCATGGCCAACCCCTGCCAGCATGGTCTGGATCCGGTCACCGTCGACGAGGTCCTCGCCTCCCCGTTCCTCTGCGATCCGCTGCGCGCGCTCCACGCCTATCCGGTCACCGACGGCGCGATCGGGTTGGTGCTGGCCTCGGCCGATCGGGCGCGGGCCATCACCGACACCCCGGTCTGGATCACGGGGGTGGGCAACAGCATGGACGGCTTCCACCTCGGCGAGCGCAACCTCGCCCAGAGCGCGGCTCTCACGGCCGCGGCAAGTAGGGCTTATACCCGGGCCGGCATCAAGCATCCGGCCAGGGCCTTCGACCTCGTGGAAGTCTCGGACCAGTACGCCCACCAGCTCCCCCAGTGGTGCGAAGGGCTCGGGCTCCTCGAAGCGGGCAAGGGCGGAGCCTGGCTGGCCTCCGGAGGTCCGGACCTCCAGAAGGTCAATCTCTCGGGCGGTCTCCTGGCCGGCAATCCGCTGATCCTCGGAGGCCTCGTCCGGGTCGCAGAGATCGCCCTGCAGCTCTCGGGCAAAGCCGGTCAACACCAGATCAAAAATGCCCGCCGCGGTTTGGCCCACGGCACCATGGGCCCTGCCGGGCAGTTCCACTGTGCGATCGTGCTGGAACGGGACGAGTGACAAGCGCGGCCCGCGGGGTCGCTGGGAGGATCAGAATGGAACATCGCCGCAACAGGAACGTGGGCATCATCGGCACCGGGCAGACGGTACATTCCAGCCACCGCGAGGACGTCAACCAGCCGGAGCTGATCCGAGAAGCCGTGGCCGCAGCACTCGCGGATGCGGGGCTAGCCGTCGAGGACCTCGATTGCGTGGTTCACGGCAACATGGAGCTGTTCGAGATGGTCCACCAGCCGGACTGTTGGCACGTCCTCGGCACCGGCGCTTTCGGCAAGGAGTGCCTACGCGTGACCACGGGCGGAACCACGGGCGCGACCTTGGCCTGCGCCGCGGACAATCTCTGCGCCTCGGGTTTGCACGAGGTGGTCCTGGCCGTGGGTTTCGAGAAACTGCAAGAGGGGCACACCACGGGCGGGATCACCAACATGGCCGATCCGCTGTGGGGCCGACAGCTCCAGACCGGAGCCCTGACCGGCATCGCCGCGCAGGAGCTGATCGACGAATTCGGCGCCGAGCGGGCGCGCAGGGTAGCGATGAAGTACCGCATTTTGATGGACCAGAACGCGATGCGCAACCGCCACGCCCACCGCCGCTTCGGTCTGACCATGGACCAGCTCGACGAGCTGGCCTCGGGTTCACCGCCGCTGGTGGGCGAGCTGCGTATGATCGACATGTGCTCGCAGAGCGACGGGGCCTGTGCCGTGATCTTCGCCTCCGAGGACAAGATCGCCGAACTCGGGGCCAAGGCCGCCTGGGTCCACGACCACCTCACCGTGCACCGCGAGGAGACCTTCACGCTCTGGGGCGGTCAGCGCGAGGTCGGCACCATGCGTTACGCCGCCGAGCGGCTCTTCCGTCGCAACGACCTCAAAGATCCCCTGGCCGAACTCGACGTGTTCGAGATGTACGACCCTTCGAGTTGGTGGGGCGTGGAGTGGCTGCGCGAGTTCTTGCTGCTGGAAGGTGATCGGCATCTGCGTTTGGTCGAGGAGGATCAACTCACGCCCGAAGGACTCTTGCCGCTCAACCCCTCGGGCGGCGTGATCGCTTCCAACCCGATCGGCGCCACGGCGTTGATCCGCGTGGCCGAGGCGGCCGCCCAGATCCGCCGAACGGCCGGGGACCACCAGCTCCGCCGCGAGGTGAAAAAGGCTCTGGCCTCGGGCTTCGGCGGCACCCTGTGGACCGTACTCATGCTGCTGGGCAGCGAACCGCCGGGAAGACGTTGATCAGATGGCCAAGGAGGACGAGATGAACCTGCGCGACTACCTCACCGAAGCTGCACAACGCCATGACGAGAAGACCTACTTGCACTACTACGGCCAACCCACGAGTTACCGGGAGTTCGCCCGGCGGGTCTTCGCCCTGGCCAACGGCCTCACCTCGCTGGGTATCGGCAAGGGGGAGGTCGTCCATGTCCTGGCCCAGAACGACCCTGCCGTGCTGGTCTCGTACTTCGCCATCCAGGCCATTGGTGCCATCGCCGGGCCGATCAACACCTTCTGGAAGGCACCGGAGGTGCAGTACCTGCTCGGCGATTCCGGCGGCACGGCCATCATCGTGGACCGGCAGTTCCTGCCCCTCGTCGAGCAAATCCAACCAGCCTGTCCTGCCCTGCGCACGGTGATCGTGCTCGGCGCCGAGCCGGTGTCCGGGCACGCCTCATACGAACGCCTGCTCGAACGAGCGGCACCTGCCCCCGAGGTGCCGCTCGGACCCGAAGACCTGGCCTTCATCTTCTACACCTCAGGTACCACGGGCAACCCCAAGGGCGTGCTCCTCTCGCACCGCAACGTGCTCGCCGACCTCAACGGCATCGGCGCCGCCCTGCACGTCGAGGACTCTGCGACCATGCTGGTTTTCCTGCCCCTGTTCCACGTCAACGCCATGCTCACCTCGATCTTCGGCATGCGCTCCGGCATCGAGGTCGTCCTCCGCCAGCGCTTCAGCGCCTCGGAGTTCTGGGAGGTGGTCGCCGAGCACAAGGTCAATTTCTGGTCTGCCGTGCCCGCGGTCTACCAGATCCTGCTCTCAGATCCCGGCAGGCAACAGCACGACCTCTCCTCGCTACGCTTCGGCATCTGCGGCGCCGCGCCCCTCACCGCCGAGACCATGCGCCGCTTCGAAGAGACCTTCGGCATCCCCATTGTCGAGGGCTACGGCCTGACCGAGGGGACCTGCGTGAGCACGATCAATCCGCGCGACGGGGTGCGCAAGGTCGGTTCGATCGGCCTGCCCCTCCCCGGACAGGAGGTCGAGATCTTCGATCCCGAGGACCGGATCCTGCCGGTCGGGCAACGCGGAGAGCTCGCGATCCGCGGCGAGAACGTCATGGTCGGTTATCACGGTCGGCCCGAAGACACCGCGGCCACGCTGGCCGGCGGGTGGCTGCACACCGGCGACGTCGGTTACAAGGACGAGGACGGCTACGTCTACCTCGTGGATCGCATCAAGGACATGATCATCCGCGGCGGCGAGAACATCTATCCCAAGGAGGTCGACAACTGCCTCGCGGGGCATCCCAAGGTGCAGGAGGCCGCGACCATCGGCGTGCCCGACCCGGTCCGCGGGGAGGAGGTCAAGGTCTTCATCGTACCGTCGGACGAGAGCCTGACCGAGGAAGAGGTCCTCGCGTTCTGCCGGGAGCGCCTCGCCGACTACAAGGTACCGCGCTACGTCGAACTCCTGGACCAGGACCTGCCGCGCAATCCGGTCGGCAAGGTCCTCAAGAAGGTGCTGCGCGAGTGGGGACTCGTCCCGCGGCCCAAGAAACCCCGGACCGAGGTCCCGAACGCGGCCCATGTCTTCGAGACCATGCCGACGCGGATCGATCCCAAGGGGGCGGCCGGCCTCACCGCGACCTATGGATATCGCCTCACCGGCCCCGGCGGCGGGGAATGGACGGTCGCGGTCGCCAAGGGCAAAGTCGTCGTCACCCCCGGGCTCGGCGCGACCGACGTGACCGTGACCATGACGGCGAGGGACTTCCTCGACCTCAACCTCGGCACGCTCGACGGTATGACCGCCTTCACCTCGGGCAAGATCAAGGCCGAGGGCAATGTTTCCTTGCTGCTCAAGGCCACCAAGGTGTTTACCAAGTACCGTCCCCGCGAAGCTGCAGAGGCTCGAACCGACGGGACTCCCGCTCCGGTAACTCCCCTCCCAGCAGCCTCCCCGAGCCCACCTCCGGGGGCGACGGTCGCCCATGTTTTCGCCACCCTGCCGGGGCGGGCCAAGGCCGACCGCCTCGCGGGCGTCTCCATGCGCCTCGGGTACGACCTCACGGGCGAGGGCGGTGGCCGCTGGACCGTGAACATCGCCGCCGGCAAAGTCACCGTGACCGAGGGCCTGGACCGTCCCGAGGTCACCACGATCGTCTCCGCGGCCGACTTCCTCGACCTCAATCTCGGGAAGCTCGACGGAATGACCGCCTTCACCACCGGCAGGATCAAGGTCGAGGGCGACGCGTCGCTGGTCGCCAAATCGGCGCGGCTCTTCTCCCGCTACCGTCCGCCCGAGGCTCCCGGAGCTGCACAACCCCCGCCCGAGCTGCTCGTCCTGCGACAGGTGCTGTCCATCGATCAGCGCTTCGACACCGGGCCACTGATGGGCAAGTTCCTCGCCGAACTGCGCGATCACCAACGCATCCTCGCCAACCGCTGCCCGCGCTGCGGCCGCCTGCAGACCCCACCGCGCGAGGCTTGCGCCGTCTGTCGCGTGCGCGCCACGGAACTCGTCGAGGTTGGCCCCGAGGGCACGGTCGGCAACTACGACCTGGTCTACTATGCCAGCCCGGACCCGCTCACCGGCGAGAGCCGCGAGACCCCGTACTGCACGGCCTTCATCCTGCTCGACGGCTGCCGCGGCAACGACGTATTCTGGCACGAACTCGACTGCTCCGACCTCTCCCGGATCCGCAAGGGCGCCCGGGTGCGGCCGGTCTGGGCCGAACACCGCACGGGCGCGATCACCGACCTCGTGCATTTCACCTTTGTCGACTGAGCGGTCGAACGCCGCGGGGGAGGAACCATGAACCAGTTCAGCTACAGCGAGAGCGACGCCTTCTCGGTCGAGGGCAAGCTGGCTTTACCCTACCAGTATTTCGCCGGCACGCTCGGCAGCGAGTTCCTGGTCTCCCTTCGCGACCGCAGGAAGCTGCTCGGCCGGCGCTGCTCGCGCTGCAAGAAGGTCTTCGTGCCGCCCCGCTCGCACTGCGAGCATCACCTCGACGCCCCCTGCGACGAGTGGATCGAACTGCCGGGTACCGGCACGGTCCGGGGCTTCACCGTGGTGCGCTACGCCGAACCCTACCAGCCTTGTCCGCCGCCCTATATCCTGGCCCTCGTCGCCCTCGACGGCGCCGACTCGAGCCTGGTCCACCTGCTGAAGGGCCTCGCCCCCTCCGAGGTACGGGTTGGGCTCGAGGTCAAGGCAGTCTATGCGAAAGACCCACAGCCGACCATCCTCGCCATCGACCACTTCGCTCCGGCCGGCAAACCGCGCCAGGAGCTGGGATACTCGTACGAGGAACTCGAACTAGGCATGACGGCCTCCTTCACCAAGACCATCACCGAGACCGACGTCTACCTCTTCGCCGGCATCTCCGGCGACTTCAACCCCTTGCACATGAATGAGGAATACGCCAAGACCACGGCTTTTGGCACGCGCATCGCCCACGGCGCACTGCCGCAATCACTGATCGCGCCGGTCCTGGGCATGAAGCTGCCAGGCCTGGGCACCCTGGCCGTGGAAGTGCAGTGCGCCTTCAAGGCGCCGACCTTCTTCGGCGACACCATCACGGCCAAGGCCACGGTCGAGGAGAAGCAGGCCGAGCATAAGAGGGTCAAGCTGCGCTGCGACTTCACCAACCAGCACGGCCAGCTCGTCGCCACCGGCTGGGCCGTGGTCCTCCCGCCGCGCAAGGGGTGAGGAGATGCAGTGACCCTGCTGAGCGACGAGCCCATTCCCCTTCCGCGATCGAGGACTCGTTACACCCTTCCTGCATGCACGTGGTTTCTCCTTACCTGTTGCGGGGTCGCTCTCGTCTTGTTCTTGCGCAGCCGAAACGCAATACTCTCTCCCGGGATGCTGGTCGAGGATGGGACCGTGTTCCTTGCCCCCTTCCACAACCATCCCTCGTGGCGCAATCTCCTTCACCATTATGCCGGTTTCATCCCCTTGTTCCCCAATCTCACCACCGTTTGTGCGCTCGGGTTATGCCCCTTGCGATGGACTCCCTACTTCATGATGGGCACGTCCTTCCTGCTCGCCGTACTCGCTCTGTCATGTTTTTCCCTCCGCCGCTTCCGGGTGTACCTTCCCAATGATGGTGCCCGGGCGATGATCTGTGGTCTGGTTGCGCTCCTGCCACTCGGGAATCACCTCGTGCTCACCAATGTGTCGTATTGTATCTGGCACCTGTTGTATTTCGCACTCCTCCTCTACCTCGGTCCCCCGCCCACCTCCCGCTGGCAGATCCTCTTCCTGCTGGGAACAGTGACCCTTGCCGTGTGCTCGAACCCGCTGAGCATCGTCCTTGGGCCGATCGCCCTGTATCGTCTCTCCGCTGCACCAACCCTCTCGGAGAAACTCACCAGCGCCTATGTTTTCACCCTCGTCTGTGGATACCTGATCAGGGGAACGGCTTTTCAGGAATTGACCCTCTCCTTCTCCTTTTCCACGGTCGAGACTATCGCCAACTACCTCGTCTCGAGGGTTGGGCTCGAAGCCTTACTCGGAGGCCAACTTCGCTACGACCTCTTCTCCTCCTGCTTACCCCGGTCCTGTCTGTTCCTTGCCCTGCTATGCGGGATTCTGGGGTCCGCTGCACTAGCTGCTCGCTCCCGCAGGTGCAGCGGGAAGACCGCACCCTTACTACCGTGGGTGTTGTGGGGCTATTTCTTGGTGGCAATGACCACCGCAAGTGTACTCGGACGTTCTCTGCAGTGCGAGGAAAAGCTCGCGACACCTTGGGACAACAGGTATTTTTATATTCAGCAACTGATGCTACTGACCGGCTCGGGCATCCTGCTCGCCCGTTCGTGGGTCTCTTGGGGTCGCCTCATCAAGGTCACCTCGCTGGTGTGCGTCCCGATACTCATCGTGCCCCTCAATCTCTACAATCACACGCTATTCTCCACCACTCGCGCAGAAGGGGAGGTGCTCGAAGCCTTCCTTCGCAGCGCCGAGGTGAGGTTGTCGAGGTGTGGGGATCTGGCTGATCGCGAGGGTCTTACGATAGTCCTGGAACGGGAAGGACCTTGGGATATCGTCTTACGTTGCCCGAGGAGTTCCCGACCTCGGCATTGAGTTCAAAAAACAAGGCTTTAGGAAAAGCTCTTCCTCGCTTGCCGTTTTACCCCTGGCTCGGGGGATCCGCGTGGCGCTCTCTTGCCGATGAGCACCAACACAGCAACACCAAGTTGAGCACCAACACCACCACCACCAACACCAACAACACCAAGTTGGACTTTGCTCTACCGAAGATCTTCTCCCTGCGTCATCAGCATTTCAATGATACTGTCAGCAGCCGTTGAAAAAGATTAAAAAGACACCTTGCAACCCACAACCCTCGTCTCGCGGGCGCACCTCTCCCGTCCTCGCGCGGCGCTGAAAAGACTG
>MGSU01000199.1 GCA_001799195.1 Deltaproteobacteria bacterium RIFOXYA12_FULL_61_11 | reverse complement strand
CTTCAGCGGGTACCGCCACTATGCCGGGATCGAGAAGGACGAACGCCTCGATACCTCGGAGGCCTGGCTAAACCTGGGCGAGACCGACGCCGAGCGCGCCACAGCCTATTGCGAGCTGGTCGAAGCCAAGCGCTTGGAAGGTAAAGCCCAGGACGAGGAGATCCTGGCAGGACCACGGTATTTCTTCGGATCTGCACAGTACTGTCTCTCGCGTACCGAGCAGCTCTTGTCGCAGGTCCGAGCCTATAACCGGGAGCTCTACACGGCCCGGAAGCTCACTGCTTCCGACGTCGCTGCTTCCTGCTCGGCGCGTGGAGGTCAGACTCCCTGCCGCCACACCGACGCATCGCAAAAAGACTGAGCCAGGATCTCGGCCGTCTTTTCAGCGCCGCGCGAGGACGGGAGAGGTGCGCCCGCGAGTCAACGATTTGTGACCTTTTCGATTGCTCCACCTCCTTTTCGTATAACACCGCTACCAGGTTTGAGGCGAGGATGGGGGAAAACCAATGGTACGGACAGAGCAAAGTCCAACTTGCTTTCCAACTTACTACTTGGTTTCCAAATTTGGTTTCCAAAGGTTGGATAGCTCGAGCAGTGGTCGGAACATAACACGAGGGGGGAAGGTATGTCCGAGGGCAGACCTGGGGAAGGGAGAAAGGAGGGAAGGAGGGGACTCAGTCTTCCTTCTTCAATCTGGCAAGCAGCTCCTGCTTGGCCGTGTCGTACCCAGTTTTGATGCCCTCGCCGAGGGCCTGGGCTACGGCTACGGTGTAAGCCACACCCTGTTTGAGCAGCTCGTGGATCTTCACGGCCCACTTGGCGATGGTGTCGGCGGCCAGAACGTTGGCGAAGGCTGCAAGACCGGCACTGGTTACAATGGACAGGGCGGCATGCTGGACCTGCGGGTCAGTCACCTTCTCGAGGCAGGTGGAATAGACCTCGGAGAGGGCTTCACCGACCTGGCCGACCGTGTTCTTCGAGGCCAGGGTGAAAACCTTGAAGGCATCGTTGAAGGTGGAGTTGTGCTTGCCGAGGACCTTGACCCGGTCCATGCTCGGGGTGCCTCCCTCGAGGTCGTTCTGTCTGGCCAGGAATTGCATGGCCTTGAAGAGGGGGTCCTTGTCGCTGGGTTCGAACTCGTGTTCGGCTTCGAGGCAGTGCTTCTTGCCGTGGAGCATACAGATGGTCTTTTCGGCGAACTTGTCCGAGAAGGGCTCTGAAACCTTGTAGACTGCGATGCTGAGCGCGGCGTGAAGAACCGCCCGGATGGCCATGATTTGGTTATCTTCGTCCTTGATTTCGGCCAATACCCTGGCCGCGGCTTCCTCGACGTTGCCCTTGGTCTCAACCATGGCGGCGTTGATCTGGGTGCGGTAGCCGGCAAAGCGTTCTTGCACGGCCTCGGGGACGTTCAGAGCGAAGAGGTTCGGGACCGCAAAGGCACATACCAGCAGAACCAAGATGGACCGTTTCATGCTACCCTCCTTGAAAAAGTTCACGAAAAAGAACTCTTCAATTCCAATAAGGTCTTGGACATAACGGCCAAGACTATACGCTCACCAGGTCTCCGGGTCTATCTCTTTTTCTCGGTGGAGCAAGGTGACTGCACCACTTGCTTTGTCTTGGATCCAGATTTCCCGCTTCTGTTCTACGAAATCGTTGAAGGCGAAGTACTTGCCGGTGAAAAGCAGCTTCTTGTCCTTGATTTTCTTTGATGCCTGGGCTTGGTAGGTCTTCATCAAGCTCTTGTTCTCGACGATGGCCCGAGGATCGGGCTGGAAATTCTCGGCCTTTCCGGGCAAGGCGTCGAGGTAGACAGGGGCCAAGGTCTTGCATTTGGGTTCGGTGGGTTGGACCAGGATCCTCACGACCCCGGTGAGCGGGTGGACGTGGACGACGATGGCGCCCTGCATCAGATCACACCCCTTGCCAAGATACGGATTGTCCTCGTCCTCGAGGGCCACGAGCTTCTCGTTCGCCGCGGCCTCGAGTTCCCAAGCATTGTCGCCGTAGAGCACGGTCGGATCCTGGACCGGGAAGGTCTTGAAGAAGGTCTGTACCGCCAGCGACAAGCGTTTCAGTTGCTGACTGGTCGGTCCCGCAGGCTTGTCCATCACCGTTGGGACGACGTCGCCGCCGGCGAGGAAAGGGTCGTCCGGGTCGAGCGGGCAGCTCTCCAAGGTTGTTGCCTGTCCGCTGAGCCCCAGGAGGGCCTGCAGGCCTCCGGCAGCCTGGTAGGTCAGGTCCGCGGTTTTCGGATTGATCTTGAGCACCCCGAGCACGATCTCGAAGTTCTCCTCGACGAACGTCTTGAGTTGAGCTTTCAATAGGGGTTTCAGGAAGGGGGTCTTGAGGAGGTTCGCCAGGAAGGCGCACGCATTGGTCAGGATGCTGGGGTCCTTCAGTTTTTGGCCGATCGAGGCACCGAGTTGTGCACCGAAGTCATCGGTGCCGGTCGCGAGTTTTTCCAGCAACATGGCCAAGAATTCGTCGTTCTTGTCGATCTCGAGCAGGATGGCAGCTTTAAGTGTGGTCGGACGCCCCTTCTTCTCGCTCCGGTCGTCGGTGGCATCGTCGTCATCGGCGACCAGGGAGGTCGTGAGGAGCAGAGAGAAGAGGACGGGGAGCAACCAGCGGAACATGGCATCCTCCTGGAGAGCGATGGACCGCCAGGACGAACCTGGGCCAGTAGCGGAAAGCAAAGCGTATGCCCGAATAAGTATCAGTAAAATGAATATAGTGCGCGATCAATGGAGCTAGCCTTGCAAGCAGTACGGCAGGGGGTGTTGGTGGGGGAACCGAGGTCGTCTTGCAGCTTGCACCTAAGGCCTAGCCATGGTAGTGGAAAACCTTCGTTGCAACCCCTTGACGCCCCCTGGAGGAAGGCCATGACCGCAGTACTGCTAGCGTTCCGAGACCGTCTGTTCTCCGTGTGCATCTGGATCGGGGTCGGCTTCTTGACCCTCGTTTTTGGTGGAAGCATACCTCTGCTCAACTGGCTCATCGCCCGCTGGGATCCCTCGCAGTATTTTCCCCACTGGATGGGCCAACGCTGGGCTCGCAGCATCGTCTCCCTCAATCCATTGTGGCAGATGAAGGTCAGGGGTCGGGAACACCTCGACCCGCATAAGCCCTACATCCTGGTCTCCAACCACCAGAGCATGGGAGACATCATCGCCGTCTACCATCTCGGCGTGCATTTCAAATGGATTTCGAAGGAGAGCAACTTCAAGGTCCCCATCATGGGACCGGCGATGCGCCTCGCGGGCTACATCTCGGTGCGCCGGGGCGACCGGCAGAGCGGTCACCAGGCCCTCGTCCTGGCAGGGGAATGGCTGCGCCGGGGGGTTTCGGTGTTTTTCTTTGCCGAGGGCACGCGCAGCGAAGATGGCCACCTGCGCGAGTTCAAACCCGGTGCCTTCAAGCTGGCCCTGGAGACCGGCTTCCCCATCCTCCCGATAGCCATCAACGGGTGCCGCGACGTCCTGCCCAAGCGGAGCTGGATCTTCGGCAACAAGGCGGAAATGGCCGTGGCCATCGGTGAGCCCGTGGAGGTGGAGGGCCGGTCCATGGAGGACCTCGAAGAGCTGACGACCTTCGTCAGAGCGCGCATCTACGGCCTCTTGGCCGAACTCGAGCGACCCGATCAGGCCAAGGCAGCCTGAGTCTTTCCCTCCACCTCGCCGTGGCGGTGGTTCGAACTACGTCCACGTAAGCTTCTTGGCCGAGTGGGTGGCGCAGGACGGCGTCACCACGCGGAGAGTTCGGTCGTTAGGGTGAACAGCAAAGCGGTGGAACCCTCGATGTGACCGTGGTCGAGCTCGAGGCCAAGGCCTCCGCGACCCGTGAGTACCAACCCACCCCGAAGTTCGTGACCGTAACTTCCCTCGAGCAGGTAGGCTCGGGCCGGAACTCCGGACGTGAGTTGCTCCACGTGATCCAAGAGAAAACGGTAATCGGCGTTGTTGCGGCGCAGGTAGCGCAAGGCTCCGGTTATCCGTTCGCCGGGGGCGAGGTCCAATTCGAGGGCGCTCCTGAGTTGCATACTGTCCGGACCTTCGGGAAGCCCGAGGATCGCCTGGCGATAGGCATAAGGGTAGGAGTTGTGCCGGTAGAAGCGGGAGAACAAGCGATGCGCGGTCACCGAGAAGGTCGACCGGGTGGTGAAGAGGGAGAAGCCGCCGGTGTAGGCGGCGTTATCGAACAGGTTGATGCGCAGGGCCCGCTTGGTCAGGTCGTCGAGGCCCATGGTGAAGAACAGCATTGGTGCGAAGGGCAGAGGGGGGTGGAGACGGGCACCGAGTTCGAGGACTTTGTTCGAGTTCTGTACCGCGGTTTGGGAAATCATGGGGATGAAACCGAGGATCTCTCGGGCGGCCTCGAGTGGTGTGGGACGAGGGTCGTTCTCGCCGGCGAACAGCACGCCGTGCCGCAGGGAGAGGGCAAAACCTCGCCACGGCTGGTAACAGAAGAAAGCCAGGCTCCAGAAGGCCTCGGGATTTGTGTAGGAAGCCCCCAGGCGACGGAGGGTATAGCCGGCTTTGAACCTCCCGAGAGCAGAGTGCAGGAGTGGAAGATCCGAACGAGAGGTCAGTAATAGGCCGGGGAGAGGGGGGGCGTTGGTCGAGGCGATCAGGCCTCCGGCCGGTTCTGGGCCGAGAGCGAGTTCGAAGATGCCGACTTTGAGCGCGATACCCAATAGGGAGGCGCGGAGGTACAGGGCGGTGAAGTCGGCCGCATGGGTTCCGGGGCTCGCGGTCAGGAGTCTCGGTTCGACCCGGACGTCCAGATGCTCGCCAATCGACAGTTCGTGCCTGGTGCGGACCAGGACATGGTCCCCGCGTGCTGCCAGGGGTAGGCCCCCGAAACGCTCATGGAAGGGGTGGGGATCGGCGGGGAGGAGACCGAGGTTGTTGCGCCGGTCGAGGGGGAAGTCCTGGTCGTCCTCGATCCGCAGGGCGAGCGCCACGCGATTGTCCAGGAACAGGTGATGCCGGGGACTTCGCAGCGCGAGTCGGCCGTGGTCGGCCAGAGCGAGTTCCCTTCGATCGGCGGGGGAGCGAGGCTCGGGAGCTAGCTCGAGTAATCCATCTTCCCAAAAATCCCCACCGGCCTCGCGTCCGGCTAGGCGTCGCCAGACCATACTTTCGTCTTGAGGGGAGAGCGGTTCGGCCGAAAGGGAGGTGAGACCGAGGGAGGTCAGACAGAGGGAGGTCAGACAGAGGAGGACCTTCACTATCGCGTGTTGCAGGTGTTGCACGGAAAGCCGGCAGCAAAAGAACCCATTCTTCACCTACTTGATGGTCGCCGAGAAGGCAAACCGCGAATCGTTGGTAACCATTCAGTCTTGGGTGGATCGCAGATTGTTCTGGTCACCATGTCGGGGTGGCGCCGATGGGGGGCCCCCGCCACGCGCAAGCATGAGCATGGTGGGGGTGAAAGGCGACAGGACCCCTTGCCCCACCAAGACTGAATGCTGACAATCGTTGGCGGCTCGGTTATCTGCTCGATTGCATTGGAGCCGCAAATACAGTATGCAGAGCCAGTGGCTTGAACCACGCCGGAATTGCGGAGAGCATGCGTTTCAAAGATCTTATCGGAAATGCGGGGCTTCGGAAGAGCCTGCTGACGGCCTTTCGCGCAGGTCGGACTCATAGTACCTATCTCTTCCTGGGAAAAGACGGTATCGGCAAATGGACTACCGCGCGGGCGCTCGTCGCTGCCGCGTGGTGCGAGCAACCTGACGAAAACGGCGATTGCGGTCAGTGTCCGAGCTGCGTCAAACTGGCCCAGGACGTTCATCCTGAATTGCGGCTTGTCGATGCCACCGAACGGATC
This sequence comes from Deltaproteobacteria bacterium RIFOXYA12_FULL_61_11, assembly GCA_001799195.1. Taxonomy (GTDB): domain Bacteria; phylum Bdellovibrionota_F; class JAHFAK01; order YA12-FULL-61-11; family YA12-FULL-61-11; genus YA12-FULL-61-11. The sequence continues at coordinate 2,038 of MGSU01000199.1, read as the reverse complement.
ATCAAGATCGATCAAATCCGCGAGTTGACGGAATGGCTGTGGCTCAAAGGTTTCTCCACGGGACGGAGAATCCTCCTCGTCGATGCCGCTGAACGGATGAATCCGCAGAGTCAGAACTGTTTTCTCAAGACTCTGGAGGAACCACCGCCGGGCGCGGTGATTATCCTGATCAGTGCCAACCCAGGGGCCTTGCTCCCGACCATCCGTTCGCGTTGTCAGAAGGTCCGCTTTCTTCCCCCGACCCACGCCGAGGTCATGCCGCTGCTCGTCGCCGGAGGGTTCCACGCCGAGGCCGGCCAGGCGCTGCTTCAAGCTGCCGACGGCAGTATTCGTACATTGTTGCGTTTGCTCGAGGACAAGCAGTACTTCGCCTTCCGGCGCGAGGTCGTGCGCCGGCTCGCCGAACCGGGGGATTTCTTCGAGACGGGGAAGTGGTTCGCCGAACAGAAGGAAGTCCTGCCCGAGGTCTTCACCCTGATCTCCTCGTTGTTGCACGACCTCATGGGGTTGCCTTACGGTTCCCAACCAGCGGCGGTGGACCCCGAGGAACGGACGGCCCTGACCGCCCTGGCGCAAAGACTCCACGGTCGACGCATGCTGGAAGTGCTCGACGAATTCGTCGAACTGCGCAAGCGCAGCGCGACCAATTGTAATCTCCAGCTCTGTTTCGAGCGCTTCCTCCTTGCGCTCGTATGAGGTCAAACCATGTACGATGATCCAGAGGGTACGACCCCGGGTACGCCCCCGGAAGTTTTACCAGAAGCCGATGAACAAGACGTGCTCGACGTAGAAGCCGCGCCGACCATAGAAGCGGAAGCCATGCCCGAAGAAGGGACCTTCGATCCGAACTTCATCGGAGAGACGCTCGAAGCCGGGGAAGACGTACCGGGGGAGGCTACGCAGGCGCAGGAGACCGAGGGCGGGGCTTACTCGCCGCGCTATGTGTATTTGGTCAAGCTGCCCAACGAGTGCCGGGGCTACCGTTTCTGCTCGCCCCTCAACGGTCTGCAGCGCAGTACCCGGGTGTTGGTGGCGACTCGTCGTGGACCGCGCCTGGGGACTGTGACCAGCGGGCCCATGGAGATTCCCGGCCAGGAGGCCAGACGGTACGACCGCGTCATCCGCGTGGCCAACGCCAAGGACATCAGTATCGACGATCAGGCGCGTGAGCGCGAACAACAGGCCTTTACCTTCTGTCAGCACAAGATCGTCGAATTCGAGCTGCCGATGAAATTGCTGCGGGTGGACTTCGTGCTGAGGGAGGGCAAGGCGCTGTTCTTCTTTAGTTCTGAACAGAGAATCGATTTCCGACAGCTCGTCCGCGACCTGGCGAGCGAGTACAAGTTGCGCATACAAATGATACAGGTCGGCGTACGCGACGAGAGTCGGTTGGTCGGTGCGCTCGGTACGTGCGGTCGAGAGTGTTGCTGTGCGTCCTTCCTCCGCGACTTTGCGCCGATCTCCATCAAAATGGCCAAAGAACAGCAGCTCGCGCTCAACCCCCAAAAATTGAGCGGCATGTGCGGGCGGTTGAAGTGCTGTCTTGGTTACGAATACGATTGTTACCGGCAGTTGCTCCGCGAATTCCCAAAGCAGGGCACCAAGGTCGAGCGTCCCGAGGGCCGTTACACGGTCCAGACTATCAATCTCCTCCGAGGCACAGTGGTCCTATTGCCGATCGAGGGAGGGGATCCCCTGTTGGTGCGTCACGAGGATCTCCAAGGTCCTGCGGTCGAAGAAACCGAACGTAAGGAGCAACCAGCCCGCGGAGAATCCTTGACCATACCCCAGCCCGAAGAGACCTCGAGAGGCAACGAGGCTGTCCCGGTGACGCCTGGAGGTCCTACCGGTGAAGGGAACTACAAAGAAAGGCAACTCCCACCGGCCCGCTCTGGTAGTCGGTCGGAGCACCACCGTCCTGCGCAGCAGCCCCATCAGCGGCCCCATCAGCGGCCCGAGCCCCCTGTAGCGATGCAGACTCGCACCGCTCCATCCGGTCTCGATGCGGGACCTGAACCGGGGAACGAGGCGGAAGGGG
>MGSU01000198.1:4644-9894 GCA_001799195.1 Deltaproteobacteria bacterium RIFOXYA12_FULL_61_11 | reverse complement strand
GTGCTGGGGCTGTTGTTCTCCCCCGCTCATGCTCAAGACCACTTTTCGCTGGCCGAGGAACTCCGGAAGCCGGAAGTGAAGCTGGTGGTCTTGGAGTTTTACGCCTCCTATTGTATGCCCTGCCGGGCGGCCAACCGCAACTTCTTCGACCCCGGCGACCGCGACTACTACCTTGGCTTCCGCCTCGCCAGATCAATCACAGAAGAGAAATAAGGAAGGATCATGCCGATCAAGACCGCGTGTCCGGGTTGTAACAAGACCTACAAAGTTGACGAGAAATATCTGGGAAAGAGGGTGAAGTGCCCGGGCTGCGGGGTAGGGTTTGAAGTCAAGCAAGAGGAAGAGGTTCTTGTACCCTACAAAGAACCACCGGTATCGCTGAGGCCACCGAGTTCTGCCGGCAGCGTGGGCGATGGGGCAACGGTGAGGGGTAAGACCGGGATGTCCACGGTAGGACAGAGTGCCGGTGAAGGCTCAACGGTGGATGGAGAAGCAGCAAGTGCAGATGGAACCCAGGCTACCCCCGACGACCTACCCTTCAGTCCGGTAGCTCAGAAGTATGAACTACAACGGGAACTTGCCCCGGTGGGATGGGCGTGGTGTACCTGGCTCGGGACAAAGCCCTTGGGCGGCAGGTGGTGATCAAGCGGCTGCAGAGGGCAGGGGATTCGTCCGCCCGAGCGCTTGCCCGTTTCGTCAACGAAGCCCGGTCGATTGCCAAGCTGTCGCATCCCAATATTGTGCAGGTGTACGAGGTGGCCTGGGACGACGAGGGTTTGTACCTGGTGCTGGAGTACATCGAGGGCGGGGATCTGCAAAAGCACCTGGACGAGCGAGGAACAGTCCACCACCGAGGCGCTGAGTTTGTTCCGAAAACTGTGTCAGGCAGTGGGACATGCCCACCAGCGCGGCATTATCCACCGGGACCTCAAGCCGGCCAACGTACTGATGACCCCCGAGGGGGAGCCCAAGGTCACGGAATTCGGCTTGGCCAAAGCGCGCGAGCTGGGGGACCTTTCCAAGACCGCGTCCATGCTGGGTACTCCGCTGTACATGGCACCGGAGCAGATGAGCGACGCCAAAAGTAAAAGACGAACGGGAGGTTCGATGAGAATACGCGGGCTGGCCCTGATTGTGTTGTTGTGGCCATGGTCTGTATTCGCGCAGGCGGTCTCGGTCTTTCTCGAGCCGCTCGAGGCCCCATTGCTCAGCGAAAGTCGTCGGGCAGTACTCCAGGGCAAGCTCGAGGCCTTGATCGCCTCCCGCCCCGAGTACGTGCTGGTCACTCGGTCGCGGGACGAGCTTGCTATGATCACCAAAGAGGCCAAACTGCAGCAGAGCGGGATGTGCAGCACCAGTTCCTGCTTCATCGAATTGGGGGGCATTCTCGGCGCTGAAAAGAACGTCAGCGGCGGGGTCACCGGCACCACAGAGCATCCGACCGTCTGGTTCAAGCTGCTCAGCGTCGAAACCGGCACCCTGGAGAAAACGCTCACCCGCACCTTGGAGGGCAGCTTCGAGGATTTACTGCTGGTTGCCGAGGACCTGCTGGGCCGCCTGTTGGGGATCGAAACCAGGGCAGGAGTGAGCCGACCGGCGCTCTGCACCTTCACCACAAAACCGGACAGAGCCAAGGTATTCATCGAGGACGAGGAGAAGGGCAAGACCCCGCTCAACCTGCACCTCCCGGCCGGCAGCTTCAATCTCAGGCTCCAACTCGACGACTACTACGAGATCGTCAAGACCATCACGGTCAGCCGGTTGGCCGAGGAATTTTCCGAAACCCTTGCTCGGCATCGCGGTTCGTTGAGTGTGGAAACCACGCCGGCGGAGGCCACGGTTGTACTCGACAAGGCCATCATAGGAGATACACCGCTTCCCCGGCACACTCTCACGGTTGGGGAGCACGAGCTGATTCTGGTTCTGCCGGGTTACGAACCTTGGAAGCGAACCGTCGTCATTCCGCGCGACAAGCACCAGGAAAAACTCGACGTCAAGCTCAAGGCCAAGCCTGCCAAACTCTTGCTTTTTACCACCCCCGTCGGTGCCGAAGTCATGTTGAACAACGAACGGAAGGGCAAGACACCGCTGATCATCGACGACATTGATCCGACAACCGCACAGACTATTGAACTGCAGTTGCGGGGCTATCAAATCAGATCTGAGAAGATCTGGTGTCGACCTGAAGACGATTTAGTGCGGGAGTATGTGCTCATCGCCATTCCGGAGCAAACACCATGAAATTGCTGTCTCTTGCCCTGATGGTGCCGCTGGTTGTTCAGGCCAACGAATTGCTCCAACTTCGCTACAGCACCAAGTCTGCCGAGAAGCTTGTCGCCACTTTGAATAATCCTGGTCTGGTACCGCAGGCAAAAACCAGCGACACTGCCACTCTGAAAGCGGAGCCCTCGACAGGTTCAGCTCAGCGAAACACAGTCATCGTCCAAAATTTCGAGAACCGTTCGAACCTCTCGCGCGCGGTGGTCGAGCGCTTGGAGCTGAGCCTCGAAGCCCAACTCGCCGAGTACGGTGTTTTCGTCCCGGTTGCTCGCAACAAGCTCACCGTGCTGGTCAAGGAGCAGACGCTCATGGTGTCGGGGCGTTGCTCGCAGAAACAGTGCCTTGTTCGTCTGGGCGAGCTGTCCGGCGCTGCCCTGGGACTCTCCACGGTGCTGACAAAGATCGGAACAACCTATCACCTCAACTGCCGACTCATCGACCTCACCAGCGCTGCGGTGATGGATGTCTATCAGACCCCTCTCGGAGTGAGCGAAAAGGACCTGGATATCGAAATCAACCAAGCTGCCCAGAAGCTTTCTGGAAAAGTTACTACTGCAGTGGTTGAGCAACAGCCGATGAAAGAACGAGTGAAGCGGTTATTGAACCCACCGATTTTACAAGGGTGGTGGACTATTACTACCAATGTACCGGCAAAGGTCTATTGGGGTACAATGTTACTCGGAAAAACCCCACTCAAAGAAATTCCTGTTATTGCGGGGAAAAAAACTCTGTCGATCGACCCTCTGGACCAATCGAAGTATTGTCGTATTCTCTATGAGGTCGATTTGCCTGTTGGAAAACATTTCTCTCGGCACTATAAACTGCCAGTAATGACTGGTGATCTCTCAATCGTCAGCGATCCGCCGGGTGCCAGGGTGCTATCCGGGGCCAAGGAACTTGGTCAGACCCCGCTCACCTTGACCGGGCAGACCTTGGGCAAACACCGATTTGTTATAAACAAGGCGGGCTATCATCCACATTCAATCACACTGGTGGTGTACCCAAGTCAACAGGTGGAATATCGCTATCCATTAAACCCCATCCAGGTGCCTCTCAGAATCATCTGCACTGTGCCTGATGCTGAGATGTTTATGGATGGAAAGTATCTTGGTACTGTTGGAAAAACCGTATCTGTACTTCCAGGTCATCACACTTTGCGTGTGGTAAAATCGCAGTTCAATGACCATGAACAGAGTATCGAAGTACCGGTGGTGCATGGTGCTACTCTTGAGGTCACTCTGCAACCCTATGCGACCGTTCATTTCAATTACGTCCCGAATAACGCCACGCTCTATATAGCCAATGAAGAACAATGCTCGCAATCACCTTGTGCAATAGTCCTTAAAAAAGGTATGTATGCAGTACAATTAAAGAAACAGAAGTACCATGTATTTGAGACAAATCTCCGGGTAAGACAAACAGGAGAGGAAAATGTCTTACTGAAGATGACAGCATTTTCGGAATATGATGATTTACAATACAGATTACAAAAAATTAAAAAGACTATAGATGCGCTCAACAGTGAGTCTACTCACCTCACGCACCTTGCAAGCAATAGTAGCAGTGAGACATTGATATCTAATTATGGCTTGTATGGTGAGCATACCTTTTGGGGTAATGGAGCATTGGTTGCTGGAATTTTATCTATTTCCATGGGCATTACATCAATGTATGTTGATTGGGAGATTTGCGACAAGCAAGATCCAAATAGTGATTGCCATCACACTGTCATTGACGATATTGATGCACCCTTTACTGGAGATTCGGCAGCAAGCTTTATTTTCATGACACTTGGTGCAAGTCTAGGAGCACTACGGGATTTATTTTATGTAGGTTCTAGTTTTCAATATACTTCATTGCCATATAAGGTATTGAATAGTGCGGTCTTGCTCGGTGAACTGGGAGTGTTGTATGTCTACTTAAAACTACAGGGACCAAATTCAGAAGGGAGTGTGTATGCCCATACTGTCGCGGCAGATGGTTCGACAGCAAATACCATTCATCAACCGAAAAATATTAATAAATTTTTCCAGCTAAATGGAATGCTATTATTATCTCTTTCTCTTTCTGAGCTGTTGTTTTTTACTATTGCCACACTTGCTCCATCACATGCCGAGTGGTATCAGAAAAAAGCACAAAGAGTGCAGGACAAGACGAACGAATATCAGCGAGAGAAAGAAAGAATACAACATCAACTCGAGGGGGGAGTGGCTTTCGAGTGGCGTGTGCATCCCATTGCACAAGATGATTTTCCCCCCGGTCTAGGCCTTACGCTCACCTTCTAGCCGTTCCAGCGCATGTATCAAATCCTGATAGAAAACTCTGAACTCATCCTTGTCCCGCAATTCGCGCCGAGCAATGGTTTCACCGGATAGAGCTTGGTGCAACGCTCGCGAAGCGAGCATGATAGGACCGGCGATGCGCTGGGTCAGCACCAGGCCGAAGCCGGCGACAACCAAACTGACCAGTAGGGTGAAGAACAGATCAAACCATAGCAAGGTTGTGAGCGTGGCATGGGCGTCCTCGGACTGGGTGCGCATCGCCTCGTACCCGGCATCGACCCTGGTCTTCTCATGCTCGGGCATCTCCTCGAGGTTCTGGACCAAGTCGCGGTTGTCCCGGCCTAGAAGCAACAGGGCTTGCTCACTGCGCCGGACCTGCTCGACCAAGGGGTAAAGGATGCCAGCATGGACCAGGGTGAGCAGAACGATGATGCCGAGCACCAGGGTGAGATATTTGAGTTGGAACCGAGGGGCTATCAGGTATTTCCGACGCATTCTGCTCATGGCAGCAACCCCTGTAGACGTGCCTCGAGTAGTGTTTTGCTGCCCTCGTCAAAGCCCGCAAGGTGGAGGCGCACGGTCCCTTGACCATCGATGAGGAACAGGTTCGGCAGGGCCGTGACCTTGTACCGCTGCATCAGGATGGTGTGTACGTCCTTGACCACGGGCAGCACGATACCTTTATCGG
>MGSU01000198.1:0-4630 GCA_001799195.1 Deltaproteobacteria bacterium RIFOXYA12_FULL_61_11 | reverse complement strand
AGGGTATCCTCGTGCTCTTGCTCGACGTTGACCACCAAGGTGCGCAGCCCTTTCGCGGCGTAGCGTTGTTGTAAGCCCTGCAGGAAGGGCAGTTCAGCGACGCAGGGGGCGCACCAGGTGGCGAAGAAGCTGAGCAGCACCGCATAGGCAGGTGAGGTCGCCCGTGGGCCGACGTAGTGTTTGAGACACCAGCGTCCCGCCGGTGGAATGACGCCTTCTGCCGCGGGCCGGGCATTGATGTTGGTAAGGCAAAAGAGCGGAGCGAGACTGCCAGCATCGACGGCTGGGCAAGGTGCAGCGAAGAGGAAGCCAAGGGAGCAGAAAACGAACAACAGAGCCGTTGATAGGCCTGCGTAACTCGGGGGGGATTGACCGCCCGCAACCCCGGCCACCGCCGGTGAGGAGGAGGTTATTGGGTAATGTTCCCGACCGACCATGGCAAAATCCCGAGTACATTCACAGGTCCGATCAGTAGCATGCTGCCCACCGAGGAGTAAAGAACGTCGAAGGTCGTTGGATGTCATGAATTCGGCTTGTCTGCGCCTTGGGCTTGTGTTAATCCCAACCAATTGAAAATGGATGAGCAAAGTGGACGACCAATCATGAAATCAGCTCTAATCGAGGTTGCACAACGCAGGCCTCGGCGGGCAGGCGAGTTGGTCGTACTGCTGCTCGGCCTGACCTTGGCCTGCGGAAATGCAACCCGTCGTCCGGCCTGGACCGACGGAGTTCAGCACAGATCGTATCCCGCCGGTCGTTATCTTCAAGGGCTTGGTTCGGCCACGATCGAAGGCAACGCGGACGAGGCCATGCGCAGGGCCGAGCAGGCCGCGCGAGCCGAGCTCACCAAGCAGATCCGAATTTCCATCGCCGCGGTGAGTAGCAGTTCGACCGTCATTGAGCAACAGCAGGCCCAAGAGCACTTCCGAGAAACGGCCCAACGTCGCTACCTGCAGGCCTCTCAAGAAACGGCCCTCGTTGATGATATCAGTGGGCTGAGCATCACTCAACGCTATGCGGACACCGACCGGGGCACGGCCTTTGCTTTGGCAGTCCTGGACCTCGACCAGGCAGGTCATGCCCTGATGTGCACCATCGAGGATCTGCGTACCAGGACCAGCCTCCACCTCGAGGCGGCGAAGGCAGCCTCGAACGGCGCGTGTGCTAGCCTACGTGAACTGTGCAAGGCCTACGAGGTTGCAGAAGAGACCCTCACCCAGGAATTGCTCTACCACGCGATGTTCGGGCGGCCTGCCCCACGAGAAAAAAAAGAGATCAGCTCCAGTGCCCTCGAGGAAATGTTTGCGCGTGTGGCACGAACGTTCAGGCTCGAGAAGGTCGACGGCGATGGTCAACAGGGGCTGCCTGGTCAAGCCCTGGCCAAGCCCTTTAAGGTCAGGCTGATCAAGCATCAGTCCGATGCGCCGACCGAGCCGGTCGCCGACTGCCCGCTGTATTTCGCACCGGAAGAGGGGAGCAAGATAGAACTGCTCGAGCGTGATACCACCGACACTCACGGCGAGGCTGCCTCACCTGTTGTGCGGGTCGAGAATACGAACGCGAAAACCCACCTGGTTCGCGTTGGCCTCGACCAGCAGGTTTTTCCCGCCCATCTTGCCGCTCACGGGCCAAGTCTCGAGTTCACCTTTCGCGTCCCCGATCGAGCCGAGTCCCGGCTGGGCCTGCACCTCGTCGAGACCAACCTTAATCATCCTGTGCGTGACCCCGTGGCCGAGCCGCTCCTTGCCGAGGCTCTGACCGGGGCCGGGTACAGGCTTGTACCTTTGCCGTTCAAGCTCTCCCGACTTGCTTCCCCGGGACCAGAGGAGTATGCCAAACTTGCAGCTAAAGGGGTCGACTTTCTCCTCGTCGGTTCGCTGCGCAGCAGCTTGCTCAACCCGGGGGAGTTCGTCTGCGCCAACGGCAGTGCCGAGCTTTCCCTGATTGCACTCCAAAGCGGCCGTCAGGTTTTGACACTGACCGTTACGCCGCGCAGAACGGCGGCAGAGAAGGGCTTCGACACCCGCGGATTCGGACCTACCAACGAGCTTGCTGGCCTGGCTGCGCTGCGCAAGACCGCTGAGCACGCCGGAAGACTTTTGGTCGAAGGACTTACGACCATTTTCGGCCCTCCAACACCCATACCGTGAGCCGAGAAACACCATCTTCCAGGTTGCCCCTTCTCCATCCTTTTGCTAGGTTCGTTGCACCGAAAGGCCAAAGGAATACCCATGGAGGATGAATCATGCTGTCATCGACGCGTGCAGTATTCATAGTGGTGCTGCTTCTCCTGCTCGTCGCCTGCGCCACCGCCACCGGCGGCCGCCCGAAGTGGATCGATAAACCGAACGAGGATCTGTTGGAAGAGAGCAAGACAGCCCGGTTCGCTGTGGGCATGGTGGAAGGGTATTCCGAGGGCGACCTGCGTTTGGCCGCCGCGGCCATGGCCCGCCACGAGCTGGCCAACTACGTGAACGTGCGCATCGAGGGCAGCGTCAAGTCTGCGCTGGCCGAGCAGCAGAACCTGGTCAACCCGGGGGAAGACGTGTCCGAGGTGGTGCTCAAGTCCGTGACCGAGCAGTCCACGGGCATGGTCCTGGCCCTGACCACGGTCGAGAACTACTTTGCCGAGAAGCTCGAGGGCGGCAAGCTCAAGGTCTACGCGCGGGTCAAGCTCGATCTGCCGTCGACGATCGAGCGGCTCAAGACCATGCTCGCGGCCTCGGTCCAGAGCGGTGAGCCGGGTAAAAAACTGTTCCTCGAGGACAAGGCCGCGGAAGGCCTGACCGCGATACACAAGGCCCTGGACAAACAGTTCGAGACCGCACAGTGAGAAGGCTGCTCGCGCTCACTGTTCTCTTCCTGGTCGGTTGCACGGCCCGCCCTGTTCTGCCCGGCTTTTACCAACGCCCAGCCGCCCACCCCCAGTGTCCACAGGGACCGAACTTTCTTGCCGGTGTCGGTAGTTCGACGGTCTCCCCCGAGGAGGCCGAGGCTTTGGCCAGGGCCTCGCTGGCCGCTGCCTACCGCTCCGAACTCTCCGGGGTGTATGAGCGCAAGTACAGCGTCGAGCAGAGGAGCGGCACGGTCGTAGAGCAGAGTGAAGAGCGCAGCACGCTCTCCCAGCGGTTCAACTTTGAGCACGCCGAACTGTTCGCCATCCTCTCCCGGCATCACGACCAGGTCACGGGCCATTATCATGCCTTCGCCTGTCTGGACCGCAACAAGGCGGCCGAACTGCTCGTGGCAAAAACCCAGGCTCTGGATGGGGCGTTGCGCCTGACCACGATGCAAGCCGAGCAGGCCCTGGCCGAACGGCGTTTCGATCTGTTTGCGCAGGCTCTCACCACGATCCGCGCCGAGCTGCTCCGCCGGGCAGACCTCGATCTTCAGCACCGCACCCTGGTCGGCACCCCCTTACCACCGCCCACGGACTGTTCCAACCTCGAGGCCGTGGCCTCGTCCTGGCTGATGGAGGCGGCCGTAACCATCGCCCTGACCGGCGATGCCGCCGTCTTACGCACGGCGAGAGCCGCCCTCGAACGCACGCTCGGCGCCACCTCCCTGCGCTTCGGATTCGCCGAGAGCTGCCCCCAGCCTTCTCCGTATACCTTGTTGCTCGAACTCCAGGTGGACGTAGGTGCGTCCGCGAACGTCCCCAGCTCGTGGCGGACCACAACGCTGGTGCTCGGGGGTACGGTCAAGCGCTGCGAGAACGCTGCGGTCGTGACCGAATTCCCACGGACCACGCTCTCCGGCGTGGCCGCCAGTGACCTGGCCGACCCGGATACCCGCCTGATCGAGACCGCGCCGGAGGTTTTGCGGCCGGCCTTGCAGGTGCTGGCCAGACACGTGCCCCTCCAGTTGCGGGAGGTCTCACCCCCATGAAGACCGGACTGTGGTTGTTACTCATCTGTACCCTGGCGGGAGCCGACCCCCTGCCGCCTCCGCCGACCACCAGCATCTTCCTCCAAACCGCCGGGCCTCTGCAGGTCGGTCAACCCGCGCCGGACTTTGCCGGCTGGACCACGGACGACAAGCTGATCCGGCTGAGCGAACTGCGCGCGGCCCAAGGCGGTCTGGTCCTGGCCTTCTGCGCTTCCTGGTGCCACCACTGCAAGACCGGTCTTTCCCTGCTCGAGAGCGGGAAGAGCGACCTCCTGGCCGCCGGGGTGGAGGTGTTGCTGATCGGACTGGGCGGGACCCGAGCCGAGCTCGTCGCCTACCGCACCGAGGTCGGCACGAGTCGGTCGCTGTTGCACGACAAGTTCGGCGCCGTGGCCGAGAAATACGGTCTGGTCGTCGGCAAGGACGCCGCGCTGCCTCTCTATGTCCTGATCGATACTACCGGAATGGTTCGCGGGCTGGTGAGCCAAGCAGGGGGTGATCTGGTATCGCGTCTGCTCGCCCTGCTCGTCGCTCCTTCGCCGGTCCCGACCGGAGGTCCTGTGCCATGAAGTTCATCGCCGCCCGGGAATTGTTGTGCGTGACCTTGTTCGTAGTCTGCGCGCTGCCCACGCTAGGCCGGGCCGCCGAGTTGAAGGCAGCCGTGCTCGACCTCGGCAACCGCGCCGCACCGAAACTCAACGACGATGCGGCCCGCTTTCTGACCGACATCATCCGCGAGGTG
>MGSU01000197.1 GCA_001799195.1 Deltaproteobacteria bacterium RIFOXYA12_FULL_61_11 | reverse complement strand
ATCCCTTCTGCCGGCATCTTGTCCTCGACCGCACGGCTCTCACCCTGACACCTCGCGATGCGAGAGCTTCCCTGACCGAGGTCGGGCTGGACGAACCCGTCCTACTGCCCTCGGGCTTACTCGCCGACCTCGAGGGGAGGTCTCCCGAGGAAGTCCTGGGGTGGGGGTTGCCCTTTGTCGTCGCGACCTTCGGTACGGTGGTGGAACTGCTCGGTTTGCAGGCAACTTCAGTAGCCTACACCGGCAATCTGGGTTCGAGTTGGTTACTGCCCGAGGCCCAGTACCATCCTGCTGCCTGCCGGAAGTACGCCGTGTTCGGGACGATGAGGGCGAGCGACGGCAGCCTCGGAGCGATGCTCGGCGGTTCGTTGCCGAGGGATTACACCGAGTTGTTGCACGAGCAATTCCCCGAGGCCACGATCGTCGAAGACCCCGTGGCGAAGGTCTGCGCTCTGCTCCGGGCGGGCAAGGTGGTCGGGGTCTTGCGGGGGAGAGCCGCCACGACCATGGCCGAGCTGGGGCAGCGCTCCATCCTCGCCCTTCCCGAGCAGCAAGCACGGCTCACCGCGCTGTTCTCGGCCACGGCCCAGGGCTTCTTCCTCGACCGCGATCCCGAACGGCGTACCTTGCTCGGTCCTTTCATAGACCACTTGGACAGGTTGCCCCAGGAGGTCGAGGCTCCCTGGACGGCCAGGGATCTCCGTACGATCGATGTACCCTGGTATAAGGCCGTCCTCGCAGGGGTGCCCGAACAGACCGTCTTGCACCTGAACCTCTCCCGTAATTTCGAATTGGCCAGTTCGTACCTCTCGGATGCACTCGAGGTCGCGGAGTTAGGTATCCTCGACGCATTGTTGGTCGAGAACGTGCTCGTGGAGTTTCCGGAACACCCCCTGGAGGAGGTACTCGAACTCATCCGCGCCATCAACCTGTTCAACCGCGATCACGAGGAAGAAGCCCGCAGGGCTTTCGAACAGATCCTGGCGGTCCGGCCTTCCTCGGCCCTGGCCCAATACTACCTCGGCAGCCTCTATTTTTTGCGCAAGAACAACTTCGAGAGCCTCGGCCACCTGAGCGAAGCCATGGTCTGCCAGCAGCTCCTTGCCTTGCCCTACATGAGTGCGGTCAATCTGCTTATCACCATCGGCTACCACAAAGAGGCCCTGAACGTCGCCTTGCGCTTCTCCCGTTACTGCCGGGAGCGTTTTGAGGCTCACTTCCAGCAGGCCATCGCGGCGAAGAACCTGGGGCAGTTCCAGGACGCGTACCGGCTGCTCGAACGACTCGACCGCGACGTGCCGTTCGAGAAGAAGTACGCGGGGCTCTTGCGCGATTGGCGCCCCACGGCTCGGAGGCTGTACCTCGGCCCCGGGTTGCCCACCCTGCTTCAATGCCAGGTCGCGGGTGAGTCCGGAGTGCTCGACCTCAAGCTCTTCCACGAAGTACTCGACCAGTTCCCCGAGGACCACGGCCTGAAGGTCGTCCTCGCCGGGCACGGCGCGGCCCTGGGCACCGTGGACCTGGACCTCTATGTCAATGACGTCAAGGCCTGTAAGGGCCACCGTATCTGCGAGGTGGTCCTGGACCTCGGTCTGGACGAACCCGAGGGTAGCCTTGACCGGCTCATGTACAGTGATCTGGACCGGCTTTCCCTGATCGTCCCGGAGCCCACCCCCGAGTGGCTCGAGAGGCTCTCCCGTTTCGGAGAACGTCTGGAACCGGGCAGGGAGCTCAAGCTCGACCTCTACTTCGCGACGTGCGAGGACGATGAGTTGGGTTTCCTCGAGGCCCATCGATTGTTGGCCGGGAGCTATTCTTCGGTGCTCTCGAACAGCTCCCTCAAAGCAGGGGTCGCGGTGGCCGCGCGAGAGCCTGCGCAGGCTCATTCAGGAACCCCCTGTCTTTGTCCCTTTTACTCCCTCACCCTGGCGACCGACGGCAGGTACCTGCCCTGTTGGCCCGCCTTGCGAGCCCAGGCTCTTCCGGCGTTCGGGTCGGTCACCAGTACGACCCTCTTGGAGTTCTGGTCCGGAGCGACCATGCAGGAAGTGAGGAGGCAGCAGCTCGCACTGAGTACCACTCCCCTTCAGTGCTGCGCGGGTTGCGCCCTGGCGGACAAGTTCCCCCGCAGGGTGATCGAAGAGGGCGATGTGCCGCACGGAGTCCCCTCGTTGGAGCGGCTCACCCAACTGATAACCTGGTACCACGGGAAGGGGTTGACTCAGGCCGCTCTCGGTGCCCTGAGGCTCATGACCACGCTCGATCCTGACAATGCCGCCTGTCACTTCGATCTGGGCGAGCTCTACGCCACGTTGAGCGATCACGAAGCAGCGGCGGCAAGTTATGAACGAGGGCTCGCTCTGCAACCCGGGATGGTCGACGTGGTCTTCCGCCTCAGCGAGACCTACATGCAGCTCGGGAAAATGGGAAAAGCGAAAAAACTGTTGCTCCGGCTGAAGAACGAATTACAACACACCTGAGTCCCATGGTCACCATCATCGTCCTCTGCTACAACCACCGCGCGGTGACGCTGGAGTTCCTCCACAGCCTTTGGGCGCACACCGACTATCCTTTCGAACTCGTGGTCGTCGACAATGCTTCTACCGATGATAGCGCCGAGGCGGTTGCCGCCTTCCTCTCGGAACATCGGCAACACCCGGCCTCGTTGTTGCGTTCCTCGCGCAACCTCGGCTTCGCCGCCGGGAACAACCTCGGACTCCGCCATGCCAAGGGTGAGCATATACTGTTCCTCAACAATGACGTGCTCTTGTGCAAGGAATGGTTGAAAGGGCTAGTGGAGTGTTTTGAGCATCGCGCCGAGGTTGGAGCGGTCGGTCCGGTGTCCAACCACGTCGGCGGCCCCCAGCTCGTGCGGGAGACGAAGTACGGCAACGACGAGGAACTGCAGGGGTTCGGCGCGGCCGTGCGCAGCGCGTTCGGTGGTTGTTACCAGGAATGTTGGCGGTTGGTCGGTTTCTGCCTGCTCACGTCCCGACAGAGACTCGATCACGTCGGTGCTTTCGACGAGCGCTTCGGCTTGGGCAACTATGAGGATACAGATCTCTGCCTGCGCTTGGTGCGCCAAGGCTATCGCAATTATTTTCACCGTGGGGTCTTCGTCCACCACCACGGCAGCCGGAGTTTCGAGCACAACCGGGTCGACCTCGATGCCTGGTTGCTGCGCAATGGCAGGGTCTTCGTACGGAAGTGGGAGCCGGAGGCAGGCAGATGCCCCTATACCGAACAAGCCTTGGATTTCGCTCGGCGCCAGGAACAGCTCTTCGAGGGGCGGCGGACCATCTCCGGCATCGCGTTAGTACGCGACGAGGAACCCAATCTTCCGGAGCTCTTCGATTGCCTGCTGCCGGTGGTCGACGAAGCGGTGTTCGGTGATACGGGCTCGACGGACTCTTCCGTGGAACTCATCCGGCGGGCCGGGGCCGTGGTCAGGCCGATGACGTGGGCCGACGATTTTTCCGCCGCAAGGAATCAATTACTCCAAGGGCTTCGGGGCGATTGGGTCTTCTCCCTCGATGCCGACGAGCGTTTGTCCCTCACGGATCAGGCCCTGTTGCTCTCCGTGGCCAATGATCCGCGGGTATGGGAGCGTTACGAGGGCGTGCGCATGATCCAACGCAACTACACCGATGACCCCTCGCTCTATGGGTACCGTCCTTTGACCGAGACGGTACCCGAGGCCCGAGGCCGCAGCGGCTATCTGGATATTCCCGTTACGCGGCTCTTCAAACGCAAGCCGAGCATCTCTTTCAAGAACCGCTGCAACGACAACGTCGAAGAAAGTATCCGCTTGCGCGGGGGCTTGATCGGCCAAGTCGACTTGATCCTCCACCATCACGGATTGGAACGCATGCTCGAGCGGTTCTACTTTCGCATGAACCTCCTCACGTTGGAACGGCAACGCGGGCACCTCGCCGCCGCGAGACGGCACCTGGAAGTGGCGGAGCGCTTGGCCCGGGCGGACCACGAACGCGAATTGGTAGCAGTAAGTCGGCGCAATCTCACCGAGAGGCCGATGTGAGCGGAGCGCGCCAAGGTCTTGCCGGTCGCGAGGTCGGGGGGCGCTTCCAAGGTCTGGTCGACCTGATCAATCAGGGCTATGAACAAACGGGTCGCGCGGTGATCACCCGCAAGGCCGTACCTGGCAGGTTCTTGCAACGTCGCGGCCGCAGGCTCTCGCCGAGCGCTGAAGTCCTGGCCCTGAACGGACAGATCGCCGACGGTGGCGAGCTCAGGTTGTTCGTGCCCGAGTCCAAGGCCGAGCCGGATTACGGTGGCGTACTCGCTCCCCAGGGTCGAGCGATTTTTTTCGATGCCAAGAGCACGAAGCGCGGCAGAATAGACTATGACAACCTCCATCCCCACCAGGTCGCCTACCTGCGCCGGGTCGCCGCGATGGGAGCACTGGCCGGCTTCCTGGTCGAGTTCTCCCGCTCCGAGGAAGTTTTTTTCGTCCCTATTCAGCTCATCGCACCGGAGACCGGAGGTGCAAGGCGTCGTAGCCTCGGGCTGGACGTCTTGCACGAGATACTCGAGCCCGTACGCCCGGGTACGGGGCTCGTCGTCCTCGATTATCTCGCCGCGCTCGACCGCCTGGAAGGAAGGTACGGTGTGGGTATGTCGGGCTTGCGACTCCCGACGGCCCTCAGGGTGTGAGGATCATCGAGGCGGGAACGTTGAGGATGATCCCCGCGTGATCGCGCACCTCGAAGGTGAGGCCGTGCCGCCGAGCGATCGTGCTCAGGAAGTGGTGGAAGCGCGCCTGTTGCGGGGTGAGCAGGAAGGCGCACACCTCTTCACTGGGGGGACGTTCCTCGAGGGAGGAGGGCAGGGTCATGCGCAACTCGGGATTACTGAGTTCGAGCCGTGGGCCTTCACCCTGCTCGACCGCGAGGGAGATTCTCACCGTGGACACCGGGGGAGAGTTCTCGAGCAAGGTCTCGACCAGGGAGGCGATCAAGAACCACAGCAACTCGCGTTCGGCCGAGACCGTGATCGGTTGTTGGGGTAGGTCCAAAGCGAGGACTATCTTTTTCCGCGTCGTTGGACCGCGGAACACCTCCGGGAGTTCGCGAAGCAACGTTTGGAGCTGCACGGCGGTTCTCGGCGCAGGCGTTTCCTCGGTGCTGCTCTGGTGGACCGCTGCCAGACGACTGGTGAGGAAGCGAAGGTCCCGACAGGCTTCGACCACGGTGCCTGCCAGCACCTTCTGATCGGGACCCAAGGCTCCGAGTACCTCTGCGAACAACACCTTGCCGTTGATCTCGAGCTCGGAGAGGTGGGCCAACATGCGCTCGAACTGCTGCGCGAAGAAGTCCCGTTCGGTGCGGACCTCGGCCGAGACGTCGCGCAGGATGACCAGCGTGCCGAGCAGCGTGCCGTCTTCATCGGTGATGGGAGCGATGCTCTCGCTCACGTGAAGCCGCCGGCCGTCACGCGTGAGCAGGGAGAGGTGGGTGCAGAGTCGGACCTCGGGGTTGGTGGGAGCGGCGAAGACCTCGACGAACGGCTCGTGTTTCCGGCCCGTGGTCTCGTCGATCAGCTCGAGGATCTTGCCGAGGGGTTCCCCCTTGGCCTCATCGCCTTGCCAACCCAGCAGGTTCGAGGCAGCGGGATTAAGGAAGGTGACCTTGCCCGTGTTGTCGGCACAGACAACGGCCTCCCGAATGCTGCGCAAGGTGGTGGCCAACCATCGTTCCTGCCGGCGCAGGGCGGTTTCCATGCGCGCCTTCGAGAGCGCCATCTCCAAGGCGAGGGTGAGCTCATGTTCTTCTATCGGTTTCAGCAGGTAACCGTAGGGGCCGAGTTCTGCGGCCCGGCGTACCGTGGTTTCGTCGGAATGGGAGGTGAGGAAGATGACCGGGAGGCCGAGCTCCTGTTGCAGGATCTTGGCCGCGCCGATGCCGTCGCCCTGGCCTTCGAGCCTGATGTCCATGAGTACCAAGTCAGGACGGAGCCGTCGGGCCAGCTCCAGGGCTTGGTCCGCGTTCGAGGCGAAACCGGCGCAACGGAAACCCCGGTCTTCGAGGGAGTGTTTGAGTTCGAGGGCGATGAGCCGCTCGTCCTCGACGATCAGGATGTTGCCCTTGGAGGTGGTCATCACCGTTGCTCAGACCGCGTCTTGGAAAGCGCAGGAAGCGAGGGGGAAGCCGCGAGAAGGCTGGGTGCCAAGGTTTTTTGTTTCAGGGTTTTGCCGGGTTCTTGACGCTGAGCTTCACGGGCTTCGAGGAGACGCTGGCCTTGGTCCCGACCAAGCCGATACCGCGGACCGTGTACTCCCCATTCGGGAAGAGGAAGGTCGTCCAGCGGACTTTGATTGCCGGGCAGGGGTTCTTCACCTCGAACGATTTGCTGACGCCGGCTCCCTCGATGACGGTGCGTAGGACGGTGAAGGGAATGCTCTGGTCCGCGCCACAGGAGTAGGAGAGCAGGATCTTGTCCGAGAGTACGGTGCCCTCGACCGGGTCGGTTAGGGTCAGAGAGAGGGTTGGTTGGGTGTTGAGGATCCACACCTTGAGGTAGTGGGAGCGGAATTCTTGTTCACCGCGGCGGACCAGGGCGACCAAGTCGTAGGCGCCGTCGGGGAGAGCGGCGGTGTCGAGGCTGAAGGTCGTCTGCGGGGCGGCTTCCTTGCTCTGCTCAGACAGTACCTCGCCCTTGGAGAGGAGCTTGTAGGCCACCGAGGTTGCGCCGGTATAGGTGTTCTCGACCGAGAAGACGACCTTGCCCGAGAGCACGGCTTCGTCCTTGGGATCGGTGATCTTGACGAAACCCTCCAAGGACTTCACCACGGGTTGATAGGTCGATTGGCCGAGGCCGGAGACATCCCCCCAGCGGATCCAGAAGTAGCCGCCCTCGCCCCAGGCGTCGCCCCAACTGTTCTTGACCAACCAGGCCCGGCGCTCGACGTCGTAGCCGAGCATGGTCACGGCGTGGCCGCCGACCATCTTGCCGCTCTTGTACTCGTAGACTCCGCCGGTATAGGCATAGAAGTCCTCGTAGACGCGCATGGTGGTCAGCAGGGGGCCTTCGGTGAGGGCTTTCTTGATGACCTCGATGTTCTCGCTGCCGCTGGTCACGGTGCGGAACGAGGGGATGGTGAAGAGGCGAGCCTTGGCGTCACCGCAGGTCTGCGTGCACTGCAGGTCCTGACCGAGGTTCCCCGAGAGATAGGGGAAGCATTGCTCATCGGGGACGCCGTACTTCTGGATGTACGAGAGTCCCGAGGTCGCGTACCAGCCGGTCGAGCAAGAACGGCCGCCGCAGGTGAAGAGGTGTTGCTCGCTGAAGTCCAGGTCCAGGTCGGGCCGCTTGTTGGTGATGTTGAGCTGCATCTCCACGGCCGCGACCGTGGCGAAGGCCACGCAGCTCCCGCAACGGCCCTGGTAGCGCATGTCGGTGTCGTAGTTCTTGCCGTTTACGTTCCGCCAGTCGTGGGTGAGCGGCAGGTCCTCGTCCAAGTAGTCTTCGTCACGGACTTCGGAGAAGGCCGTGATCTCGACGTAGTCGAGCAGGCCGAGGAGCTCGCGCTTCTCCTGCATGCTGAGATCGTGCAGCCCGGTCGGCCCGGCAGTCCAGGAGGCCTTGGTCGTCTTCAGGGATTGCTGCAAGGTGACGAGATTGAACGGTGCGGCCCAGGCCGCTGCTGCGAAGGCGAATGCGGTGAGGATACCAATGGTGCGGATCATGCCCCCTCCTCGGTTCAAACGTCGAGGATTGGTTCATAGCACGATCGAGGGACCCTGGGAACAAGGCAAAGGTCGTGCCGGATGGGAAAAAGAAAAATTATTTTAAAGGCGTTGTATTTAGAAGGGAACTGATGAGGAAAAGAGAAGGATCAGTTGCGGCAGCAACCCTGACCGCCGTCGTAGCCGAGACAGGTCGAGCCGGGGCATTGGCAGGCGGCGCCGGTGGCATTACCGTAGGCATA
>MGSU01000196.1 GCA_001799195.1 Deltaproteobacteria bacterium RIFOXYA12_FULL_61_11 | reverse complement strand
TGTGATAGCTCTCGCCGAGCACTTGCTGGGCAAGGGCACTGGTCTCGGTGTCAGCGATGAGCCAGCCGACCACATAGCGACTGAACACGTCGAGGACCACATAGAGGTAGTAGTAGGTCCAGGGAATCGGCCCCCGGAGTTTTGTAATATCCCAGGACCAGAGCTGGCAAGGTCCCGTGGCCAGCAGTTCCGGTCGAGTGTACACGGGGTGCCGGAGTTGGTTTCGACGTTCCCGCACCTGACGATGCTTGGCCAAGAGGCGATAGATGGTCCTGGTCGAGCACACGTAGGGCATACGCTCCTGGAGGATTGCATTAATGCTGGCCGGAGCCTGCTCCATGAACTCGGGACGGTTGACCAAGTCCATGACCTGCTGCTCCTCCTCGGCACTAAGTGCCAGTGGTGGCCGGCCCCGAGTTCGCTGACGCTCGGGGCTCGGCCGCGGTGCAAAACACGGATAATAGCTGGCTGGCGCAATCTCCAGCGCGCTACACAGGCTCCTGATGGGCAGCCGGCCCTGCCGGGCAAGGATCGAGGTCATCACGATTCCTCGAGCTGCTGGTTGCCGAGCAGGGCCGATACTTTTTTTTGGATCTCGATGATCTCCTCGGCCATGGCGAGCTTCTTACGCAATCGCTCGTTCTCGTGCTCCAACTTCTTCACATAGTCCCGGCCGATCGGCTTCTGCGCAGGCCCTCGTTTCTTCGGTGACAACCCGGCAAGGGTACCTTGTGCCCTCTGCTCACGCCAGGCTTGCAGATGGGAGTAGTATAAGCCCTCCCGCCGCAGCAGCGCCGCAATCTCGCCTTCTTGGCACCGATCAACCTCTTCCAGGATCCTCACTTTGTACCCGGCTGTAAACGTCCTTCGCTGCGCACAGCCGATCACCTCCGGATCCGGTCCACTCCCTCGTACGATCTTCCTGACCTGCCCAGCCGGGTCCCCTCCGGTCGACCTCCGGTCTCCCTCCGGTGACCCGGCTCTCGTTGCTTCCTTCTCTTCCTTCTTCATCCTTCGTGCTCCTTCCCGCCCTCTCCTCTACAATAAACTTAACCTCCATTTCTGTCTCACTCTTCATTGGCACAAAGGGCAGCGGTGCGAAGCATCCGCTGCAGTGGTATTGTTAGAACTGTAACATGTTGGCATGATAGGTGGTGAACCACGAAGCTCCCCTTCGGTAAAGCAGACCGGTTATTGGTAGCACGATAGGGGGTTGATGACAAGTCGAGGTGATTTGAGAACTCAAGCGCGGTTTCGACCAGCGGATCAAGATACGCTGGATTTGATAACCCCGCCGTTCGACCTTCTTTCTTGTTGAGCGACAAGAAAGAAGGCAAAGAAACGCTTCGAAGCGAAGGACCGAGCCAGCCCGTCCCTGGCTCGCCCTGGGCTCGCCTCCAACGTATTGCTTTCGTTCCATGTATATGGTTGTTGTGACGTTGTGCCATCAGTTGCAAATCGGGCACCCCAGGCCGGTCCTTCGCAATGCGGGACAACCTAACCAGCGGCTTTGAGTTGAGGATGGAGGGGATGTTACAAGCGTGTATACCGAGGCCTTCTAACGCCACCGGTCAGCGGTGCGAAGCATCCGCTGCAGTGGTATTGTTAGAACTGCAACATGTTGGCATGAAAGGTGGTGAACCAAGTATTTCCCCTTCGGTAAAGCACCTCGGTCATTGATAGCACGATGGAGGGTTGATGACAAGCCGAGGTGATTTGAGAATCAGAGGCACGGTGATGCAGTTGAGTTGGGGTACACAACTGTCTGCGTCGTTTTGAGGATGGTGGGAATGGTTCAGATGAATATACCGGAGACTTCTAACGATAATGGGCCACGGTCGACGGCTTTTGGCGATACGCTGCAGCCAAGTTATGAGATTGGATGGCGGTGGAAGTGGTAGATGGCTGTGGAACATTCTGATGAACATTTATAATTGAATTATTTAATCCGATCGTTTTACTTGTTTCATCATTGTCGTGCAGAATATCATATCCAAAAATAGTCATTAGCAGATCAATAAATTCAATTAAATCAAAGCCAAGACGTATCGAGAAGAAGATGATGCCAAGTCCCATCTCCAATCCAAAGGGTTGTTCTGTGAATGTGGGATCATAACCGGAGTTTTGATTGCCGGAAAGTATCCATGGGTGCACTGAATATTTTTGTGGTTGATAAGCTTTAAGACTCAATACGCTCTGCGGATCGAAGAGGGCACTAGCAAACATAGTATCACCATGCTTTCTCCGTACAAGTTCTTCAGAACCTTTAAAACAAGTAAAATCTAAAGATTGCAATATCAATTGTTTATCATCAATAAAGGTAAAGCCGAGCGGAAACAAACAACTAAATAAATGTTCATAAATGCCATAGGAATACCTGCTTTCAGTCCCAGCCATTTTCCACCAGCCAAACCAACCGATGCCTGGATGGAAAAGAGCAGTAACTTTAACATCGGCATGAAGACCAAGACCCACGCCAACACTAGCTTTTATTGCATCATGAAAGTCCGACTTAATTGCATGCAGGTATTGCTTGGTGCAGCTGACGAATAGCAATAATAATAGAATTGTAACTAACCTTAAATGTTTCATGTATACTAAGTGGTTAGAAACTAGCACTCTCATAATGTTACGCAACCAAAGCTGTCACTTGGCGGAAGGCCAGTCTGGCGGCAAATAATAAGTGTAACTTGTTGGTACAGAAGATGGTGAACAAAGAATCTCCCCTTCGGTAAAGCACACCGGCTATTGGTAGCACGATGGTAAGTTGATGACAAGCGTGGCGATTGGTGAAGAGAAATGGGAGCGGCGCAATCGCGTTGAGCTACACAACCATCGGCTTCGTTTTGATGAAGGGTGGAAAAGGTACAGAGGAACATACCGAGGCCTTCTAACGCCACCGGTCAGCGGCGCGAGCGTGCGAGCGTCCGCTGGAGTGGTATGTTAGAACTGCAACATGTTGGTATGAAAGGTGGTGAACCACGGTTGCTCGGCTGTTGTAAACCTGGGGAGATGAATAGCCGAGGCGATGGCTAAAGGCAAGGAAAAAGAAAACAGAGTGGTTGTTACAAATTCGCAATATTGCGTTCTTTTTCAATCAAGTAATAGGTTGTTACAACCGACCATGCCCAGACAGCAACTATGGAAAATATTATCAAGTGCGAATCGGTGCATGCGTATACAATACCAAGCGTAAAAAAGAGAAGCATTTGTACGATGCCAATTTGATTGCCGAAATGTTTCGAACTGTAAGCACCAGGGAGCAGGCAATTCCAGGCAATTGCGAGGAGTAGTGAATACGATTTGCCGACAACATTCATAAAATATTGTGTCTTCTAACGCCACCGGTCAGCGGTGCAAAGCATCCGCTGCAGTGGTATTGTTAGAAATGTAACTTGTTGGCTTGATAGGTGGTGAACCAAGAATTTCCCCTTCGGTAAAGCACACCGGTTATTGGTAGCACGATGGCGAGTGGATGACAAGCCGAGGCGATTTGGGAACCCGAGGCACGGTGATGCAGATGCGTTGGGTTACCCAACCATCGGCTTCGTTTCGATGAATGGTTGGTATGGCACAGGCGTGTATACCGAGGCCTTCTAACTACAATTAGTCCACATCTTCAATCTGCACCACCTTTCACATAAGCGGGGAGCGAAGTCAAGCGGGTTGGCGGAGAGTAGGGCGTGAGATGATAGATAAGGAAATGAAAGAATAAGGTATGTGATTGCGTTGGTACTTGAGGTGGGGGAGTGGGGTGTGGAGGTGCGGGCGGGGTGATTAGGTGGACCTAATGGAAACCGGATGGGTTGGTGGGGCGGGCTTGTTTGACGATGGTGCGGGGTTTCTATTGAGGGGTTCCAGGAGTATCCTGCGGGTAACTCGAAGGCCTGGTTGTTGGTGCGAGTGGTATGGGGTGGGGCGAGGACGGTGGGGGTTTGCGATGCTGCTTTCCTTCTTCTGGGGGATGATTGGTCTTGGTTTCTTCCTCTATGGGAAGAAGGCGCAGCGGATCGTGGCGATGCTGTGCGGGATCGGTTTGATGGGGTTTCCGTACCTGGTCGACAATGTGGTGGTGGGAGTGGTGGTGGGCGCGGTGCTGACGCTACTGCCGTTCGTGCTGCGGTACTGAGGGGGGGGGGCGGTATGCTGATTATTCTTCCTCGTACCCCCAGCCGCGCAGAATGGTGCGATAATCGCCGCCCAGCCAGAGGTCGGTGCCGACGCCGTGGAGGGCGCTGAAGGACTGATAGCCGTGAGACATGAAGACCTTCTTCGGGGTTTCGCCGTCGTGGACATAGAGCGAGTTGTCGTCGCCGAGGAGCCATAAACGGCCGGTATCATCGAGGTGCATCCTCTGGATCTCGATGGGCGAGGGATCCCCGGTAGGGGTGAGCTCGAGCGGGGTCCAGGTTCCGCCGTCATAGGCGTAGAGCTTGGTGCTCGGGTCGGTGCCGGGGAAGGACGCGTAATCCGTGCCGCGCACGTAGATTCCCCCGTCACCCAGGTCCAGGACCTGCTGCCACATGAAGGTGTCCGGAGAGCTGAGGTCCGTGGGGGGTGTGATCACGGTCGCTGCGTCGTTCACCACGTGGAGCACGGTGGCATGGCTGCCGACGAGGTACAGGTCGGTGCTGGAAGAACCGTCGATGCTGTAGAAGGTGATGTTGGTCGGATCGAACTGGGCATTGGTCAGGTTCACGACCTCGCAATCCCCGGCGATCGTGAAGCGTAGCAAGGTGGCTTGGGCCGAGGAGACGTACCAGGAACCGGCAGCATAGAACTCGGGGTCCCCCGCGGTCTGGAAACCGAGCACATCGTACCAACCGCCGCTGCCGCCCCCGGAACAGGTAGTGTGGAAGTTGGTAACACTCCAGGCGGTGCCGTTCCAGGTGTCGATCACGCCCCCGTTGCACACGGCCGCCGCATGGGTCGCATCGGTGCCGGCCACGGCAGCGAAGGTGCGCGGCATGCTCGAGAAGTAGGGGGCTTGCCAGCCGGACGTGGTACGCCGGAGGAGGAGGCCGTTGGTTCCCGCTGCATAGCCGATGCTGTTGGGCAGGGCGTTGAGGTCGGTGACCTTGGAGCCGTTGGTGCTGGAGGCGACGTACCCCGTGGTCTGGTTGACGTCGTCTCTGAAAAGCGCGCCGAAGGGGCCCGCGCCGAAGACCTGCCCGTCATTCGGGGCGACCCACATACCCCATTCGCCGCTCGTGTTGAAGAGATCGTAATAGGTGGACACAGGGGAGGTGAAGGGACTTGTACGGACGACGCCGTCCCACCCGGTGAGGAAGTAGGGGGCTGCTCCGGGGGCGCCGCTGATGGCGCTGACCCCGCCGTTCGAGCCCAGGTTCGAGGAGTCGGTGACCCTGCTCCACGCTGTGCCGTTGTAAGCGAAGGCTTCGGGCACGTTGTCCGTTCCGAACCCTCCGACGTACCAGGGGTGCGGGGTGGCCGGGTCGATCCAGACCGCCTGGAGAACGAGGTCGGAACCCGTGGTGAAGGAGTCGAAGGTCGCGGCGTTGGCCAGGCTGGTCCAGGCCTGGGTGCCGATCTTGCGCAGGACCCGACCGCCTTCGCCGACAGCGACGATGGTCGGGCTGACCCCCGGGATACCGTGAATGGCTTTGAGGTTGCCGGGGACCGCTGGCAGATCCTTGGTGAGGTGGAAAGAGGCATCATTGGTCACGTCGCCGGCCGTGGTGTGATAGACCCAGGCCGTCCCGTCGAAGTAGTTGGTGCCTTTGTAGTGCAGAACGTAGGGCAGACCCGTGCCGCTCCGCACTGTGGCGCTGCCGGTCGTGCCGGCAAAGTACAGCTCGTTAGGGCCGTTGGCCCACACGTCGGAGAGGTCTCCGAGGTAGGGATGACCGAGGAAGATGCGTTGGCATGAGACCGAGGGATCGGCGGCGCAGGAGTAGACCACCGAGCGGCCCTCGACGTCGTCGAGACCTGTGGCGATCGCGGTGTTCTCGCCTATCGCGTAGACGTCCCACAGGTCGACCATGGCTCCGATACCCTCGGTAATCCAGGTCGATCCATTGTAATGGAGGACTTGACCGTTGCCGCCGACCGCCCAGACGTCGTCCGAGGAGCGGCCGTGGATGTCGTGCAGGAAGGACCCGGTGGGCGCCGCGTTGTCCCACAAGACCGAGAAGTACTTGGGTTGCGGCGGCAGGGAGACTGTCCAGGTGCGGGTCTGGACCTCGGAGGTGCGATCGCCGTCTTTGGCGAAGACCTCGAAGGTGTGGGCGCCCTCGGCGAGACCCGAGAGCGGGTAGGGCGAGGTGCAGGGGTTGATCACAACACCGTCGAGCTCGCAGGTAAAGGCCAGCGTGTCGAGGTTGCCGTCGAAGACGAACTCGGCCGTGTCGAAGAGGGTGGTGAAGGTGAGGGAGGTCACGCGCGGGTAGACCAGGACGTTCAGGGTGTAGACGTACTCCGCGGTGAGCGGGGTCGGCGTGCGGTTGTCGCTGACGTGGAAGGTGAGGGTATAGGTGCCGGCGTTCCCGAGTTCGGGTGTGAAGACCAGGAGCCCGTCGGCCTTCTCATAGGTGACGAATGCCGGTAAGTCGGGGAAGGAGTAGACGAGGGTGTCGCCGTCGGGATCTATGGCCAGGGGGGCTACCTCGAGGGACATGGGCTGGGTCTCGTAGAGGTTGTCGGCGTCGAGCGGCATGAACACCGGGGGTTGGTTGACGTCGGTGACGGTCAGGGTCACGGTCTGGGTCGCCTTGGCCGGGGGGGTGGCGTTGTCCTGATAGGTGAGGACGAAGGTGAAGGTCCCGGCGTCTTTATAGCCGGGCTCCACGGTGAGGGTGTCGCCGGTCAGGGTGGCGAAGGCGGGGAGGTTCTTGTCGGCCGTGATGGTGACGGGTTGGCCGTCGGGATCTGTGGCCGCGAGGGTGATGGTCTTCGTCTCGCCCTCGGCTACGGTGTCGGTTGTGGTGGCGTCCACCGTCGGGGGTCGGTTGGTCGGGGTCGGTGCGACGAAGACGGTAAACTCGTCGGACAGGTCGTCGAGGAGGACGCCGCCGAGGCGCACGGTCAGGCGACCGCGTTCCATGAGCACCAGCACGACCAGGACTTGAGTGCCGCCGGGCATGCCCGCGCTGTCGAAGTGCTGGGGCCGGAGGTGCGCGACGATGGCTCCTTGCTCGGCATCCCAGCTCAGTTCGCCCTTGATCGGGGCCGAGAGCAGGTTCCCCTTGGGGCCGAGCAGGAGGTAGAAGCTCTTGATAATGTGTTGCACGTTCTCGACGGTCCACTCGGTGCTCTCGTCGGTGCTGGCATCCTGGCTGAGCAGCTTGAGGAGATACGACGCGGGCAAGGCCGAGGCAGGCAGGGCCGATGCTGGTAGGGCCGACGCGGGCAGGGCTCCTGCGGCGATGGAGGCCGGCAGGGCGGAAGCCGGGAGGGCCGAGGCCGGGAGAGCTGAGGCGGGCAGGGCCGCGGTTATCTGGGCTTTGACCTTGAAGGTCTCGCCGCTCTTGCCGAGCGAAATGTTCATCGAGGCCAGCACGGTCGAGCCCTCGGGCAACTCGATGGGTAGGTCCAGGTCGTCGAGGGCAGTATGGACTTTTTCGGGGTCGGTCTGTTCGATCGAGGCTTCGGTGCTACCCTCGAGGCCCGAGTTGGGAATGAACATGGTTAGACCGTTCTTCTCCGCGTTGATGGTGCGGCCGTCCGAGGCGTCCGAGGTGTCGGCACTGGGATCAGCGGGTTCATCCTTCTTCCCGCTCCCGGAGGAACAGGCCACGGCCAACAGAATGAACAAGAGGAAGGGCAAGTAGTTGAGCGACATGACACGACTCCCGAGTACTGTGATGGCCAAGGTGTAGCCCGACGAGGTCGGAAAGGCAACCGCGAAGTGCAGGGAGGGACGTGTCCACTCGTGGGTGGGCCGAGGGGTCCTGTCGCCTCTCACCCCGACGCCGCTGCATCCTGCGCGTCGCTTGGAGGTCCGCATCCTTGCGGTCGCCCCCACCATG
>MGSU01000195.1 GCA_001799195.1 Deltaproteobacteria bacterium RIFOXYA12_FULL_61_11 | reverse complement strand
AGTTCGATCGGGGTCCGAGCACCGGTCAGTTCGCTGAGAGCGCGGAGGAACCAGGGGTAGGCGGGAGCGCGGTAGAAGACCTCGGTCCTGAAGCCGGAGTTCGGGTCAACAGTGGAGAGCGCTCGATCGTAGTTGTCGGCGGGATCCAGGGCGAGCACATGTATGAAGGGTGAGTTCTGTTCGAGGTCCTCGAGGTAGCTCAGGTCGAGGCCGAGTTGAGCCGTGTAGACCAAGCCCAAGAGGAGGCAGAGAAGCCGACGGGAGGTGGGGGCAATAGAGGTGGTCGGGAACATGGCTGCCATGTCACTTCTCGTTCGGGAAGATCCCCTGTTTGGTCTCGACGAGTTGGGGCCGGATGTGGTGCACTGCGACACTGCAACCCCGCTTCGGCTCCAGGATAGCAATATTTATCAATAATAACAATAGTTTTATTTGGCTTAAGTTTTGCTGTATCCAAAGGCAACGAGCGTATTGAGAGGCCGCGATGAAGACCATGCCCCTGTCCCTGATCCTGTTCTTCGCATTGATCGTGACCGGGTGCGCTCAGAAGACGACTGCGAAGATCGAGCAAGAATCCCTCCCCTCGGTACTCGCCGAGGATGAAGAGCCCTTGTTCATCGGGGACGAGGCAGATGCCTCAGCGGAGCATGAAGCGTCTGAAGATGCTGAGGGCCAGGGCGAGGAAGAGTCCACGACCCAGGATGAGGTCTCAGACGATGCTCAGCCTGAGGATGGTGAAGAAGATGAAGAGCCGAGCGATACCCCGGACCCGAATGAGCAAGAGGGAGATGCCCCGGTTTCCAACGAACCCCAACCTCAAGGTGAACCGGTTCCCTGGCAGCCGGTAGTGTGCTGCACCGAGAACCTGGAGACCGCCCAATCCGTGTGCGGCGAAGAACTTTGTATCTTCAATCAAGTCGATCCGGCCGTGGTCTTCAATGGACAAGACTTCACCGAGCACGTCATGGCCTTGAATACCACGAGGTACAATTTCCGAGAGATCATGTTGAAGGTGTACCTCCCCACCGTGTCGATCGATGGCCATATCTATCCCGCGGTCCATGAGGTTCGGGATTTCGCCAAAGACGACATGGATACCGAGATCTATTGGATGCAGGATCGGCTGATCTGCAATGACGGCCTCCTGGAGCGCGAACTCGAACTGCGGGTCAACCCCTTGCTCTGCGACGGGGAGGTGATCGCCCTTGACGCCGAGTTGCGAGGTGAATTCCTCTCCACCACGGTTGCCACCGCGAAGGTTACCGTGCGGGAAGCCTCCGAAGGGGAGGTCCTGTGTCTACCAGGTGCGGCCTCTTTGCTCCAGCGCCTCGAGGACGAAGAGGAGATGGCCGTGGCGATCGATACCATCCAGTATTTTTCGAAGATCTTCTCCGAGAAAGTCATCCTCGACACGGTCGAGCGGGTGCGCTGCCTCTTGTCCTGGGACGCCTCAAGGCTCAGCGATCGGGATATGCTCATCCAGGACCTCCTGGTGCTTTGGCTGAGTGTCCTCAACCACGCGGTATCGCCCTGCCAGACGGTTTCCGGTAGCGACCTCACCGTGGCCGAATTGATCGTCAACATCGAGAGGGCAATCTACTGCGACAACGACCAATGGTATACGGAATACTTGGGGTATACCGCAGCCCTCGTGCGCTGATTTTCCGCGATCTATCCAGTACTGAGCTTCACGGTTCGTCCGATGTCCCCTGCTCACCTCCTACCGCGCGAGTTCTGAATATTTCAGTTCATTATCTGAGGGTTCTCAACCACTAGGGCAATGCTGATTGCATGTCCTCGAGGGATGTGCTAGGAACTCGCTCAGGTGATCCACCCGAGGTCCGCATGCGCACTCTGCTCCTCCTCGTGTGTCTGGTGAATCCGATCTTGGCAGGAGCGGCCGTGTGCCCCCCTCCCGATGATCTCAACCGGTATGTGGTGGCCCCTTACGACCAACAAGACCCACCGAGCATGGACCGCTGGTTCCGGGTCTATTATAAGCTGCTCCAACCCTTTGACAGCGCGAAGCCCACACTTGTCTTGGTCAACGGCGGACCGGGTGGAGATCACAGCATCCTCGATGCCGTGGCCAACGAGGACTTCGTCCATCGCGCCAACGTCCTCAGTTTCGATCACCGCGGCCTCGGTTGCACCACCGAACTGACCCCGCGTCTTGCCGGGCATGTGCCTCAGGAGTTTTCGATGGATCGTGCGGCCGACGACCTCGACGCGATCCGTCGAGACCTGCTCGGCCCGTCGGGGAAATGGTTCCTCTATGGAGTCTCCTATGGAACCTTCCTTGGTCAGGCCTATGCTGTGAAGTATCACCGGCATCTCGCCGGTCTCGTCTTGGACTCTGCCATGCTTTCCAGCACCGATGTCGCGGTCGCTCGAAAGCAGTACCTCCGCTTGTACGTGGATGAGAATAGCGTCGCAAAAGAACACTTCGATCGCATCAGACAGCTCTATCCGCGCCATGCTGCAGCAGTCCTGGAGGCCCTTTTCCCCATGACCTATGGTTTCCATGGCCGCACTCTGCAGATCCCCGAATTACTCGCTCGTTTAGCCGGGGCAGAGGGAGAACAGCAGTTCTTGACCATCCTGGCACCCTACCGCATACCTGTCATTCCGGCGGTCGACATGCCTCGGCGCATTCTCTGCGAAGAGATCTATGATCATCCCGGCCAGGTTGCCGAACACCAGTTCTATTTGACCTTTTTCCAGCGTGAGTGCGGACCTTTCAAGGGGTTCCGGAAGCCGATGGATTTCTCGAGCACCCTCTCACAGGTTCGAGCACCGACCATGGTGTGGGCCGGCAAGTACGACCCCGTCACCCCGGTGCAGGCCATGCGCCGTATGGCTAGGCTCCTTCCCGAGGTTCTCTTGTGGGAGAATGCCCACTCCGGTCATGCGCTCTTGCGCGAGAAACATCGCTGCGCGGTCGAGTTGCTCGACCGTTTCCTCGGCGGAGCCGACCTGGCCCACCTCCGGCCGATCGTCGCAGGCCAAGAATGCCAGTCTGAACCGGAAAGCCCCGTGGTAGTGCAGGAACATGGTGTCGATCCTCTGGATTCGATCGTCAGCTATCCCTTCTGATCAGCACTCCCGTCCCCTTCCCTCGAAGTCGGTTCACGCTTCGTGCACGGTGCCCGGCGTGCGGTTCCTTGACAGAAATGCACCTATGTCCATAATTCAGGACGTAGGCGTCGGCAGGATCAGCACGGATGCTCGGAGTCTCTGACCCTCGAACCTTGGGTGTACTCTTGCCGTGGGAGCCGTGGAATGACCAAGAAGCTGGAGAAAACCCCAGGTTCTCCCGGGGCTGTGCAGGGAGTCATCGACACCTCTTCCATTCTCGAGAGCATCTCGGATGGCGTCTTCACCGTGGATAGCGAATGGCTGGTAACCTCGTTCAATCGCGCCGCCGAAGTGATCACCGGCATCCCTCGGGAAGAAGCCTTGGGCAGGCACTGTTCGGATGTTTTTCGGGCCAGCATGTGCGAAGCAAACTGCGCCTTGCGCCACACCCTGCAGACCGGCGAAGGAGTGGTGAACAGGGCTGCCTTTATCATCAATGCAGAGGGAAAGCGCATTCCGATCAGTGTTTCCACTGCCCTGCTCCGCGATGAACACGGCGAGATCGCGGGGGGGGCGGAAACGTTTCGCGATCTGAGCGTGGTCGAGGAATTGCGCAAGGAATTACGCGGTCGATCGCAGGTTGGCGACATCATCAGCCGCAGCGCTTCCATGCGGCGGGTATTACAGGTTCTCCCACGTATTGCCGAGAGTGAGAGTACGATCTTGCTCCAAGGAGAGACGGGAACCGGAAAAGAACTCGTGGCCCGCGCCATCCACGGCCTCAGCAGCCGTCGAGGGGGACCCTTCGTGGCCGTCAATTGCGGAGCCTTGCCCGATACCCTGCTCGAATCCGAACTCTTCGGTTACAAGAGCGGGGCCTTCACGGGGGCTACCAAGGATAAACCCGGCCGCTTCGCCCTTGCGCGTGGAGGGACCTTGTTCCTCGACGAGATCGGCGAGATCAGTCCTGCCCTCCAGGTCCGACTCCTGCGGGTCTTGCAGGAAAAACGCTATGAGCCGCTCGGAGCAACGGTCACCGAAGAGGCGAAGGTCAGAGTCATCACCGCGACCAATCGGGACCTTTGTACCCTGGTCGAACGCGGAACCTTCCGGCAGGACCTCTACTACCGCATCAACATCATGAAAGTGGAGTTACCGCCGCTGCGGCAGCGTCGAGAAGATATGCCCCACCTCATCCAACACTTCCTCTCCGTGTACAACGCGGTGCAGAACAAGCGGATCAGCGGGGTGAGCAGAGACGTGCTGGGCGTCCTCCTGGCCCATGATTATCCCGGTAACGTGCGTGAGTTGCAGAACATCATCGAGCATGCCTTCGTTCTTCTCGGCGAGGGGCAGATAGAACTCGAGCACCTGCCTGCTGAACTCGTACCCGTGGTGCAGAGTCCCAGGGGAGGTGGGAGTTTGTCCGACTCGAAGCGAGCCCTCGAGGCGCGAGCGTTGCGCGAGGCACTCGAGCACAACCACGGTAACCGGCTGGCCGCGGCGCGGGACCTCGGTCTGCATAAGAGCACCCTCTTCCGTAAGGTGCGCCGGCTCGGCCTCGATTTGCCCGAGCAGGATGGGCGATCCCGGCGGAAGCTGGACTGAGCTGGAACGGCATAGAGTTGCATTGCTGCGCTACTATTGAACAGTAGAGGCGCGACAACGCGACTGTAGACTGCTCGCCCGTGGGGCTGGAAAACGCACAGTAACAAACAAAAACATAGAGATACACATGCAAGCAGGCGTCCTTCTCGGGCGGCCTGGATCCTGCTGAAGCGCTGCGCAAGGAGGTGCCTTCCGCATGAAAGTCGCGCTGACGGTCTGGGACGGCCGGATCTCCCCGGTCTTCGATGTGTGCCGAGAGGTGCTGGTGCTCGAACTCGAGGAACAGGTCGAGCGCGGGAGGAGCCTTCTCTCCTTCGAAGGCTCCAATCCCCAGCGGACCATTGAGCGGTTGATCGAACTCGGCATTACAACCCTGGTGTGCGGTGCGATTTCTGAACCTCTCCTCCAGGAGTTGCGGAACAAAGAGGTGCAGGTCATCGCGTTCGTGGCCGGGGAGCTCGAACAGGTATTGCACGCCCTGCTCCACGAGCAGTTGCCAGCCCCAGCATTCTCGATGCCCGGGTGTTGGCGCCGACAGTGTGGTTGCAGGAGGAATTCGGGTCGAGGGGCTCGGTTTCGCATGGGGCGCGCGGTGGGGGGCACACCTGCGAAGAGTAAGTCAACATCGTGAAGAAGATAGTTACCTGAACGAACCCATAAGGAGGGTGACCATGAAACTCGCAGTATCGTCCGTGGGACCGAAGCTGGACAGTCCAGTAGATCCTCGCTTTGGCAGATGTGCCTATTTCCTGTTCATCGACAGCCACGATTTGAGTTTCGAAGCCGTGGATAACACCAACAGCTCCCTCGGGGGAGGAGCAGGTATTCAAGCTGCCAAGTTGGTGGTGACCCATGGCGCGAAGGTCGTCCTGACCGGCAATTGCGGTCCCAATGCTCATCAGACCCTCAGCGCCGCCGGAGTCGAAGTGATCGTCGGTTGCGGCGGCACGGTCGCCGAAGTCGTGCAACAGTACAACGACGGAAAGCTTCGGCCGTCGAGCTCGCCTAATGTTGTCAGTCATGCGGGGCAGCGGAGCGGAGGCTGACCATGCGTATCGCTATAGCCAGCGGCAAGGGCGGCACGGGCAAGACCACCGTAGCAACGAACCTTGCTGCGGCCCTGGCGGCCTCAGGAGAGGCGGTTGCCTATATCGATTGCGATGTCGAGGAGCCCAATGGGCATCTCTTCCTGAGACCGGAACTCGATCTATGTCAAGTCGTTACCATTCCGGTTCCCGAGGTCGATGCCGCGGCTTGCACCTATTGTGGGGCGTGCGGGCAGGCTTGTAGTTTCTCGGCCATCTTGGCCTTGCCTGGGCATATCCTGACGTTTCCCAAGCTTTGTCATGGCTGTGGCGGTTGCACCTTGGTCTGTCCCGAACGGGCCATCCGCGAGGTGCCTCGGCCCATCGGGGTGATCGAGCAGGGACAAGCGGGGAGGATCACCTTTCTCCAGGGGCGTTTGACCATAGGAGAGGCCTTGTCTCCGCCGGTCATCCGTGGGGTCCTCGCGGCCGCCCCCAAGGATCGGACCCTGATCCTCGATGCACCACCCGGGACCTCGTGCCCGGTGATAGCCGCGGTCGAGCAGTCAGAGGTGGTCCTCCTGGTCACCGAACCCACGCCGTTCGGTTTGAACGATCTGCGCCTGGCCGTGGCCATGGTGCGCGAGTTGGGAAAACCGCTGGGGGTACTCGTCAATCGTGCCGGCCTTGGGGATCATGCCGTCTACGATTTCTGTGAAGAAGAAGGCATCCCCGTACTCCTCGAACTGCCCAATGATCCCCTCATCGCCCGCGCGTATTCCCGGGGACAACTTGCCCGGGAGGTCGTGCCGGGCTTGGACCAACGCTTGCTCGAGTTGCGTCGAGTTCTAGCCGGGCTGACGGTCGCTCCCCGACCGAGCTTATCCGTCCGGGAACAATCGGGGGTTTCCGACGAAACCGAGTTGGCTGTGCTGCCCTCTAGTCGCGTAGAAGCTTCGCGCCTGCCGTCGGTACGCGAACTCGTCGTGCTGAGCGGCAAGGGGGGCACGGGCAAGACCAGCCTCGTGGCCTCCTTCGCGGCGTTGGCTGCCCGGGCTGTTATGGCGGATTGTGATGTCGATGCAGCGGATCTCCATTTGCTGCTGGATCCGACGGTTCGCCATCGTTGGCCTTTCTCGGGGGGGAAGACCGCGGTCATCGACGAGGAGACCTGTCTTGGCTGTGGTTCGTGCGCA
This sequence comes from Deltaproteobacteria bacterium RIFOXYA12_FULL_61_11, assembly GCA_001799195.1. Classification (GTDB taxonomy): domain Bacteria; phylum Bdellovibrionota_F; class JAHFAK01; order YA12-FULL-61-11; family YA12-FULL-61-11; genus YA12-FULL-61-11. The sequence continues at coordinate 1,123 of MGSU01000195.1, read as the reverse complement.
GAGTATTGCCGCTTCGATGCCATCGTGGTCGATACGACCGGGGCATTCCCGACCTATCGAGTGGTGAAGATCGGTTGCGAGGGCTGTGGTGTTTGTCTCGCGGTCTGCCCGGTCAAGGCGATCGAACTCGTACCCACCGTCAACGGCGAATGGTTCATTTCGGACACGAGACATGGGCCCCTGGTTCATGCGCGCCTCGGCGTGGCCCAGGAAAACAGCGGCAAGCTGGTATCCATGGTGCGCAAGGAAGCAAGGGCTCTGGCTCTGGAGGAAGGGCGGGAACTCCTCCTCTGTGATGGTTCTCCCGGCATCGGTTGTCCGGTGTTGGCGTCCATCGCGGGAGCAGCCCTGGTCCTGCTGGTCACCGAACCAACGCTCTCGGGGTTGCACGACCTGTTGCGAGTTGCCGAGTTGGCAAGGCAGAGCCAGGTGCGCGCCGCGGTCTGTATCAACAAGGCTGATCTCAATGCAGAGGTCAGTACCGAGATCGAGAACGCCATGGCCGGTTTCGGTTTCCCAGTACTTGGACGCATCCGCTACGATGAAGAGATGACCCGAGCCCAGGTCGCCGGACGGGCGGTAGTGGAGTGGAAGGACTGCGCTGCTGCCCAGGATACCCGGGAACTCTGGAATGCTGTGCTGACCTATGGAATTTGAAGGAGTACCTCATGAGTCACGAGAGCAATTGCACCACGTGTCACGACTCAACCTGTTCGAGCGCTGAACGTCGTCCCGATGAGGGAGAGGAAGCCTATCGCGAACGTCAGGCCCTTGCTGCCCGGATGTGCAAGATCCACCATAAGATCATGGTCTTGTCGGGCAAGGGTGGGGTGGGCAAAAGCACGGTGGCGGTGAATCTCGCCACGGCTTTAGCCCTGGCCGGAAAGCGGGTCGGACTGCTCGACGTGGATCTCCATGGTCCGAGCGTGCCAAAGCTCCTCGGTTTGCACGGTGCCACCATCACCGGGAACGAACGCAGCATCGACCCGGTGGCCGTGGGCTTCGAGCCAGGCCTGTTGAAGGTGATGTCGATAGGCTTCTTGCTGCAGAGCCGCGACGAGGCGGTGATCTGGCGTGGGCCGATGAAATTCAGTGCGATCAGACAGTTCCTTAGAGACGTGGA
>MGSU01000194.1 GCA_001799195.1 Deltaproteobacteria bacterium RIFOXYA12_FULL_61_11 | reverse complement strand
CAACGTGGGAATTGGAATTTCCGAAACAAGATCAACCACCAAGCGCTCCGCTTGGTGGTAATGGAATGCTCGATCGCGTCGGAACGCGAAATGTTGCATCGCACATCGATGAAAGTAGTAGGCCGCCTCAAGGTTCCTCGCGACTCCCAAGCCCTGTCGAAACAGATGCCCCAAAGTCAACAAGGCCCTGCCTTCGGCCTGAGCCCCTGCTCGTCTCAACCAGATGATGCTCTTGTCGATATCCTTCTCCACTCCTCGCCCATACAAATACGCTGTCCCGACTGCATATTGCGCAGCGGCATACCCCTGCTGCGCCGATCGGAGGAAGTAACGAAAGGCAACATCATGCGGACATCGAATATCGTCACGTGACTGATAGATGGCGCCTAAATTATACAGTGCAGCTTGACCACCATCCTTGGCCGCTTTTCTGAAACAGGTGACAGCTTTCTTGATGTTTTTATTGCCCCCTCTCCCGGTCACATAGAGTACTCCCAATTGGAATATTGCGTCGAGATGTCCTTGTCTCGCTGCACGACCAAAATACTGTCTTGCACGGACTTGATCGGAATAATCTTCGATCTTGCTCCTGTTACGCGAAACAAGGATTTCTCCAATTCTATATTGGGCTTCGGCATGGCCAGCAGCGGCTGCTCTGGCATACCATTGAAGAGCATGCTCGAAGTCTTCCGCTGAACGAATTGATGAAAAGTACAGGTTGGCAACGGCAAACAATGCCTCAGGGTCACCGCTATCTGCCTTTTTCAAGAGGTCTTGGCTGGGCACCTCCGATGCTCTTGGTCTTTCTCCTTGTGCCGGAGCGAGACAACTCCTTTGCTTGACCTGTAGCTCATGCCATTTTGCCCACCAATCACGGCACATCGATGTAAGTTCTTCTTTGCAATACGTTCTTCCTTTTTCATCTACCACAACGAGGCTCGTTGCAATCAATCTCAGATAGGCACCAGGACAAGCATATATGCCATTGATCCCATGTATATGAAGCATGCATTCGATGCTGATGGTAGCCTCGGAATAGGATGTATACAGGATCTCAACGTTGAGTGCGAAAATCTTTGCGGGGTTCTTCACGACAATTAAATGATCCTCGTATACCGGCTCGTAACCAAGAAAATCGCCAACCTGCAACGGACGGCGTGGGCCGCAAAAGAGAGGATACTGATGTATGTTGTTGAAATAGTCTTGTTCGATCTCCAGCCTCAGCGAATCTTCTCGATAATCGATGAAGACCAGACAACATGATTTCCTATTGTCAGGCGAATCATATGGATCAAAGCAACCGTTGACTTCGAGGTAGAGCTGCTGAGACCGAGATCCGAGGAACTGGACATGTCCATCGTGAAAGCACCCCAAAGCCTCAGCAATTTCTTCTGATTTAACAATATTATTTATAGGTTCCACACTTTATAAACCTCATAAACCTCGGCAATCATCCACTCCTCGTTGGACTTTGCTTCTGCAGCGATTTTTGCAGCACTCCGAACCCCACTCACTCCACACCGAAAAGCAGGCATTGAGGTCGTAAGGATAGCAATGCAGACCGGTGAAGGTCAACCAGCGGGCGCACCTCGGCACTCTTCGCGCGGCGCTTGAATAAAAACAACCAAAATAAAAACAACCAAAGCCGGACTCGGTTTCAACACGATATACACACGGAGCCCTCACCACCACCCTCTTCATGCCGGCAAGGGTATCATCGGGTTGATTCGGCAGCTAGCAAAGCAGCGCTACCCCGGAAAGAAGACGCACCAGGGCCTTCCTCGCGTGTCGTAGAAAGATCGGCCCGAAGAAGGGGTCAGTCTTTTTTCAACGCGTCGGAGTGGCGGCAGGGATGCCGACCTACCGTTGCTGCAGGATGCAGAGAGCAACGGTGATGGCGGCAGGGATGCCGACCTCCAAGCGATGCGCAGGATGCAGCGGCGTCGGAAGTTGTGAGGCTCAGGGCCCGAGCGGCGGTGAGAGCTTTGTTATGCTCTCGGAAAGCCTGGAGTAACCGCTCGGTGTGGATGCGGCAAAAGTCCGGGGAGCCACTGTAGAAGGATGGGAGATCGTCAGGTTCCTGCGGGCCTAGACCCAGTTCTTGGCGTCGGGCTTCCACCATCTCTCCGTATGCAGCAAAACGTTCTTCGTCTGTATCGCCCAGGGCCAACCATGCTTCGGAGGTATCGATACGGTCGTCTCGCTCAAGCCCGGCGTAGTGGCGGTAGCCGCAGAAGCGGTAGTCCTGCGGCAGGGTGCGCTCCTCGCAGTTCCAGCGGTTGAGCGCGAGATAACGCTGCACGGAAAGGATCGCCTCGTCGGTCTCTTCGACCACCGAGACCTTGACCCGGTTCTCGACCACGGCTCCGGTGTTGCCGTAGTGGTTATTCACCCGCCGGGCGAACGACGTATGCAGGCTCTGCAGAAAACGCGAGAACTTCGCGACCGTCGATATACGTACGAGGAGATGTTGATGGTTACCCATGAGCGCAAAGTCCAATAGCTTGATATCGTACTGCTTCTTATACTTCGCTACCAGCTCCAGGTAGAGTTCTTTGAGGTCTTCGTTCTCGAAGAGGTACTGCTTATTGTGGTTGGTGCACTGCCAATACATGTGCAGCAGCGCGCCGTCCGAGAACTGCAGATGCCTGGGTACCCTTTCGTTCATACACGCTGGATTTTGCAGGATCGATACCAGGCCGGCTACTTCTCTAACTTTATGAACTTCAACGAAGTTGAGATAATTCCTGCGTCAGTGTTCGCGAAACCGATTCGACGCTCCGAAGTCCGACCTTGGGTTTGCTCATTGGGTTTGCTCACTTGGTAGCGCGGGATTTTCGGCATGGTAGCGGGACAGAAAGTGCTGCTTGGCCACTTCCGAGGTGGACACGGCACGAACGATGGCGAAGATGGTCCAGGTCCCTCTCGGATTTTTGAGAATTCCTTGGTTTTTTCAGCCTGGGATAATGATAGTTGTCTCCCTCCCTTGACCTGAGATCAAGTACCTGAGAACCTTCCTTCGGGTGGCGCAAGAGTTGCTGACGTCGAAGCTCGGCGTTGAGATGAGGGAGGGTATTATGTGGCATGTTTCGAGTTTATTTGTGGCCTTGATCCTCATGCTGAGTTCCATCACGGCCTGCGATCCGCAGTTCCTCGAGCAATTCAAGCAGGAAGATGAGGAAACGACCGAGGAGACCGTTCGTTTCGCTGAGAGCGACGCCACCTCCGACCGGCAAGCCGCCGCTTTCGAGGACTTGGCAGGGCGGACCCTGTTCATGTTCCGTGCTCCCGACGGGTTGGTGGCCGACCCGATGAACCGTTGTTCCCACCACGTCGAAGACGTCGAGTTTTCCGACGACTACATGCAGTGTGCCCGTCGTCTCTTCGGCACCGGCTTCTACGGCGATCTCGATCGCTGTGCAGGATTAGACCCCCGGAATTCTCAGCCGATCCCGACCATAGCCGAAGAACAATGCACGATCGAATGCAAGAAGAGCGAGGATGCCAAGCACACCTACGAAGATTGCCGCAAGGTCTGTGTAAAGTCCGAGACCGGAGAATCGGCTGTTCAGCTCGACGAAGACCGCAATTTGCTGCGTTACCAACTCTGCCTCGGCGATTGCAAACAACTCTTCCCCCAAGGTCCGGAGAACGATCCCAATGCCGGGTTGTGTTTCAAACGTTGTGAAGAGATCATGGTCAATGAGATTGTGCCCGGCCAGGTAAACCTAAGCTGCGAGGAACAATGCAAGGCCGGGACTCTCGCGGATCCGGCTCAGTTCGAGATGTGTCTCACCCGTTGCCGCGAGATAGAAGTACCGCCCACCCCCGCGCTGCCCTGGCAGGAAGAGTGCCGGATCAAATGCAAGACCGAGTTCTCCTCGACCAACGACGCCGCGGCCATCGACCACTGTCTGGCCGGTTGCGGCGACCCGCTGCCGCAGCCCGCGTTCGACCCCATCGATCAATGCCGTTACGAGTGTAAAGAGAAATTGGCGGATGCCGATGATCCTGCCGTGATCGAAACGTGCTTGGCTTCTTGCGGTGGCGAACCAAACAGCGCCAATGTCTCCCCAAATCCCGCCCCCGTGACCTGCGAAGAACGGTGCAAGCTGGATTTCGAGGCCAATGACGGCACCAGGGATCCGCTCGCGATCGAACGCTGCCTGGCGGCATGTTCCGACGGCAATCCGAACCTGCCGGTGCCGCAGCCACTACCGGCTGCCTGTGAGGAACGGTGCAAGCAGGAATTCGGCAACAACACCGATCCGGCCTCTTTCCAACACTGTATCGATGCGTGTCGAGGCTTCGAACCTCTCTCCACCGCCCCATCCTGCGAGGAACGCTGCAAGGGGTCTTTCGAAGCCGAGCAGGCTCCCCTCTGCCTCGAGATGTGTCGACGTTGCCAACCAGGGCCTGCGCCAATTCCAGATGAAGATATCGTTGCTCGCTGCCAGGAGCAGTGCAATGCCGTCGATCCCGTCGATCCGGAAGGCCGCGAGCTTTGCCTGCGCGAATGCAAGCAGGAGTACCTCGGCGAGCAGCAGGAAATACCGCCGTGCGACGTGGTCTGTAAAGAGCTTTTCCCTCCCGATGGAACCGAGGGTGAAACCGCTTCGGTCCAGCGTTGTCTCGAGGCGGCCGGTCTGATGGTCGGAGAGGACTCGTGCTCTCTACGGTGTCACGATGAGTTTGCCGATGAGGGGATTGAAGCGATCGAGCGCTGTCGTTCGACCAAGTGCAACCTGGCTTCGGCGCCACCGGTCGAGGATCCTTGTCTCATGCAGTGTCGCGATCGCAAGTCCGAAGGACCCGAAGTGTACGAGGGCTGTCTGCAGCAGTGCTTGCCGGCACCCGAGCCGGTGGATCCGGTTATGTATTGTCCCGAACAGTGCGGTAAGGATTTCCAAGCTCGAGGCGAGGAGCAGGTATTGGCCTGCCTGCAGGGTTGTCCCGGTTTTCAACCACCGGCCGAAGAACAGTGTAAGTTGGGCTGCGATCATCTCTCCGACCCGGCCGCAATCGATCGTTGCCAACAGCAATGCGCTGGAAATGCCGCGCCTGCCCTGGAATGCGAGCTGCGTTGCGCCGATGGCAGGCCCCAAACCGATGACTTCCTGACCTGCGTGAACGAGTGCCGCGGTCCGGCGGATCGCTCGGCGTACTGCGAGATCAGTTGCCGCCAGGCCATGCCCGAGGGTAGGCCCGAGCAACACCAGCAGTGCACCGAGCTCTGCCTGCAGGGCCGGAGCATGAGCGAGGCCGTAGATATCGATGCCAATCTCGAAGGACATAAAGAGTGTTTATCGAGCTGTGAGCGCGGGAACGCGAGCGAAAACTGGGTGGCCGACGATTTTCGTCAGTGCCTGAAGCGGTGCGAGGTGGAAAACCTGTCCTTCGCGAACTACCAGATCCCGGAGGAAAAGCGGAAAGACGTCTTCGAGGGTTGTCTCGAAGGCCTATTCCTGCTTATGCAAGTCTGCGGCGAGTTCGCTCCTGCGATCGGGGAAAACTCTCAACTGACCGAGTGCCTCGAGACCAACTACGGGACAGTCGGTCCACGCTGAACGCCCCTCCAGTATCGTCGGCGTGAAGCGTGAGGTTCACCAAGACCCCCCAAAGATACCATGTTGACACACTTTTTGGATCAACAGGGAAAGGTGGAAAATCCGCAATGCCAATGCATACCGCGTCGCGACATGGGAACCCAGCATGCTGCGCTTGCACAAGAACCCGCACTTTCCGTTGATCGAGCCGACCAGCCTCGAAGAACTGGAATTGGTCGAAGTCCGCGACCGGGATACGCCCGTCGAAGGCCTGACATCCCCCAGCATGGAGATCAGACCCCGCAACTATTGCTCCACGATGTTTCTCTTTCCCCGGCTGGAACTGATGCAGAATAATACCTCTACATGCCCTGGCTCTTCGATACGCGCAGCGGGAATACCCTAATCGAGTTCATGCAACAGTTCGGTTTCGTCGCCAATACCAACCGCTTTGTCTCGAACGAGGACTGGGTCACTCGAAAGCCCAAGTATTTGTTTTTCGGATCTCCTTTATACATCGACGAGCGTGAATTGCACGAGACCTTCTCGTACATGCTCTCGGTCGGGTTGTATTTCAAAGAGAACACCGAGAAGGTGCGGGCGCTCAATCTTCGGCTCGCCGCCGAACAGGGTTACCTCGAGGGTTGCGATATCAGTTGCCTCCGTTCGCGCTACCTCGAGGAGTCCTGCCAACCCAGGTGTTCCGAGCAAGGTAGGACCATTCCAACTCGGGGAGAGCAGGCGGGGTGCCGTACGGCCGCAGGAGGACGAGGCGATCCTCGGGCCGGAGCTTCGCCGCCCAAGGGCGATGGGCTTGCACCGAACCGCGGTTGAGGCGGATGGTCTTCAGGACCTCGAAGTCCTCGGGGGCCATCATGGTCGCCTCGATGCCCAGGGCGTAGCGCCAGGGGGCATGGGGGTTGGCCGCGAAGGTGGAGAAGAAGACCTCGGCCTCTGAGGCATAGAGGATGCCGCCCGGTTCAGGGAGCCAGGTCGCATGCGAAGGCTTACTCGAGGAGAGCGCATCCCGGGTCTCGGCCTCGCTCCACCTCCCACCGACATCCGAGGTCACGCTCACGATCAGCGTTGCCGCCAGACAGGCAACGGTCACGAGCCTGGACCAGGCTTGGTCCCCCTGATGGCGAAGGGCCGCCTCTTCGAAGCGCGGGGCCAAGAAACAAGCAAGAGCCGGCAGACCCCAGTCGATCCAGAAACGCACGGAGTAGGCGGCAAGCACGTAGCAGCTCGCGAGGAGCACGAAGACCGGATCGCACAGGAGGTTCTGCGGTTTGGGACGTTGCCACACGAGCACCAGAGCGACGAGCCCGAGGACCAGGGGAAAACCTTCGACACCTTGGAGTTCATCGACCAACATGCGCTGCAACGGGAAATCGCCCAGGGCGTGCAGGGTGCGTGTGAAGACGTGGCCGACGAAGGTCAACGGGTTACCGGAGAGCAGGGCCGCGCCGACGGTCTGGACCGCTAAGCCCAGGGCCAGGAAACCGGCTGCTCGGAAGGCTCTGGCAGCAAGGCAGCAGCAAAGGGGGATAAGGAAAAGCTGCCACGCGCCGTGGAGCCAGGCAGCGAGGACCATAGCCACGAGGAGGAACATCGCCCAGCTCCGTTTGCGGAGCAAGTCCGAGCGGTAGGTCCACGCGAAACAGAGCAGCAGGAGGACGGTCATGGTGAAAAGGAGGGGTCGGCCGAGCAGCAAGCGGTAGAAGTGCCGTGGGTCGCAGGAATAGACGACGAACAGCGTGGCCAGCCAGACCTCGGGCCGGCGCAGGAAGAGAAGGGGGACCAGGGTCACGCAGAGGAAGAGGCAGAGGACCTCGGCCATGACCAGGGGCCGTACGCCCCAGCCCGTGAGGAGGTGCAGACCGCGGAGGAGAAAGTGCCAGCCGGGATGGCTGTCCTGGACGACGCGCGGGGCGAGGACCAGGATCTCGGACCACTCCTTGCCCGAGACGGCCTTGGCCGCGTGGCTCAGGGCGTCGTCCTTCGGGAGGTAGCCTCGGCCGAGGATATCGAGCGGGAGGTAGCAGCAGGTGCAGAGGACGACGAGCAGGACGAGGCGGGGTACGATAGGGGAGTCGGGCACGGCCGGCCAGGTGAACCGCCGCGGGCGCGAAAGGTTCGAGAAGGTAGGGTCGGTCGGCATGGTTACCTCTTTCAGAAACGCGCTCCGAGGGTGGCTGAGGCCAAGAGAGTCCCGAGTTCGTGACTGTAACTCAGGTCCAACCCCATGGCCGGTACCGCGATTCGCGTCAGGTACATCCGCAGGCCCCCCCCGCTTGCCGCGCTGCGTCTGTCCGAGGACCACTCCGAACGCACGGCCGCGCCGTGGTCGTGGAAGACCAGGGCGGTGAGGGTGCCGAGGTTGTGGGTGAAGAGGGTACGGGCGAGTTCTAACCCCACGACGGCATACTGATCGCCCCAGAGACTCTCGCGTTCGCGTCCGCGCAGCGGGACCTCCCCGGCTGGACCGCCCAAGCGGGCCAACTCGTACTCAGGCAGATTCAGCCCTGCCCCGAGGGCGGCCCGCAGGGTCAAGACCAGACTAT
>MGSU01000193.1 GCA_001799195.1 Deltaproteobacteria bacterium RIFOXYA12_FULL_61_11 | reverse complement strand
ATCGTGGTCTATCTGGATCTCGAGCAGCACAGCTTCCCCGAGCAGCTCCAGCGCAGCAAGACCGTTCGCCGAACCGTGTCTCTCTGCGAATTCCTGGCTTGGTGCCGCCTCAACCACCTCGACCCTCGCAGCTTCGACCTCCTCCATCGCCCCGAGCAGCTCGCGCCCACGGACGTGCTCTTTCTCTTCTCTCGTAGCACCCTCGACGAGAACGGGCCGAGTTCGTTTCGCACACTGCTCGCCAGCAGTGCCCTGAAGCTGGTCCACCTGACCCATTACATGCTCGGCACTCCCGCGATCTCCCGCAATGCCGAACCCGCGGCGGCCTCGCTGCTCTTCACCGCCGAGGCCGACCTGTCCCGAGGGGCCTACTTCCGCCACCATTTCCCCTGGTACCAAGGGTCCGTGTACCTCCTGCCGTTCATCCCCCAACAGCGCTTCCAGGCCAAGAGACCCTTCGCCGAGAGGAAGGCCTGTTGTCTGGCCACCGGCACCTACGAACTGCTCGCCGATACCGAGCGCAACCATCCCTTCATCGACTACTTCGGGCAACGCACCTTCCACCCTCTGCGCAAGGCTATCTATGAGGACCGGGACAAGCTGCGCGGGTTGATCGACTCCTCGATCAGCTTCTACAACCAGGAGGTCCGGTACCAGGAAATCGACCGCAAGGAACCCTATCTCCGCCGCAGGCTCAAGCTCTTGCACAATCTCTTCGGCGCCAAACAGAAGGGCTACTTCTCCTTCGACCTGGTCGAACGCTACAACCAGTACCAGATGTTCCTCGCTCCCGAAGAGCTCAACCACTTGCCCGGCATCGGCTTTGTCGAAGGGATGGCCTGCGGTTGCGCCTACCTCGGCGTACCCGGACCGATGTACGCCGACCTCGGGCTCCAGCCGGGGAAGCACTATCTCGGGCATGACGGCAGCCTCGACCACCTGCTCGAAGTCATCGCTTGGCACCGCGAGCATCCGGAGGTCACCGAACGGGTCGCCGCGGCAGGTCGGGCCTTCGTGAGCGAACGACTCGACGGGAGACGTACCCTAGCCCTCCTGCTCGAAGACCTCGAAGGACTAGTTCGAGCGAGGGCAGCCGGTCCTCCGAGAGTCCGTTCCTCCTTCCTGGCCGACCCTGTTCGATGATCCGGACCGAGAGCGTCCGCCGCTCGACTCTCACCACCACCTTCTCCTATCTCCTGGGCAAACCGCTCAACCTGGCCGTATCCGTGCTGGTAGCCTACCGCTTCGGCACCGGAGCCCAGCTCGAGGCCTTCTTCTGGGCCATGGTGCTCTTGGCCCAGCTGCACGGTTACGTACTCGGCAACTGGGGTCTGGCCGCGGTACCGGTACTGGTGGGTCTCGACACCTCGGAACCCAGCGCGGTTCCGCGTTTCGTGGGGTTCATCACCTTCTGGTCGACCCTCCTTGCCCTGGGCTCTGCCGGGTTGCTCTACTTCCTGGCCCCCTTCGCCGTGGAACGGCTGACCCGCTTCGACGGGCCGACCGCTGCCCTTGCCACGGACCTCCTGCCCCTGTTGCTGCCCTATTACCTCTTCTTCTCCTTCCACTCGGTACAGGTCAGCCTCTTGCAAGCCTTCGCCGTCTTCACCGTACCGGCCCTCCTCGAGAACGTGTTGCGCTCTCTCATCCTCATCGCCCTGCTCCTGGCGTTCTCCGATCACGGCATCCTCGCCCTGGTCCTGGCCAACGACGTGGCCCAGGGGGTGTTGTGGGTCCTCGTCGCGGGCATGCTGATCCGTCGGGGCGTGCTCGTCGCCCGTTGGTACCTGACCCTGCCCCGCTCCCAGTTCGCGGCCTTCTGGCACCTCTTGTGGCCGTTCTACGTGACCCAACTCGTTGACAGCGCAACCGAGCTCCTGGCCCGTTTCCTGCTCACCGGTCGGACTCACGGCGGCCTAGCCTTCGTGGGTTGGGCCGAACGCGTGGTGCAATGGGTTTCGGGTCCGCTCCACGGGGGAGTCGCCAAGGTCATGCTGACCGACTTCTCCGCGCTCGCGGCCAAACACGGCAAAAAGGCCGCGGTGGACCGCTGCGTTGAAGCCGTGAGTCTGACCTGGTTCTTCGTCGTGCCTCTCTCTGCCTACTTGTTCTTCTTCGGCGACCTCGTCCTGGCCTTGCTCTTCCGCCGCGGCGCCTTCGATCAGCACAGCGTCGAGCAGAGCTACCTGGCGCTGCGCTGGCTCAGTCTCGGTCTGATCGCCACCTCGGCCCACTATTTCACCACCCGGGTCTACTACGCCCTCGGGGATTCGATCATTGGCCTGTATACCTGCCTGCCCGCCCTCGGGGTCGCCATCGGTCTCAACCTGTGGTTGGAAGCCACCCTCGGTTTCGAGGGAGTGGCCCTGGCCCAGACGCTCCTCACAAGCTATTCGGTAGTACTCCTGGGTTGCATTCTCCACCTCCGGCACGCTCCACTGCCCTACCGGCATCTTGGTTCGCGTTTGCTCCTCTTCGGCTCCTTGGCCTTTCCGCTGGTCGGCTTAGCCCGCCTGCTGCTCGACGACGTTCTCCCTCGCCCCCAGGTCCAGCCCACCCTGGTTCTCCTCGCGCTCGTGGCCCTCACCTTCATGCTCTTTGCGGGGTTGTACTGCGGGGTCTGCCGCTGGCTCCGGCTTCCCGAATGCACACTGTTCGCACAAAGCCTTGACCGCTTTTGGAAGCGAAAATACCCGGGTCGTCAAGGCGGCTCGGACGCACCCCCAACCTTGCCGAGGGGGGCACCGTGACAGAAGCGACCCCAACACCCCCGGTCGGGGGACGGATCGTGCAACGGCTTTCCAAGGCAGTGGACCATCGCCGGCACCGTCTCGACCGTTGGTTGTTCGCCGCCCCCCTCTGCTGGTGGACCATTCGTCCGTGGATGCTCACCTCCTCGGGACACCGCCTCGCCACGAGACTCCGACTGCAAGAGGCCGAGCACCAGTTTGGCAGGTTGCTCCATCTCCGTTCGATCTTCGAGGACATCGCCAAGCACCGATTGCCCGGAGATTTCGTCGAGTTCGGCACCTACCAGGGCTTCAGCCTTGCATGGCTGCACCTGTTCCGGACCTCGGTCGGTCTCGGCTCGCGCCGCCTCATCGGGGTGGACAGTTTCAAAGGCCTGCCGACCAGTTCTACGGTCTGGCACCAAGGCCAATTCTCGGACAGCAGCGTCTCGACCGTGTGCGCCAATCTCCTCCGTTACCACCATCTTCGGGACCTCTCGGCAGTCAACCTGCATCTCATCGAAGGTCTCTTCGAGGCTCCCGAGGTCAGAGCCCAACTCACGGCCTTGACCTCGAACATCGTCCTGGCGCACCTCGATTGCGACCTGGGCAGTTCCTGCGATGCAGCCCTGGACCTACTCGATCGTGCTACCCTTGCTCCGACAGCCTACCTGGCCTTTGACGACTGGGGTTGCCATGTCGATGAAATTCCAGCAAGTTTCGAACGTTATCAAGCACGACACCCCGAACTCAGCTTCGAAGTCCAGGCTACGACCACCTATACCCGCTACTTCCGATGCACCAGGATCCGTTGACATGGTTGCAGCACTCCCCACCCACAACCTCCTCTTCTTGGCTCCCGGCCTCGCCCTCGGAGGGACCGAGAAACACCTCTGCACCCTGGCGCTCGGCCTGGACCGCCGACGGTTTAAGGTTCACGTGGTCAATGTCGGTGAGGACGGCCCTCACAGATCAGCCCTCGAGGCCGCGGGTATCGCGGTCGATCGCCTGCAACTCCGGCCTGCTCGGCCCTTCGATCTGCTGAAACTGCTGCTTCTCCTCGAACGCGAAGACATCTCCCTGGTACACTCCTTCCTGCACAACGCCCCGTCCCGGCTGACCGGCACCCAGGTGCTCGACGGCCTGGCTTCCCGCCTCGTCGGGAAACTCCCCTTCCTCGCCGAGCGGCGCAACCTCCAACATGACCGTCTCCAACGCCCGCTCACGATCTTCGAACGCTGGCGCAACCGTCACACCGCCCATTTCGTGGCCAACTGCGCGGCGGTGCGTGACCACGCGCTCGCGGCCGAGGGTCTCGCTCCCTCCCGAATATCCGTAATCCCCAATGCCGTCGACCTCCCCGCGATGCCCCTGCCCGAGGCTCCGGCGAACCTGCGCAGCCGCCTCGGTCTCCCGCGAGGAGGCAACATAGTGACCTGCCTGGCAAACCTCCGGCCCGTGAAGCGGCAGCACGACCTTCTCAAGGCAATGAAGCTGGTCCGAACCGACGACGCGCTCCTCGTCCTGGCAGGAGCACCGCTCACTCCCTCCGACGAGGCCTACGCCGCCTCGCTCCGGGAAGACCTCGAACGCAACGGGTTACAGGACAAAGTATTCTTGACCGGCGGCCTCGACAACCCCTTCGAACTCCTCGCCGCCAGCGCGATCGTCGTCTTGGCCTCCTCTGCCGAGGGCTCCCCCAATGCCCTGCTCGAGGCCATGGCCCGGGCAATACCTGTGGTGGCCACCTCCGTGGGCGGGGTGCCCGAGCTGCTCGCTCACGGCCAGGCCGGTCTGTTGGTTCCCCCCGAGCATCCTCGCAAACTGGCCGCGGCGATCGATCACCTGCTCACCAAACCCGAGCTGGCCAAGCGCCTGGGCCAAGCCGGTCGGTCCGTGGCCGAACAACGCCATGCACCGGCCGTCATACTCGCCGCCTACGAAGCCCTCTATGCCTCGCTCCTATACCGGTGACCAGCTCAAACCCATAGACAAACTCACTCTCCCCCACTTCGGGGAGCCGCCTCCCTTTCTTTGTCGCTTGCACAAGAACCGCGGTCGCGCTATCACTGTACCAAGGCCGCTCACGAGACGGCCGAAGCGCGAACCATGAAGGAGGATCGCATGGGTTGGAACGCACACCTGTGGGTCAAATGGAACGACCAGTACAACCACACCACCAATGGCCACTGGAAGAACTGGGACTGGGTCAAGGAATGGAAACCGGTCAAGAGAGCCTGGACCACCATGGGCGACTGGGACATGTGCTTCGAAGTGAAGGCCGAGACTCCCGAGCAGCTCGAGGACTTCGTGTGGAACACGGTCCGCAAGAACCCCTGGGTCGCCCAGACCTCGACGACCTGGACCAAGGAAGTCTGGGCCAGGAACTGAGCCCGCCGCTCCTCCAACCCCCCCACGAGCCAACCCCCGCACGATGAACCATCCCCAACAGGTACGCTACCTCCTCCGCCTCGACGACGCCTGTCCGACCATGGACCTGAACGCCTGGACCCGGATCGAAGCCCTGCTCGACCGGCACGGGGTCAGCCCCCTGGTGGCCGTCATTCCCGACAACCGCGATCCCACGCTGTGCCGAGCGCCGGCCGACCCTGATTTCTGGGCGAGGGTGCGAACCTGGCGCGACCGGGGTTGGGAGCTCGCGCTGCACGGCCACCACCATCTCAAGCTCACCCGGGAAGCAGGGCTGGTGCCCTTCAACCGAGCCTCGGAGTTCGCCGGACTACCACTCGGGCTGCAACGCAGCAAGCTCGCCGCCGGCCTGACCGTGTTCCGGACCGAGGGTCTGGAACCGCGACTGTTCGTTGCCCCCTGGCACAGCCTGGACCACGTCACCCTTGCGGCGCTGCGTCAGGTCACCCCGATACGGTGCATTAGCGATGGCCTTGCCCTGCGGCCCTTCTCCCGCTGCGGTTTCCGGTGGTTACCCCAACAAACCTGGACTCCCACCCCCAGGACCTGGGGCTTCTGGACGATCTGCCTGCATCCCGACAACCTTGGACCACGCGACCTCGAGGCCTTGGACAGCTTCCTCCACGAGCACTCCGCAGCAGTGCTCGGCAGCCTCGACGAGCTCTTGACCGGGGCGCTCCCATCGTCGCGGGGTCCATTGGATTACGCTCTTGGAGCCCTCATCTTGGCTCGTCGCGCGAGAGAACGGGGAAAGCATGCCCGATGAGCGTCTGCAGGTACGGAGGGCCTTTCGTCGGCGCCTCTCCCGAGGAGCGCGGTGCCTCTTGCGCCTGCGCTACGGTTTCGACGCTTGGCACTGTATCCCCTATGAGGCCAAGGATTATGCCGCTGCCGTGGTCGAACTCGCCAGAGCCCTCCCGGAACCTCGGCGCGGTCGAGTCCTAGACCTGGGTTGCGGTCTCGGCGATCTGTTGCGCCGGTTGCCCTTCACAGAACGGCTGGGCTGGGATCCGGATCCCCGGGTCATCGCCGCGGCTTCTCTCTTGGGTATTTGGGGCGATCATGCCGGAACCGGCGACCTTTCTTTCCACACCCGCAACCTCGACGTCGACCTCCCCCCTGGCCGCTTCGACCTGGTCCTGGCCTTGAACTGGCTACACGACCTGCCCCCCGCCGAAGCCGAAGCTCTCGTCCGTCGGATCTGTGACCAACACCTCGCCCCCCATGGCCTGCTGTGTCTCGACGTGGTCGAGGCCCCGGGCTATCCCTACCACCACCGACCGGCAGCCCTGCTCGCTGGGCAGGATCTCCCTTGGTATACCCTCGGCCCATTCGCCAACGAACGCCGGCTGGTCTTTATCGGGACCGGAACTACCGCCTCGGGAGGATTTCCGCAGTTCAACTCACGCCGCGACTGAGCAGCAGCGCCAACAAGGCCTCGACCGCCTGCACGACGGACATCTCGGCCGGGAGGATCAACTCCGGCGCCAGGGGAGCTTCGTACGGCGCGGAAATGCCCGTGAACTCGGGAATTTCCCCCCGCCGTGCCCGACGATACAAACCTTTGGGATCCCGAGCTTCGCACACCGCGAGGGGGGCGCTGAGATAGACCTCCAGGAATGAAGCAGGACCGACGATCTCTCTGGCCCGATCGCGGTCGGCGCGGTAGGGCGAGATGAAGGCGGCCAGCACGATCAACCCGGCATCGTTGAACAGCCTCGAGACTTCGGCAATACGCCGGATGTTCTCGCTGCGGGCTTCATGGCTGAAGCCGAGATCGCGGTTCAAGCCCAACCGGACATTGTCGCCATCGAGATAATAGACCGCTCGGCCTCGATTGACGAGGGTCCGTTCCAGAGCAGAGGCAAGGGTCGACTTGCCCGAGGCCGAGAGACCGGTGAACCAGACGGTCAAACCGGGTTGCCCGAGGGCTCGCTCGCGCTCCTGCCTCGAGACCTGGCCCGGCTGACGGGTGAGATGGGCCGAGGCCGGGTTGGCTCCTGGTTCGCTCAACGCTCGGGTCGCGAGGTCGGTTCGATCACTCTTGGGGGTCATGAGTGGGTTCCTCCTCAAGGGTTCACCTGCTCGATGTACCTCGGTCGCAGATCAAGCGCAAGAGGTGAGCCCCGGAAAGCATTCAGTCTTGGGTCAAAGCGGCGCGTAGGAGGCAGCGCAATCTTCAAGAAGTCCGCGCCTTGCGCGGTGTTGGGATTGAGAAAAATCCAATAATGAGCATCCGGCAAGTAACTTCTGTTCACATCGGCCAGAGTGAAACAATAGTAGGGATTTACTTTCATGCTGATTTTTTCCTGTGTATGTTGCGTTTCCATTTCAGCCGAGAAACATGTTTTATTATTTTTTCCATTAATTGACCTTTAATATTGAAATATCTATCTGAAAGAAAAAGAATAACCAGCCATTGTAATAAACCAGGAATGATTATTGAAATAACACATAGGTCATGCATGTCAAATGGTGGATTATTTCCAATTAATTCTCCATTAATATCCGAATAATAAATATTTTCAATTGTCCGAAATAAAACAAAACCTACAAGGCTGGAAGGAAACAGTAAAATAATCAAATAAATATATACACCAATGCGCATGTCGCCAACAATAGAGATAACACCGGAATCGTACATTTTGATAACAATAATAAGAACACATGAAAGGAATAGAGCTAGAAATGAGATATATCTCACAATAATAATTACTTTTTGCATTTGTTTATACAATATTGAAGGTTTGCATTTGCCCAATCATGGCAATCGGATAATAATATATTATAGTTACATCGAGTGCCATTATTAATTCGATCGCGTACGCAGTCATCTAGGCAATCAGGACTTAGTGACCATGCCATAGGAATATCTTGATGTTCGTTGTTTAGAAATTTTACCCAGTATTTAGATATTATTGGATCAACAATCAACCCTTTTGAATTTAGTTGTTTTTCATCAGCGAGCAGTTTTTGTGCATTGGTATTGCCTGCTTGTGCCGCGTGCATTAGCCATTTTACTGCTTGGGTACTATCTTTTTTTATCACAAATCCGCCCATATATTCAAAAGCAATATCGTATTCGTCTCTTCCTTGGTCATTACAAGTACATTGAGCACGACGAAACCATATAAGTGCTTGTACTTCATCAACCGGGACACCTAGACCTAGTGCATATATCT
>MGSU01000192.1 GCA_001799195.1 Deltaproteobacteria bacterium RIFOXYA12_FULL_61_11 | reverse complement strand
AGCGGTGGTGGAGCAGTTCGTACAAGCAGTTTCAGACTCACGGGAGCATGACGATCTCCCGTCCTTCTACAGCGGCACCCCAGACTATTGCCGGACACATACCGAGCGGCTCCGGCAGGCTTTCCGAGAGCACAACCGGGATCTTGCCGCTGCCCGGGCTCTGCGCCTCGATAGTTCCGACACGTCGAAAAAAGACTGACCTCTCTTTCAGGTCAGTTCTTTGGTGATGCGCGAGGGAGGCCTTGGTGCGTCTGCGCTCTGGTGTGCCCGGATTATTCACCATGCACTGAAAGAAGCTCGACACACCGCACCATGTTTCTTTTCTAAGCCTCGCAGAGACCATAACGGTAGGTGCTTGATGGTTTGACCGACCTAAAGTGCCCCAACAGAGGCCACCTTCCTGGTCAGGCGACATGAAGTGCTTAAAATTATGCACACCAGTAGATAGAGTGTTGAGCATCTACAGGATTGAACGGCCAGAACGCCTAACCAGAGCCGGTGATAAGGCGATACCAAGCCAGTGAAGGTCCATGCTTGGTCAAGCGGACCCAGACGTTACGGCTGGTAAGCTTGATCCAGCAGGCGACCTTGAGGAAGCGCAAGCGAAGCGTTGCGATGGTCGCGGTCTCGAACTCGGTGTTCGCCAGGCGTCGTTGCAGCTCTTTGAACAGAGCATAGGCGGCGACGTGCAAGAACAGTCGGAGTTGGTTGGCTTCAAACCGCTGGCAACTTGTCCGGTCTGCGGAGAGCTGACACTTCCACTCCTTGATCCTGTTTTCTATCGTCTCGCCGCGCAGGCAATAGTCCTCGTACACCACAGCGGCGGGCTCCTGCCGGTCGGTGACCACGAAATGCTGGCGCACCACCCCGGGTGCACGGGAGAAGGTGGCGGCAATGACCCTGCGCGCCTGTGGCCAGGTCTCGGCCCGATAGAGGAACTCCCGGTAACGCCGACCACCGTGCTTGCTGACCGCTTCATAGTCTTCTGCTGCCAGCCGGTGCAGGACCGGATTGCCGGCCAGGGCGATGGTAAACCCCAGACGAAGCCTCTCGAGCGCTGTGAATAGCTCAGGACAAGCGAAGCCAGCGTCCATGCGCACAGAGATACCGAGCATCGGGAGGCGCGCGCGGATTCTTGAGATGAGTAGTTCCAAGAAGTTCGCCGTATAGTGCCCCGCATAGATCGTACCAGGAAGCAAGATCGGCGAGAGGATATCCCCGGTCGCGCTGTCGATGATCAGAAAGTGCAAGAAGCAGCGCTCGTCGTAGTAGCCATTCCAGAACGACAATTGCTGTTCGCCATGCACCTCGTTATCGGTCGGGTCGAAGTCCAGCACCACCTCCTGCCGCCCCGAAGCAATCACCCGGTCGATCCAGTGATGCAACCAGGCAGTCTGCAACCGGGCGATATCCTCGACACTGCACCGCTCCTCAATCCTCGACAACGTCGGCTGACTGCTCAGCCTGCCGTGGTCGTGCAAGGCCAAGGCAGTCAGGAACGCTGGATCATGGCAGAGTTCGTCGGCATCGTTGCAGTCTTCGTAACCCGCGGCGATCTGGTAGACCCGTTGCCGGATCAGGGTCTGGTGCTCGTAGGTTATCCGCTCGGGGTCTCGGGGGTCGAGGAGGGCTCGCGACAGCATTCTGGTGATCCCCAGTTGGTCATCGATCACCCGCAGTGCGGCAATCCCACCGTTGCTGCTCAATTCTTCCTCGCTCGCGACCATCGTCACCCGCCTCATCGTTCCGCTGATCTTGTCCGCGTACAACTCGAGCTGCTCACGACAGTCTGTCATCGCGAAATTCCTCGGCAAAATCTCTGTAACTTATTTGTAATTATTACATATTTTGGTCAGTTTTCAAGATTTCCATATGGTACTGGTGAATTATTCGGGTGTGGGACTTCCCTGCTTGCCGTAAAATCGACACGATGGTACCCTTGCCCGCATGAAGATGGTTGTGATGAGGGTTGTGTGTGGATGCCGAGTCCGGCCCTTGGGTTTTTTTGTCCGGTCGCTTCGTGCTCGACACAGGTGATTCAGCGGTGGGCCGCAGACGACGGCTCGATCAATGCCGCGAGGTGGAGCGGGAAATCACCAGCCTCAGGGCAGCCATCGGCAAGCAAGACCGATTCGCCGAGCAGGTTGAGCTGAACACAAGAATCAAAGAGCTCGATATTTGGTTGGCCCAGGCAAAAAACGTGCTGTGAACAGGGGGATGACAAGATGAAGAAGGTGAGCATTGAAGTAGTTGCATTATTTAGCACATTGGCGGATAAAAAGAAATCATGAGTAAGACACTATCCATAAATAAAGCATCGCTTACACTGGAAAGGTTAAACGCGATATGTCCATATTTTACGATGTTTCCTCTACCTGTCCCCTTGAAAAGACTAAGCAAGGCTCCCAGAGAAGACTGGGTGCTAGATCCTTTTTGCGGTAGAGGAACGACAAACTATGCAGCGCGATTATTGGGTATCAAATCCGTCGGTATCGACAGCAATCCGGTTGCGGCGGCTATAGCTGAAGGAAAAATGGTTTCGGTTTTAGCCGAAGAGATTTCTAATGAATGCATAAGCATTCTTGAAAATAGTCCGAAAGTTACGCCACCTGAAGGGGAATTCTGGTCATTTTGTTACCACAATTGCACCCTCCGCGATCTTTCCACTTTACGGGCCGAGCTTATGAAAGACGCACAATCTCCACAACGAAAAGCACTTCGAGCATTGATTTTGGGATTGTTGCACGGTCCTCGAAACAAAGGACTTCCCAGTTATCTTTCGAATCAAATGCCACGAACTTATGCGTCAAAACCCGACTATTCTGTCCGATACTGGAAAAAACACGGTATGAAGCCTGTGTATATAGACTTGGTGGAGCTAGTCAAAAGGAAAGCTGCTTATTATTTTACTTCGGAACAATCTAATGTTCCCTACTACGTTTTTTGCGGCGATAGTCGAACGTTAAATCTAATTGATCTTGGAGTACGCTTCTCCAGTGTTATCACATCGCCACCCTACTATGGAATGCGTACTTACGTGCCGGACCAGTGGTTGAGGTACTGGTTCCTCGGTGGGCCTGAGAATGTGTTCTATAAGCATGAACTCCAGCTTTCACATAAATCTCCATCTGAATTCAGCGCCCAACTAGCCGGAGTTTGGGAAAATGTTGCACGTTCATGTTGCCCAGGTTCTGTATTTACAATTCGGTTCGGTGGAATACATGACCGCAAGGCTAATCCTAAGGACATTGTGCTTGATTCTATTCATGGCGCCGATTGTAAATTAAAAGTTTTGACAACTCGTTCTGCGGGATTGTCTACGAGCGGCAAACGACAAGCGGACCAATTCAAACGTGAAATGAAAAAGCCGCTCGAGGAATTTGATTTCTTTGTAAGATTAGAGGAGCCATACAATGGTTGAAACCCCCGATAAACTTACCGTTGAAGATGACTACGAGAATCCACTGTTACCGGGAGAAAAAATTTCCTTCCACTCCGAAACTCCCCCGGCCAACGCTTCGGACGAAGAACTTAATAGGCGATATGCCAAGGGTGAGGTTCGGATTGTTACCGAATCCGCCAGATATTCCCTCGCGGGCATATTATCTATGCTTAAGGAAAAGATTGCCACTAACGACAAAAGTGAAACGGAGTATCGATATAGGCTCGATCCTGAGTACCAGCGTCGACATCGTTGGAGCATCGATCGAAAGTCCAGGCTTATCGAGTCTTTCCTGATGAATGTTCCGGTTCCTCCTATCTTTCTTTACGAACGCGAACTTGCACGATACGAAGTCATGGATGGCAGACAGCGCTTAACTGCTCTCAAAGAATTCTACGATAATCAATATAAGCTTGAAGGTCTCCAGTATTGGCCCGAGCTCAACGGAAGGTTATACAAGAATCTCCCGGATAAAATCCGCGATGGAATTGATCGTAGGTATATTTCAGCCATCATTCTTCTACAAGAAACTGCACCAACAAAAGAGCAAGCAACAAAACTAAAAAAAATTGTCTTTGAGCGCCTGAATTCCGGGGGGGTGAAGCTTGAGGGGCAGGAGACACGTAATGCTGTTTATGACGGCCCCCTAAATCAGCTCTGCGTAGATCTTTCAAAAAATGAAACATTTCGAAAGTTTTGGAATTTTCCAGACATTTCTCCAGAGGAAGAAGATAAGGAGGATGAAAACAATTACGAAGAAGATCCTCACACCAAAGATTCCAAGAGTTTGAAGTGGTTCAAACAGATGGGTGATGTCGAACTCGTGTTGCGTTTTTTCGCATATCGTCAATTGGATTCTTTTCCTTCCGGTCTCAACAAAATGGCAGAAATGCTGGATCGATTTATTGTTGAGGGCAATAAATTCCCCGAAGAGCTTCTCACAAACTATCGCCAGATGTTTTTGCAAACCATTTCATTTTTATCAGAGACACTTGGCGAATCACCATATTATCGTCTGGATTCCTCGGGAAACCCCCAGCAACAGAGGAACAAAATCATTTATGATCCGGTAATGTATGTTGCTAGCCAATACGCCCAATCTGAACAGCGTAACCTTTTGATCGAAAACAAAGATGAGCTGCTGAAACAACTCGGTAAGATGTATAAAGATAACGACAATATTTTCGGCGGCAGGAAAACAAACAAATCCGATGCCAAGAAGAGAAATGAGCTTATGAAACAGGCGTTCGTTGATACAATCGAATTAATCGCAAAAAAGGGTCAATAGATGCGTGCAACACTTGATGAGCTCTCTTCCGAGATGGGCAATCTAAAAAGCTTCGTCGAATCAATTAGTCCTATAAACGAGCTGTTGAAGTCCAATGCAGACTCGGTAATTGAGAAATATCTCAGGGGTCGACGCAAGCTTGATTATGTTGCTTTTATCGTATCTCTGTATGCAGCGTTTGAGAGTTTTGTTGAGAACTTGGTGTGGGCTTATACGAAATTAGAATCTTCGCGAGTCCAATACTCTGCGCTACCTGAGAAACTTCAGCGAAAACATCTAAAACAGTCGGCGGAGCTACTCGTCCGGGCACGCCTGGGTGAGGGACGCTATTCCGACGTTACAGAGGAAGAGGTTGTTACAAATTTGCATGATTGTTTATCCGGCCAGAAAATCTATGCTTTAAATAGGTCTGCCGTGGTTCATCATGACCTGAATCTTCGAAGTGATACGATACAGGATATCTTTGCTCGAATCGGTATTGACAATGTTAACCAAAAAGCAAGAAAAATGGAGGCACTTATCCTGTGGCAAAAAATGGTAGTAGGGTTGGAAGGGTTTCCCAGCGAGCTCCCTGAAAGTACCATTTCTTACCGAATTGACAATTTCGTTGAGCGAAGAAACCAAATTTCACACAGCAGCACCAACCTGGATAACTATCTGGGGTCGACAGACATGCTTGACCTGCTCAATTTTGTTGAAGCTTACGGAAAGGCGCTCTATTTCATTCTGGCGAGTGATGTTCTCAGGAAACGATATATATTGAGTGCAGAAGATTCAAAGAAGCTCGCGCTTGATGATACAGAGGGGCCGTACTATAACGGATTCGTGGTGATTATCGATCGACCTGACATTAACATTGCCAAAGGGCAACAGATCGTTGCTTCTCGAAACGATGATGTAACTCAATGGGGACATATCGTGTCAATTCAGGTCGATGGTAACGATGTCGAGGAAGTCGGGAACGATGCACATACCCAAAAATTGGGACTTCGTCTCGAATTCAAGGTGACGAAAGGAACACAGTTGTATCTTCTTAAGAAAAAAGAAAATGTTGTATGGTAAATCGTTATGAAAAAGAAAAATATAGAGAAACTGACAAAAGAGGACGGAGCATCGCCCAACGTGGTGGCGGTCAACATCGAACGGCTGAGGGATATCTTTCCTGAGGTGTTTGCCGACGGCAGCGTCGACTTCGATGCGTTGAAGGAGACCCTGGGCGAGTACGTGGACGACCGCGAGGAGCGCTACTCCTTCACCTGGCACGGCAAAGCTCGCGCCAGGCAGATCGCCCAAATGCCCTCCACCGGCACCCTGCGCCCATGTCCCGAGGAGTCGGTCTACCCCTTTTTGGTCGAAGGGTTCCTGCCGGACCTGGACCAAGATGTACCACGTTTCCTGGGTACGCACTACTGGGTATCAGGAAGTATTGAACCTCGGAAAGGCACCCTGACGATCGGTCTCGGTTCATGCCCAGAGCACTGCAAGGTTGTCACGCAGCAATGCCGGAAGCCTGGTGCTGTAGGGGAAACCAAGCCAGACCAGCAGATCGCGGTGACGTCGGCAAGCAGCAGTATACCGTGCCGTGTTGTCCGCTTTACCGGCTTTCCCAAGACCGGACAGCAGGGCGATGGCGAGCGCAGGGTTGCACAGCGCAAGCTCGCCCTGCTCTGGGGAGGTCTGTAGTACCCCAACACGTGGTTGTCAGCGGGCAGGTAGTGCAGGCAATGGGGACGCCGTGCCATCCTCGAGCAGAGCACCATCGAAGGAATAGGCGAGTCGTCAGAACCGCGAACTATCCATGTGCATCCCTCGCGAGGACCGCACGGCTTCCACGCAACAGAAACTGTCGAAGTCGTTGAGCAACCTTGACAAAGAGAGCTGAGAACCTCATTGGTTCTACTCGTTGGGCAGAAACCACTGCCCTGCCACGCTGCTGCCTCAACCCAGGATGAGGTTTCCCATGCTCTCCAGCAAAATCCTCGAGTTTTCGCTTATCGGCGCGGAATGGGTGTTGTGGCTGCTGCTCGTGCTCTCCGTCGCCTCGTTGGCCGTTATCTTCAATCGGCTACTTCTCTTTCTCTCGACCCGCGACAAGCTCTTACCCATCTTCTACACCACGATACAAAAATATCTTCAATTACAAAAAGCTACAGGTGACACGACTCCCCGTGGCACCATGATTTGCAGGGTGTGACTGACGAGATGCACTGCGATCAAGGTACACCTCCACTGTTGAGGCGGCAGACGGTGGGGGGCATGGCCACGCCGACGGCCTGGAAGACCTTGCCGCAGACCACCCGCGCCGTGCTGCGAAGCATGAACCGTTTGTTCTCATAGTTGATCTCCGTCTGGGTCAAGGCGTCGAGGTCCCGCACAACATCGTCCCACTCGAAGTCGAAGCCGGTCGCTTCTTCGAGGCGATCTTCCAGTTCTTTGCGCAGAACAAGCGCCAAGAAGGAACAGAACACGTGACCGCGAAAAAGGCAACCCACGTAGGACTTCGGGTAATCGAATTGCCAGGCTGAGCGGTTCGGCCAACGATCTCCTCTTTCTCTTGTGAGTAATCATGCCACTGGTCCGACACGTGTACCAAACCGCAGGCGCACCTCGGCCCTCTTCGCGCGGCGCTCGAAAGACTGCCGAGAGGTCGGCTCAGTCTTTTTTCGAAGCAGCGGCGTCGGAGTGGCGGCAGGGATGCCGACCTACCGTTGCTGCAGGATGCAGAGAGCAACGGTGGTGGCGCAGGAGGTACTGGCGGGCGTGGTCGGTACACTGCCAGTAGGCATGAACCAAGGCGCCGTCGTGGTGGCGGCAGGGATGCCGACCTCCATGCGACGCGGTGGGTGCAGGGCCGCACCCCTCTAGCAGGCCGCAGGAAGCAGGCCTGTCAGGCAGGAGGCATGCGCCTTCGGAAGCGAAGAGACGCAGTTTCCGGGCCTGGCGCAACGCCCGGTGGTGCTCGCGAACCGCGGTTAAAAGCCGTTCGGTGCGGGAGCGATCGCTCGAAGTCCAACAAAGGAGAAAGAGAAGAGAACACTGTAGATCGAGTTCCCGGAGTGCCGAACGAGAGAAGTCTTGACGAAAGCCAACCGAACTGGCAGTGCAGTCCTTCACTCCCCACCTCGAGGTCGAAAGGATGCACCTGCCCACGAACTACCGCCCCCTGCTCGGGTTGATCGAGACCGAACGAGCAATCAAGGCCGCCAAGGACCGGTTCGAGACCGAATTGGCCACTGCTCTGACCTTGACCAGGGTCTCGGCCCCGCGCGTCCTCGAAGACGGCACCGGCCTGCAGGACGATCTGGCCGGGACCTGCACCCCCGTGGCCTTCACCACGGCCTTCTCCAAGCATCGGGTCGAGATCGTGCACAGCCTGGCGAAGTGGAAACGGCATGCCCTGGCGCGCTACGGCTTCGCCCCCGGCACTGGGCTCTATACGGACATG
>MGSU01000191.1 GCA_001799195.1 Deltaproteobacteria bacterium RIFOXYA12_FULL_61_11 | reverse complement strand
CGTACTTCCACTCTATCCTTGGGCGCACCAAACCCTGGGCATCCCGCCGCGACACCAGTCTCGCGAGATTGGTATAGGCCCGTTCGAAGGAAGCGCCTCGCTGATACCGTTGCAGGGAGAGCTGGTCGCAGCCCGGCAGAGACACGGTCAGGTCGTCGACGAGCAGGGCTGCCTCCAGGGCCTTGGGCCGGTCGAGGACCTGGGCATTGGTGGATACGTGGACGAAGACTTCCGGACAACGCGAGCGGAGGAGTTGCAGCTCGTCGAGGATGGTCGGGCTGGCGAAGGGTTCCCCGAGGTCGAAGTAGTGGAGCCTCCGTACCCCCAACGCTGCCACCTGGGCCAGTACCTTGCGCAAACCCTCGAGTCCGAGATCAAGGTGCCCCGCCCTGGTTTCGAGAATACGGCGGCGGGGGCAGGAAAGGCAGGCCAGGGGGCAGCGGACCGTGTTTTCGACCATCAGCCCGGCGGGCGCAGAAGCAGGCCGAGCCAGCTCGGCAAGAGCGCGAGCCCGTGGGACGGTGCGGCGTTCGCAGCAGGTGGCGCATTGCGAGATCGGCAGGCGGCCTTCGGCCAGGGTTTGGCGGAAGCGGGTCGCCACGGGTCCGGAGAGAATCTCGAGCAAGCCCTGGGGTTCCAAACTACCCAACCGACCATTACCCCGGTAATCGGCGCAATTGCAAGAAACGCTGAGATCCGTGTTGATCGCCAGGCTGTACTCGCTCTCGCCGCGCAAGGACCTGCAGAGGAACCCCGCCTTGGACAGCCTTGCCGTACCTTCGTGCCAGCAACGGAGCGCGCGCAGCGCATTGACCCGAGCAAGTCGATAGAGGAAGGCATCATTTGGCGAGGATCCGGGACGTAGCGTGGGCATGTTCCTGCTCGTTCCGTCGAAGCGGGCGTATCGTACCTCAGGCTCGGCAAGAACAACAAGCCGGGAAACCGCGACGATCCGCGCACCCCAACGCCTTGGAGTAAATATAATATATTGAAATTATTTGTATCATTCTGCCTTGTCCCCACCGGCCCAGAGGTCTTGCAAGAAATTATTTCCCATTCAACAATCGACATGCTACGGAGGCGGCAGTTTGGATGTGGGAGTGATCCAGGGGTGGCAGTCGGGCTTTTGTTCGTCTACATCTTGGCCAGTGGTTTCCTCCTCCTCTTCGGCCTCAATTGTTATCTCATGCTGGGGTTGTTCCTGCGCCGCTATGATACCTGCGCGCACGGCTGCAGCGTCGATCTCGGCGAGGTGCTCCCTACCGAGCAATGGCCGAAGGTCGCCGTGCAATTACCGATCTACAACGAGCGTCACGTGGTCGCCCGCTCGATCAAAGCAGCGGCAGGACTCGATTATCCGCTCGACCGGCTCGAGATCCAGGTGCTTGATGATTCCACGGACGAGACCTCGGCCATTGTCGCCGAGACCATTCGCGAGCTCCAGGAACAGCGCCCCGAGCTTCGCATTTTCCACATCACCAGGGTCAAGAGGGACAACTTCAAGGCAGGAGCCCTGAAGCACGGCATGGCCCAGAGCGATGCCGAGTATTTTGCCATCTTCGACGCCGATTTCACGCCTCTGCCCGGGTTCCTGCGGCACACCCTCCAGCCCTTCCTCGCCGATCCGACGGTTGGCTTCGTCCAGGCGCGCTGGGGTCATATCAATGAAGGGGATTCCCTGCTCACCCGGGCCATCGCCATCGGTATCGATGGCCACTTCGTCATCGAACAGTCGGCCAGAGCTTGGAACGGCCTGATGCTCAACTTCAACGGCACTGCCGGTGTATTCCGGGGCAGTGCGGTGCGCGCCGCCGGGAATTGGGAAGGCGATACCCTCACCGAGGACATGGACCTATCCTACCGGCTCCAGCTCGCCGGGTATCGCGGTCGTTTCGTCTTCGACGAGGTTGTTCCCGGCGAGATTCCCAATGACATTAGTAATTTCAAAGCTCAGCAGTTCCGGTGGGCCAAGGGCAGCATCCAGACCGCGCGCAAGATCCTGCCGCGCGTCCTGACCTCGTCGCTGCCTCTGTTCGTCAAGTTCCAGGCCGCGATGCATCTCCTCCACTACTTGATCCACCCCGCGATGCTGACCCTTGCGCTCCTGGCCTTGCCCGTGCTTACCCATTTCGGTGATCGCGCCCTCGGATGGGTTGTGATCCCGGTGGCCTTCCTCCTGGTCCTCTCGCTCTTCGCTCCCTCGCTCATGTACCTGACCGCCATCCGGTTTTCCGGCAGGCGGTCCAATCCTCTTATCATTCCCCTCTTGACCGTCCTGGGGGTAGGGCTGGCCCTGGAAAACACCCGCGCTGTGGTCGAGGCGATCCTCGGCCGCAAGTCCCCTTTCATCCGTACCCCCAAGGCCGGGGATCTGGGCAAAAAGGTCAGTTACCGCAGCAACTTCAGTCACATCCAGTTCGTCGAGCTGGCCTTGGGTCTGTACTGCATCCTCTCCTTCGTAGTGTACCTGCAATACGCCCAATACATCATCACTCCCTTCATCGGCATCTATGCCGCGGGCTTCCTCTTCGTCTCGACCCGGGCCATCTCCGACTACCTGCTGCACGGCGGCGAGACGAGAGGGCGTTTCTCGTTGATTCATCCCCGGCGATCCCTCCCTACCACCTCGAAGCCTAAATAAGGGCCGCACAGCCGCGATGCCCTATCAAACCATCGTCACCCACAACGACTTCGACGGCATGGCTTCTGCTGCCTTGTGTTGTGTCGCCTTTGGTCTCGATCGAGTCCTCTATACCCACCCCAATGCGGTCAGCAATGCCACCATCGCCATCGGTGAGCAGGACATCGTCTGTGACCTACCTTGCCCGCTCAGCTTCGCCCTCTGGTTTGATCACCACGAGGGCAACTTGCAGGACGTGCTCCTGCGAGGGGGTGATCCGACCTCCCTCAAGGGTAAGTTCCTGCCGGAGAAGAGCTGCGCCCAGGTCATCCTCGGCTATTGCGCGGAACAAGGGCTCGCCTTGCCCGAGCATTTGCACGAACTGGTGGTCGCGACCAATATCATCGACAGCTTTGATTACACCTCGGTGGAGGAGTGGCGCAGGGAGAACCCCGCGCACATCCTGGACCGGGCCATCAAAGCGGATAAAGATCCCCGAAGGTCTTGGCAGTTCCTCAAGTTTTTGACCCTACAACTGCGTGGGCATTCGTTGGCCGAGGTAGCTCTCGAACAGGAGGTCCAGAACGAATACCAGGCTTATCTCCGCGAGGAGAAACTCATGCTCGAACTGTTGCGCGAGTGCGTGACCTTCCACCCGGAAGACCGCGAGCACCAGTTGGTGCTGATCGATCTGACCCGCTATCAGCGCCAGGGACCCCTGGTCAAGAACTTGGCCATGATCGATCACCCCGAGGCCATGGCCATGCTGCTCATCAAGAACCAATTCCAGTACGGGATCAAGACCACGAACCTCATCTTCAGCATGTCCCTCTCGATCAAGGCGAACAACCTGCAGCACAGCAAGAATTGCGCGGCCATTTTCCAGGAACTCGCACTCGGCGACGGGCATCCCGGCGCCGCGGGCGGGAGACGAACCTTTTCCTCCCGGGTGGAACTCGAGAACAGCAAGTGGGAGATCTGTACCGCGATCTGCAAACGCTTCCTGGCCCAATGAACCTGAGCGAGGCTCAGGACAACGGCACGATCCTGGCAACCCGGCCTCCTGAACGACGTCGCAGGAGTACGCAATGGCCACCATCGCTCGCCTCGTTGCCTTGTCCTTCCTGGCAGTAGCCTGCTCGAGCGAGCCTCCCACCGACGGGGGTGAGCCCGAACCGATTCGGCTTATCGAATTCGCTTCTTTGAACGGAGCCGCGGTGCAGCTCGAACCGAGCGGGGACGAGTCTGCTGTGGCAAAGACCTTCTCCACCGTCGCACGCATCATTGATGGCGATACCCTGGTGCTCGACACCCTGGTGGGAGAAGAACGGGTCCGCCTCCTGGGCCTCGACGCTCCGGAATTGGACGGTGAGGAATGTCACGCGACCGAGGCCGCGAGGGCTCTCGAAGCCCTGGTCGTGGGACGACAAGTCGAGGTGGTGCCGGATGCCACCCAGGACACGCGCGATCGTTACGACCGCCTCCTCGCTTATCTCTATCGCGAGGACGGCCTGTTCGTGAACCTCGCCCTGGTCGCCGGAGGCCACGCGAAGACCTATGTGTATCGCACCACGCCCTGCAGTCTCCACACCGAGTTGAGTCAGGCGGAGCAAGCGGCAAGGCAGAGCGGGCGAGGGCTCTGGGCCCCAACGGGATGTGCGGGGGAACCCTAGGCCGGGGCTCCACCCGAGTTCGCGGGGACGACGACAAAGTAACCATTCAGTCTTGGGGGGGCGAGGGGTCCTGTCGCCTCACACCCCCACCATGCTCATCCTTGCGCGTGGCGGGGGTCCCCCGTCGGCGCCACCCCTACGGGGTTACAGGAACAATCAGCAATCCCCCCAAGACTGAACTTATACACGACAAAGGCTTCGCTCGTTGACAATTCCTCCCCGAGCCGCTAGGTCTTCGGACCACGGCGGTGGTACGGGTGGAACCATGTCAGGTGAGGTAAGAACCAGGCTCGAGATCGATCTCACTGCCCTTGCCGCCAATGCCAGTGCCCTGCAAACCTATGTTGGTCCTTCCACCGGCTTGATCGCCGTGGTCAAAGACAACGCCTACGGTCACGGCTTGGTGCCCTCGGCCACGTCTCTTGCACGGGCAGGCGCAGCGCTCTTGGCGGTCTCGGCCGTTTCCGAAGCCCGTGTTCTTGAAAAGGCCTTACCCCAGGCCACGGTGCTCCTGCTCAACGACCTCGATCCCGAACTCGTGGACTTGGTCGGCAGCGAGGTCCACCTGACCTCGACCTCGCCCCAACTCCTGCCCCGTCTCCATGATCGCGCCGTGGCCCTCGGCACCTCGGTGCCCGTCCATCTGAAGATCGACACCGGCATGAACCGCCTCGGGTTCCCGGCGACCGAACTCGTGGAGGTACTCAGGTTTGCGACCTCGCACAAGGGGTTGGCCGTGGTCGGGCTGTGTACCCACCTGCCCGATTATGGCACCGTCGCCGCCCGGGCCCAACTGGAGATCTTCTCCGAGGTGGTTCGGACAGCCCGCTCGATCCTCGGTCCCGCGTTGCGTTATGTACACGCGGCCAACTCCGGGGTCCTCTTGCACCATCCGGAAGCCCATCACACGCACGTCCGCCCCGGTATTGCCCTGTACGGCATAGAACCGGGCGGAGGTTCGCGCCTGGGTTTACGCCCCGTCATGTCGCTGTGTGCGCCCATCGTCCAGGTCCGTCCCGTGGCAGCCGGCCGGAGCATCGGGTATCGCCGAGCCTTCACCGCCGACCACGACCTCCTGGTAGGTGTGGTCCCGATCGGGTACGGACACGGGTTCCTGCGCTCCTTCGGCCCGGGAGGCACCGCCCTCGTCGGGGGGCGGCTCGTACCCGTGGTCGGAGATATTTCCATGGACATGCTCTGTCTCGACCTGACCACCTTGCCCGACCCTCGTCCCGGTCAAGAGGCGGTCTTGTTCGGCCGATCCGAGGATCCCTCCCTGCGGGTCGAGGCCCTGGCCCTTCGCAGCGGTCTCATCCCTTATGAAATCATGACCGGGATGTCCGCCCAACTCCCCCGATGCTACCACGGGGCAGCATGAACTACCTGTTGGCCCCGATCGCCGCTCTCGGGCGTGTCATCATCACCTTCATCACCGAGACGGGCAGCATCCTGATCCTGTTGTTCCTCGCCCTGCGCAACAGCCTGCGACGCCCCTACCGCTTCAAGCTCATCCTCGAGCAGATGGAGTTCATCGGAGTCAATTCGATGGGCATCATCACCCTGACCGGCTTCTTCACCGGCGCCGTTTTCGCCCTCCAGACGGGCAAGGTCTTCCGCCTCTTCAACGCCGAGGGATACACCGGCATGGTCGTGGGTATTTCGCTCGTCCGGGAGTTGGCTCCGGTGCTGACCAGTCTGATGGTCGCCGCCAGAGCTGGTTCAGCCATCGCCGCAAAGCTCGGGACCATGAGGGTGACCCATCAGATCGACGCCCTCATGGTCATGGCGGTGGACCCGGTCAATTACCTGATCGTACCGCGCTTCATCGCCACGACCTTGGTCATGCCGGTGCTGACCGCCTATTTCGATTTCATCGGTATCCTTGGCAGCTACGTGGTCGGCGTGGTCCTCTTGGGGATCAACGAGGGCATTTTCGTGTACCGGATCGAGTGGATGGTCGACGTGGGGGATATTTCCCACGGACTCATCAAGTCCTCGGTCTTCGGTGCCTTGATCGCGATCATCAGTTGCCACAAAGGTTTCTATTCCGGCGGCGGCGCCGAGGGTGTGGGCCGCTCGACCACCGAAGCGGTGGTGCTCTCCTCCATTTCGATCTTTGTCGCGGACTACGTCATCACCGCCCTGGTCATCTGAGAGGTAGAGCAGTGATCGATGTCCAAGACCTACACAAATCTTTCAAACAGCAAGTTGTTCTCGACGGTGCCAGCATTTTTTTTGCCGAGGGGAAAATCACCACCATCCTCGGCGGCAGCGGCAGCGGCAAGTCGGTCTTGGTCAAACACATCATCGGGCTCCTGCGTCCCGACAGCGGCACCATCGTGGTTGACGGCCAGGACCTCGAGACTCTGGACGACCGCGAATTGCTCCAGGTGCGCAAGAAGTTCGGCTACTTGTTCCAGGACTCGGCGCTGTTCGATTTCATGAACGTCTTCGATAACATCTCTTTCCCCCTGTTCGAGCACACGCGGCTCAAACGCTCCGAGGTCCAGCACGTGGTAGCCGAGAAACTGCGCCTGGTCGGCCTAGCCGGCATCGAGAAGAAGATGCCTTCGGAACTCAGCGGCGGGATGAAGAAGAGAGTCGCCCTGGCCCGGGCCGTGGCCCTGGACCCGAAGATCATCATCTACGACGAACCGACCACCGGCCTCGATCCGGTGATGACCGACACGGTCAACGACCTCATCGCGACGACCCAGGAGGCCTTGGGGATCACCACCATCGTCATCAGCCACGACATTCGCTCCTCCCTGCGCATCTCCGATTTTCTCGGGTTACTCAATGAGGGGAAAATTGTTGAATTCGGCACCCCCGAGAAGGTACAAGAGAGTGAACACCCGATGATGCGGCTCTTCCTGGCCGGAATCGAGAGGGCACCCGTGAGCAAGTCATGACTCTGAGTACCACCGAGTTCAAGGTCGGCCTCTTCTTCTTCTCGGTCTTCGGTATCGTGTTCTGGATGATCTCCCGGGTCGACGACACGCCCGAGACCTCTGGCGGCTGGAAGATCCACTCCGTGCTCTTCGAGGATGCCACCGGGTTGTTGGACAAAACCCCGGTTGAGACCGCCGGTATCCGCGTCGGTTTCATCAAGGCTATCGACCTCGAGGGTGCGAAAGCCCGCGTGACCCTGGCCCTCGACCCCAAAGTGATCATCTACCAAGATGCCTCGGTGACCATCCGCGACCGCGGTATCCTGGGTGAGAAATACCTCAATATCCTCCCGGGCACTAAGAGCAGGGGCGTCCTGCCCGACCAGGACACCATCCGCAACGCGGAATCTTCCTCCCCCATGGCCAAAGCGTTCGAGAAGTTTGAGAGCATTGCCGGGTACATCGAGAGCATCACCGCCAACCTGGATACCATCTTGCGGGAGGACATCAGCCGTGAGGCGATCAAGACCCTGCTCGCCAACCTCGAGGTGATCACCCAGGCCGTGCACAAGGTGGTGCTGAGCATGGACCGGACCATCGTCAACAGCGACCGCAAATTCGACAGCATCACCACCTCGCTCGACATCCTCTCCAAAGACCTTATCGAACTCTTCCACGAGACCACGCCGAAAATCACCAGGACCATGGAGAACGTCGAGACGATCTCCAACCAGGGCAGCGAGTTGGTGAAGACCGGTAGCGCCGATCTCGCCGCCATCTCCGAGCGGGTACGGCTCATCGCCGAGAAGGTCGAGGGGTTGGTCGACCGCATCAGCGAGGGCAAGGGCACTGCGGGTAAGCTGCTGAGCGACGAAGAGATTGGCTTGGAGTTGACCGAGGCCATCCGCGGGGTCAACGAATACCTCGACCGAGGACGCAAGCTCTCCACCTCGATCGGGTATCGCGGCGAATTCCTGGGCGACGAACAAGAGATCCAGAATATCGTCCAGATCACGTTGCAACCTCGCCCGGACAAGTATTTCCTCCTCGAGTTCGTGGACTCTCCGTCCTTCGGGGATCTCAAGGTGACCCAGACCGAATGGGAACTGGAGGGCAGTGATGAGCCCACCCGATTGATCGAACGGACCTCGGACGACGACCTGACCTTCTCCCTGCAGTTCTGCAAGACCCTCTATGACATGACCTTCCGCTTCGGCCTGCTCCGCTCCGAGGGCGGGATCGCCCTCGATTACCATCTCCTCGACAAACGCTTGACCCTGACCTTCGAGGCCTTCGATTTCACCCGTACGGACCGTCCTCACCTGCGTTCGTTGCTCACCTTCAACCTCTACCGGCAACTGCTACTGGCCGCGGGTATCGACGACCTGATCAACTCCAACTCCGACAAACATATGTTCTACAATGCATTCTTAGGCCTCGGCCTCCGCTTCACCGACGACGACCTGAAGACCGTCCTGACCTCACTCCCGACCCCGAGCATGTAGCTACCCCCTTCACCGCATCCATGGTTCCTCGCCACCAAGGTTGGAAAGGTCAGCTCTCAGCTCAAGGACCGCACTCTCGTCAGGACCTCGAGGCGGGTTAAGATGCCCTGCTCGACCAAGCGCAACAAGAGGTCGGCGAATTCTTGTTGCAGGGTTTCGGTCTCGGGGGAGGTGCTGAAAGGAAGTTCTTGCCCCGGGAAGCGATCTTCGAGGAATTCCTGCAACTCGTCTTTGGCGATCAGCTCGAGGCCCACGTCCCACATGGCCCTGATCTTTTCGATCACTTTGACCCGGAAAGGATTTTCGACGGCTAAGAGGATACGCTTCCGGCGCCGGTGCCGGACGAGGCGCAGCGGGAGGACGAGGTGCCGGCACATGATCTTGAGCGGTACGACCTTGAACAATTCCTGGCTTATGGTGGTGAGTTCGTCTTCTTTGACCATCTCGAGCTGGTAGAGCTTGGCCACAAAGGAGAGGAATTCCGTCTCTTCGAGGTAGCCCCCTTCGAGCAAGAAGGGCTTGATCCTGTGCGGTGCGACCTTCTGTTCCAAGAAGATGAAGCGGTGCAGAGACTCATCGAGTACCCCTCGCTTCAAGAGATAGGCTCCGAGTACGGATGGATCGAGCATGGTCAATTCCTGCGCAAGGCGGTTGCCTCGGTTTCGACGAGGACTCCTTTCTCGAGGAGGACTTCGAGTAGCCGATGGTATTCTTCCAGGAGATTGCTGAACTCCTCTTCTTCGGGGCGCGGGTGGTGTCGGAGTTGATCGACAAGTCCCTGGAGCGATCCCCGTACCGCTGCCAGCAACTGGGGATTGTACCGTCTGCGCTCAGGCCCTGCGACGTCGAGCTGGCTGACCTCGTCGATCCCCATGGCCTTGATCATCTGGAAGGAGGCGGAGGGGCCTGCGCCCAGATCGGTCATACTGCTGCCACCCTCGTAATAGGTAGAGACGAGCTGGTTCAGGTCCTGTTCACGGAGGAGATAGGGCTGGAGCTTCATCCCCGATTCCCGCTCGACCGCCTGGTACATGAGATCTTGCTCTGGTTCGAAGAGTGCGAGCTTGAGGAGCACTTCTTCTCCCTCGTCGACCATCCCGAACGGAAAGACCCGGTAGCGCCGGACGATCGAGGGGTGGAGGACCTTGAGGAACTCTTCTTTGATCGTCACATCGTCGATGTGGATCCTGGGAATATCGTGGTACAGGCTTTTTGCCTCGAGCAACACGTCCTCGGAGATCAGACCGAGCCTCACCAGAACATTGCCGAGACTCTCGTCCCAGTGTGCGGCGACTTCGCGGGCCTGGTCGAGGTCGGCTTCAGTCAGAATACCGACCTCGACCAGAATGGTCTCGAATCCGGGGATCGCGCTCATGTCTCATGCCTGCTAGAGGCTCCGAAGGTCCGAGTGTACTCGCCACCACGTACCCTGTCCAGTTCGGGCTTACCGGCACGAGTTGCTCTGAACCCGACGAAGCAACTCTAGGCAGAGCCCCGCGAACATGGTATGGAGCGACTTCCTGAGCGAAGTAGGACAGAGCCGTCCATGTCGGAGCAACCCCTCGATTCTTTCACCCCCCACCTACCTCGACCCGGCCACGGGGACCACGGCTTGCGGAAGCAACTCTTCGATTCGACTGAACGGACCGATAAGATCATGCTTCTCGAGCGCATCACCGACATGCTCGAGCGAGGCGAAGAGAACGAGTATCACTATCGGCTCCTGATATCTCTCAACACACCCGAGGCAGCCCAGCTCCTGTGTCGCAAGGCCCGGTTCGCCCTGGATTCGCACGTGCGGGTGCGCTATCTCGAACTCCTGGCCCATTTCATCGGCAACCAACTGGTAACCCGGACGCTCGTGCGTTGTATGGACGACGAGCACGAAGAAGTCCGGCATCAAGCGCTTCGATCGATCGCTCGCTCTGGATCCTATCGAGCCACTGTCTATCTTTTGCACCTGCTCGACCAAGCCCAGGGCCCAACTCTGACCTTGTGCCTGCGCTGCCTGGGTTACGTGGGTGGCCGCTTTTGCTGCCGCAAGCTCATCGCACTCTATCCGGACCTTTCCCCACTCGACCGCAGAGAGGTCCTCCTGGCCCTTGCCCGTTTGCGTTCCAGAGAACCTCTCGAACTGGTCTTGGAGGTCGCGGAGGGACCCGATCCCGGACTCATTCCGGCAGCGCTTCATTGCGCCGGAGCGATCTGTCTGAAAGAGGAGGTTCCCCGGCTCCGGAGGCTCAAGGACCAGTATCCCGATCTTTTTCACAAGCGCCTTGCGACCCTCGCCATTGAACGAGCCCTCGAACACAGCGCCCTCGACCTGACCATCTTCATCCGTCGTTTCCTCGAGGCGGAGGAACTCTGCCGCCACGAGGACCAACTCAAGGTCCTGCGCCTGTTCCCCGAGGCAGAGCTCTGCAGTCTCTTCGAACAGTTCCTGCATAATGACGTAAGCCCCCGGGTCAAACGCAATCTCTTGCACATCCTGCGGCTCACCCAGAGCTGTCACCAACCCCTGCGGGTCTTCTTTCAACAGGAACAAGACCCTGCACTCCGCCTCGAGGCTCTCCAGGTACTCGACCTCATGCGGGTGCATGAGTATTTACCCTTCTATAGAAGTCTCCTCGCGCTGACCTCCGGGGCTCTGCAACGAGCCGCCATGCTCGCCCTGTCCAAACTCGAGGACAAAGACCTCGACCTCTTCTTCCTGGACCTCCTCGCTCAACCGGGAGAAAGCAGCACCCGCTTGGAGAGTTTGCGCGTGCTCAAGACCAGGGCCAAGACGGACTCGCTCACCGTGGAGCACCTCGAACGGCTGGATCAGGTCCTGCGAACGATCCTGGACGATCCGGAAGAAGATCCGTTGGTGCGTTCTCGCGCGGCTTGGCTCGTGGGAGAGTTGCGTCGCATCGACATCCTCCCCTCGGTGCTCGACTTCCTCAAGGAGGACGTTCCCTATAAACACTGGGGCTATTGGACCTTGGCCCAGATCGAGGACGAACGAGGAAGGCACCAACTCTTCGAACAGCTCGGTAGGAGCGAGTTCCTCGTCCAAGCTCTCGCCTTGCTCGATTGCGTCCAAGAGGCCAGGCTCTCCCTGGGGCTCCCCCTGTTGCGTGACCTCTACCACCGCTTCGACGATCCACGGCTCCGCTTTCGAGTGATCCAGCTCTGTCGGTTGTGTCCCGATCCCGAGGTTGTCGATTTCCTCCTCGAGCTGGCCCGTTCCTCCCAGTACCACCAGGTCCACATCCTCGAGAGCCTGATGACGTGCAGGCAGGTGGACGATCGTCGTTCTTCTACCATCCTCGAACGCCTTCCCCTGGAGCCCGAGCTCCGTGCCTCTCTCTTGCCCTCGCTGGGCCACCTGCCTCCTCACCGTGAACTCCTCGAACTCCTGCTCCATGAACCTGGGCCGACCCCCGAGGTCCTGGATCGCGTACTCACTTCCTGGACCCTCAGCTCGCCCTCGGCGGTCCGGATTATGCTCGTAGGTGTGCGTTCCCGCATCCGGCCGAGCAGGACCTGGGAGATTCTCGACGACCACCTTTTCCGCCTCGTTTGGTCTGACCTCGACGATGGTTCCGAGCCGCCGGAAAGTTCGCTCCCCCTTGCCCTGTCTCAACCCGCGCAAGGCCTCTGGGCCTTCTTCGAACACGCCGACGGAGATCCCCTCACCCGAGCCCAAGCGCTGCGCCGGACCATCCACCTCGTCCTCGAAGAACGCTTCCTCGGACCGATCGGCCGAGAGGATACACCTGCGCCGGAGCCTACCCTCGCGCCGATCGAGCGTCTCTATCGCAATGACTACCTGATCTCTTGGATAGAACGTCACCGTGGGAGTTTGCTCGACCTAGTCCTCGCGACCCCCTTGACCGGACTCGAAGAGCTGCGCGACTACCTCCACGACAGCGCGGACCTTCTCTTGTCCGAACTGTGCGCCGACCTCTCACCTTCACCGACCGACCGCAGGGAGCCCTGGCGTTCCCTGACCCGTTGGGCAATTACTGCGACCATCTTCGGCCAGGATCTTCAACTCGGTGACCAACTCCTCCCTGCGCTGCTCCCCGAATTGCCGAACGAGGTCGAATTCCTGCGTTCCTTACTCCAGCTCGAACACTGCCTCTTCCTTCCTGAACTCCCGGAACCTGCTCAATTGCCCGAGTTACGCCGCCACGCCCTCCTTATTCTCTCCAAGCTCGGACGCAGCTTGTCATAATCCTCGCCCTGGGATACTAAGGTCGCAGTGGCCCCTGTGCTCACCGAACCTGCCCCTTGTCGACCCCAACAGCATGAATAAGTATCACAGATACATGAGGGTATTTTTGGCACCGATTCTGCAGTAATACCCTTTGAGTTTCGGGAGGTTTGGCCGTGTTGACATGCCGCGTAAAAAATGATAGGAAAGCATTTGATCCTATCTCTCCCGAGAGACGCGCGATGAACGGAAGGATCGGCCTTGTCGTGATCGCAGTTCTGTGGGTTGGTTTCGCCCAGGCCCAGACCACAGCGCCTGCCGCACCGGCCGCACCGGCTCAGGACCCCATCAGCCTGAAACCTTCGATCGGAGTAGGTCTTGAACGGTCCTTCAAATCAAACAATTTCAATGCGTCCCCTGGTCTCGGGGTGAGCACCACCCTCAAGACCGGTAGCGGGTATGATCTCAAGGTTTCGACCAGTTGGACCTTCACGTATCAGGAATATCTGGCAGAAGACCCGACCCCCTCGACCCCCGACCAGAGGGATTTCAAGAATGCTTTCAAAGGCAGTCTCAAGCTCGGCGTGACCGACCTGATCAGTCTCAGCCTCGGCGGTTCGATCAGTTTCTTCCGTATCAACTCGTTCGATGAGGTTCCCTATACGTGGACCGATACCAATGCCTTCAACCTCAATACCAGCACCTCGATCCAGGCCCTCGAGAATCTCTCCATCGACGTGAGGGTCGCCTACACGGCCTTGGACTGGATCAACACCCAGCTCGACGCCGAACCGATCGGCGAGGGATCCCCGACCGGGAAGGATAGTATCGAATTCATCGGTGATCGAGGGGTGATAAGCCAATCCATTTTCGCCGACCCCGGTTTTGGCGGGTATTCCGGCGATTCGACCTATGTCCAGGCTTCCCAGGTCGTACCGGCCACGGGTTCGGTCATCGATCACGTCCTCGACTTCAGCCCGAGCGCCTCGTTCGATCTTCCGGATGGAACCTCCTTGAGCGGGGGCTACACCCTGACCAAGCGCATCTCGGACAACATCAAGCGCGACAAGTGGGGCAACACGTTCGATGCCGGTGTCAGCAAGGGTTTCTGGGAGGGTGGTTCGACCGATCTCGGCTACTCCCTCTCGGTCACCAACTTCGACAACATCGAGGCCGACGATACGTACTTCCGCCGCGATTTCTATCACGAGTTCAGCGTCGAACTCGGTCAAGAATTGCACACGAACCTGAGTGTCAGCACCGGGTTCTTGTGGCACCTCAACTTCAGCAACATGGACGGCAGGAACTACAACGAGCAGACGATGTACCTCAGTCTCTCGTCGTCCTTCTAAGGTGTGGAGGAAGCAGTGAGCACGAAGACGTTCACCAGCATGAGCTTGATCCTGGTCCTCTTCCTTTCCGCCTGCGCGGTTTTCAAGAAGGACCAGAAGCTCGACAACCCGGTGGTCCGCCAGGTCAACAAGGCCGGCGGCGCGGGGAGCATCAAACCCGACTTCGCGCCCAAGAACATCGTCGGCAATTTCCGCTACGAAGAGAATCAGATCGTTGGTCAGGCTTCGCCCAAGCTCTTTGTTGAGGCTTCCTTCTTTGATGCGGCCGAGACCAACCCCATGTTCTCCCCAGGAGCCGATCTCACCAAGTTCAGCTTCCATTCTGTTGGACCGACCATCCAGTTCTACGAGGCCGAGGAGAAAACCGTCCGCACCGAGATCAAACACATCGACACCACCGCCCTGCCTTCGAACGCCATCAGCGACTACGCCCTGGCGGACGACGAAGAGACCGAGCCCGAACTCCTCGCCGATGGCGAGCCCACCAATGACCCGAGCAACCCGGACCCTTCGAATGATCCGGGCAATCCGGAGCCCAGCAATGATCCCAGCAACCCGGACCCTTCGAACGACCCGAGTAACCCGGATCCTTCGAACGACCCGAGCAATCCGGAGCCGACCAATGATCCGAGCAATCCGGAGCCGACCGATGACCCGACTCCTCCCACGAGCAAAGAAATGGTGCCGATCGAAGGTAGCCAGGTCCAGATCAGCGAACAGGTGAACAAGAAGAATATGGTCTATTACCTGACCCCGGGCAATGCCGCGGACCTCCTACCCTCGGTTAAGCGCAAGCACGGTGAAGGCACCTATCAAATGGTCAGGGTCTTCGAAAATGGTTCTGCTCTTCCCGCCTTTGCCCAGTCTTTCGCCTTCCCCAGGGCAGCGGTGAAGCTGACCAGCGAGAATGGGAAGGGAGGAACGCTCTCCCTCACCAACGGCGAAGACTTCAAACTGACCTGGGAACCGGGACCCGATCCTGAGAGCATTATCACCATCACCATCGAGATCCGCAAGACGCACAACGAGAAGCCCATGCTCCTGGGCAGATTGGTGATCTATGCCAAGGACACGGGGGAGGTTGCACTTAAGGCCTCCGAGTTCAGCAGTATTCCCGACGGCGAAGGGATTGCCTCCATCAGCAGGACCATGACCGGGAATTTCCAGCTCAGCGGAGAAGGAGCCGG
This sequence comes from Deltaproteobacteria bacterium RIFOXYA12_FULL_61_11, assembly GCA_001799195.1. Taxonomy (GTDB): domain Bacteria; phylum Bdellovibrionota_F; class JAHFAK01; order YA12-FULL-61-11; family YA12-FULL-61-11; genus YA12-FULL-61-11. Next base: position 21,551 of record MGSU01000191.1, on the reverse strand, counting down.
CTTCGTCAATTACAAGAGCTCCTACCGCACCCTGCTCAAGAGCAAGAAGGGCGATCCTGAGAAGAAGAAGTGAGAGGAAGCGAGGTCTTCGATCCCTGCACCATCGCGTAAGCTGTGTAAGGCACTCGTAACGTTCAATCTCCCCGCGACCACCTTCCCCTGCAGCCCCGGTACTCTATCAGCTCCCTCGAGCAGCGCTGCGCAGATCTCGGCGGCCGTAGCCGTGGGCTGGACGCTCCACAACAAGGCCGCTGCTCCACTGACGAAGGCGGCGGCCTGCGAGGTCCCGCTCAATTCACCGTAGTAGCGCCCCTCCACCCCGGACAAGGTGCTGCGGATTTCGTAACCGGGCGCGGCGATATCCACACTCACGGCACCGTAATTGCTTAGGCTCCAGAGTTCATCTCGATTGTTGCCGGCAGCGACCACCAGGCAGGTTTTGCAGGGGAAGCTGGCCGGGTAGTAAGGAAAGGCTTCGAGGTCGTGGTTGCGGTTCCCTGCGGCGAACACGAAAACCGTTTCGGGATGGTCGTCGAGGAAGGCACCAACCTGAGAACTCGACGGTATCCCCCCCCAACTGTTATTGATCACGCGGGCCCCCATCTCGATCGCGTAGTGCAAGGCTCGGAGGTAGTGGGCATCATCCGTTACAGCCCCCAGCTCCTCACTGCTCCCATAGCGGTCGAACACTTTGAGTGGCAGGAGCCGTACCCGCGGAACGACCCCGGCGATACCGATACCATTGTTCACTCCTGCACCGATGATACCCGCGACGTGCGTGCCGTGCCCTACCCGATCGGTCAAGTCCGCATTGTTCTCCAAGAAGTTCCAACCATGGAGATCATCGATCAGGCCGTTGCCATCATCGTCGAGACCATTGCCCGCCTGCTCGTCTTGATTCTCCCAGAGCGAGCCATTGAGATCAGGATGTTCGAAGAACAAACCGGAATCGAGCAGCGCCACAAGCACCGGCTTCCCGGACCAAGCATCGGGCCAAGCGTAAATGATGCGAATATCGCTGCCGATGATCCCATCCACCACCCCGACGTCTTGACCGAGGTTGTAGAGTCCCCATTGCTCCAGGTTGGTGAAGGCGGGGTCGTCTGGTAGAATGAAGCTCGGGGTGGTTCCAGAAGACCCTCCCCCCGTGCATCCCCCATCGAGGAGAAGGAACGTAGGAACCAGAAGACCGAGGAGTGTGCTGCGCATGGTGTTCTCCCTCCCCTTTGACCTAGCAGGTCACCTGCATTGAAACCAGATTTTTTTGGTCAATACCTGGTCGATCGAGGCATCGTCACCCCCGAGGAACTCCAGAAAGCCATTCAACTCCAGCGCAGCTTCAACCTCTCGGTCGGCGAATATGCCATGAAACAAGGGTTGCTCCAACTCACCGATGTCAATCGTATTCTCACGTATCAGAAATCGAGCGGCAAACGCTTCGGGGAGCTCGCGGTCGACCTCGGTCTCCTCACCGAGTCCCAGGTCGAGGAGCTCCTTGAGCACCAACGTCGCGAACACCTCTTCATTGGACAAGCGCTGGTCAGTATTGACGTCTTATCCAAGGAAAGCCTCGAGAACGAGCTCGAACAATTCACGGCAGGTAAACGTCTCGAGGAGCGTCAACGGCAACAATTACCCGCAGATCTTCCCAACCGTACGATCTGGATGGCCCTCTTCGATCTGGTCGAACGCTATGTCATCCGCGTGACGAGGATCTACACCCGCAAAGAGCGGTGGGTGCTGGGACCACAGGAGGACCTCCTGGAACTCGGGGCCTGTATTTCTTTCACCGGCGCCCTGAGCTTCGTTCTGAGGCTCGGCACCACGAGAACCTTTGCCCTCAACGCTGCTCGCAACTTCCTCGAGGATCCTGCTTTGTCCGAAACAAACCCCCTAGTTCAGGACAACCTCGCCGAGCTCACCAATGTACTCTGTGGTGCGCTGGCGACTCGCATGAGCGCGATGGGGCTCGAAACCGAGATGAGCGTACCCTCGTTCGGGCTCCATTTTCCCCCCGTGCAAGGAGCTGCGATACGACTCCACCTTCACTTCTCAACCCCTTATGGTCGTCTCAGCCTTACCGTGCTGAGTTGAGTACTCCCCACCTCCTATGGCCAAACAGCATTGTTGCTCAATTCGTTAGAATGGCCCCAAGTATGCAGACACCCACCCTTGGAATGATGATTCGAGGCTACATGCGACACCTCTGCCTCATCCTCCTGGTCCTGGTTGGCGCTTGCAACCGCCAACTCGGTGATCAGCGCCAGGCTGCCCTGAAGCTGGAGACCCGCGGCGGCATCGGCACCTTCACCTTCCCCGCCGCCGACCAAGCCCGGCCGTACACCTTACTCGTGTACAATCCCACCACTGACAAGAAACCCTTTGACTTCTCGCTCGAATTTTCCTTCCTGCCCAAGGAAGAGGCGAGCTCGGCCTCCTCGAAAATCAACCTGGGTACTGCGCCTCGCCGCCGTTCCTCGGCCGGGAAAGGCACTATCGAATATGTACTCGACGATCCTCAGGCTCACGGCTACGACGAAGGAGCGACCTACCGTCTCCACGTTCCGGAAAAAGACCATCAGCGCGAGATAGAAGCAACGGCCCTCACGGTACTGGATCATGCCGCTTTCTTGGTGGAAACCACCCTGCTCGACGAATCAGCGGAACGTAAAATCCGAGCGGTGGCCAAGGTCTTCGACGAAGTCATCTACCCGCGGGCAACCGCCCTGTTCGGAACCCCCTCGGACATCAACGGCGACGAGAAAATCGCAGTTCTCTTCACCAGCTTCCACAACCGCAACCTGGGCGGTTTCTTCAATCACATCGATCTCCTGCCCGAGAACGCGGACAATCCCGACCATCACCCCAACCTCCAGGAAATCCTTTATCTCACGCTTGAACGCAGCGAGGCCGATCTGCTCGAGAACCTCGCCCACGAGTTGCAACATCTCCTCTTCTTCTCGTCCAAATACATGACCAACGAGGATGGAACCTATCGCCTCAAGTTGGATATCCCCTACGAAGAGCGCGGCATCAACGAGGGACTCAGCCACTTCGCCGAGGACGTGCTCGGGTATGGCTGCAACCTGCCCGGCTTGGTCCGCTACTACCTCGAGGGTTTCGATGGGGCTTCCCTGCAATACGAGAGCGACGAGGATCTAGAAGAGGCCCTGGTCGCCCGGGCCGGTAACTACCTGTTCATCCGCTACCTCTTCGATCGGCTGGGAGGTGGCCGCTTCGAGAGCGACCACTCCTTGACCAACGCTCCGGCCAAAGAATTCTTCTCCTCCCTCGCGGCCAGCCGCAAAGTCGGTTACCGTCACCTAGCGGAAACCTTCTCGGCGATTTCCGGGACCAAGACCGATCTCGCGGACCTGATCGCCGATTTCTTCACCGCGATGACCTATTATGGCTCCAGCGAGAGCTACAATCCCCGGTTCCAATTCGCCGAACCCCTCACCGATCCGGTCAGCGGATTGCTCACCGGCGTGCCCCGACCTGGGCACCACACCCTGGGGAGCGGAGGCAAGGGGGTCGAACTCGAACCGGTACGTCGGCTTGCCCTCACCACCGCTACGCGAGGAACCCTCTCGTCGCTCGGCGCAAGGACCTATCGTGTGACCGTGCCCGCCGGTGAAAGCGCCACCATGCAACTGCGTGCTGGTAAAGAGTCCAAACTTTCCTATATAGTCCTCAAAGACCACTGATCCCCGACAACGACCATGGACAATTCGCTGCGACTCCTCGGAAGAACCGACAAACATCAGCTCGGGGGGGGGCACCAACTCCTCTTCGCTCCCCCTCATCCCGTCCATCTTCACCACCTCGGTTTCTGGGATCTCCTCACGTACGACATTCACCACCTCTCACAGGTGTTTTGCATCGACGTGTTCGATGCCGGCTCGCCCTGCTCTCCGTTGAGCCTACGACAGTACTCGCGACACTGGCATCCCCATCGTCTCCGCGCGCGCTACCACCTCCCCGGAGAAGCGCTCCACCTCCTCGAAGATCGCTTCGTCGATTCCGAGGACACCGCCTGGTCGGAACTGACCCTGGTCAATCGAGGCGACCGACCGCGTTCCCTGATCCTGGCCCAATGGGGGAAGCAGGACCTCGGGAAGGAGTCCTGCACCATGTGGCGTAACGAGTATGGACTAACCCTGGAGCGCGAAGTACCTGGGCGCCTGGACAACCGCCGCCGTTTGCGTTTCACCGTGTTCTGCGAGTATCCCACTAGGAGTCTTGTCCGGCACAGTCGATTGGGTCTCTCCCAACCTTGGTGGCACACCAGCCCCTTTCTCGAGACCGGCTGTTCACCAACCTGCGAGAGTCCAGAGACCCTGGATCTGACCTCGGTCGACGGGAGCGTCTACTACCTCAATACCGTGCAACTCGAACTTCTCCCTGGCACCAGCCGGACCCTACGTTTCGGCGCCGACTTCTCGGCCAACCGCTTCGCCAAGACCTTGCCGACCGCGACTCCCAAAGCCCTGAGCCATGCCTCGGAAGCGGCCGAGACCACCACCCGGAATTGGCAGGAATTCTTCGCCAACTTCCCGCGCTTCTCCTGCAATAACCCCTATTTCGAACACCACTTCCGCTACCGGATCTATTGTCTCAAGCTGTTGCTTAATCCGGGAGGCGTGGGCAATCACCGCTACCCGGCCGTGGCCGAGGGCATCGGCTTCTTCCATGCCCCGATTTCCTACAGCACCCAAGCCATTGTGCGCGATCTCCGCTGGCATCGCGACCCCGAGCTGGCCCGAGGGATGGTGTCGAATTTCCTCGAACAGCAGCGCGAGGACGGTTCCTACCCCGGCCGCATCTACCAGGACACCTTGCGCCACAGCGACTTCTACCTTGCTGATTGGGGCGAAACCGTGCTCTGCCTCCACGAACGAGCGCCCGATCAAGCCTTCCTCGCCAAGGCCTTGCCTTCATTGATCGCCTACCACGGTTACTGCGAGCGGGTGAGGGACAGTGTCGGCAGCGGACTGTGCGACGTCCTCAATCACTTCGAGACCGGTCAGGAATTCTCCCCCCGCTACATCGCGATAGCCCCGGACGCGGACCGCGAAGACTGGCAGGACACCTTGTCGATGAAGGGTGTGGATGCCTCGGTCTACCACTATAAATTGGCCTCGGCGATCGCCGTCATCGCTCGTCTGCTCGGCCAGAACGACGTGGCCACCACCTTCGCGGGAAAAGCCGATTTGACCCGTCAGGCCATCCGCGAGCGCATGTGGGTGGCCCGCACCGGCAGTTTTCACGATCTCGGCGCAGACCTCTGCCCGACCACGGTTATGGCCGCAACCAATTTCTACCCTTACTTCACGGACCTCGTGGGGAGCGAGCACGTGGCCGGCCTCGAGAGCAACCTGTTCGATCCTCGGAAATTCTGGACTCCCTGGCCGGTGCCGACCCTCTCGATTGACGATCCCTACTTCTCGGCCGAGGGCTATTGGAAGGGGAAACGGCGCTACTGCCCATGGAACGGAAGGGTCTGGCCAATGACCAACAGCCACCTTTGTGAGGCCCTTGCCCACGTCGCCATGACCCTCGATCCCCGGTTGACCCCTCGGCTCGAGCATCTCCTAGAACGCTTCCTGACCATGATGTGTTACGATGGCGACCCGCGTCGGCCGAACTGCTTTGAGCACTACAACCCGCTCACCGGTACCGCTTGTCTCTACCGCGGCGTGGACGACTATCTCCACAGTTGGATCGTGGACCTCTTGATCAAGTACGTGGTCGGTTTCCGACCGGATCTCGACGGCGGTTTCTCGATCGAATCCCTCTGTCCCTCCGTGTCCGAGTGGCGGCTCTCCGATCTCCCCTGGCGGGATCACGTGCTCACTCTGGAGCGTAGCGGGGGCCGCACCACCCTGCGCCTCGATGGACGCTCGCACGCCGTTTTCCAGAAGGGGTATCACTGGCGGGAATGATCGATCCCCGACCTTTACCTCAGCCGGCGAATTCGGCCCTGTCCTCTTCGAACAGCTTGGTCACGAACTCGTCGAAATGTTCTGAGGAGAGGTAATGATAGGACATGAGCAATTCGAAACCGAGCACGCCACTGCCGAGATGGGCGACCCGGACTTGGCCGGAGTAGAGCGGCAAGCGATAGTAATAGATGACGGCCTGGACGATGTCTCCTCCTTGCAACCCGGGATCGCCGGCGAAACGGCAGGAGAACCCCTCATAGGAAAAATCGACCATGATCCCGTGCAATTCCTGCGCGCTCTCGGTGCGCAACTCGGCCCGGAAGGCGGGCTGACGCTCCAGACCGAAGCGTTGCGAGGTCCTCTTCTCGAAACTGGGCATGCGCTCCTCCCTGGGACCGGAACGATCGGGGCCGACCTTCGGCGACGACCTCCCATGATGTCCCCGGGCCTGGTCCAGGTCAATGGGAAACAACAGGGTAATGTCCCTTCAGTCTTGGGTTGGGGTAAGGGGTCCTGTCGCCTCTCACACCGACGCCGCTGCATCCTGCGCGGCGCATGGAGGTCCGCATCCTTGCGGTCGCCCCCACCATGCTCATGCTTGCGCGTGGTGGGGGTCCCCCGTCGGCGCCACCCCAAGGTGGTGATAAATAACCTGCAATTCACTCCAAGACTGAAGGAATACAAGGTGATCATCCCTCTTCGGGTTCCACAAGTATTACACCCCCCGGTTCATCTTGGGTCTTACCGCGCTCGAACAAGAAGAGTTGCGTAGCACCGTAACAGCGGCGATCGACCCTTATCCCCTCGGGCAACGATTTCATCGGAGGTGGAGAGGTACGAGAGGTCTCGAGTACGAACACCCCCCCCGCACGCAACCTGGGTCCCGTGAGGACGTCCTCGACGAGGCCCTCGAGCCAGGTCAGGTCATAGGGGGGGTCGGACAGGATGAGGTCTGCCGATTCTCTATCGCGCTTGAGGAAGGCTGCCACATCTTGGGGGTAGATTTTGTACCGTTCGGGACCGAGACCGAGCGAGGTCGCCATGCGTTCAATCATTGCCCCGCTGCGTTGATCGACAAACCGGCACCGTGCGGCTCCCCGGCTGAGCGCCTCGAACCCGAGCAAACCCGTCCCGCTGAAGAGATCGAGAACTTCTTTCTCCCCTACCCACTGTCCGAGGATACTGAACAGGGCCTCGCGAACCCGGTCCGAGGTGGGGCGGAGCCAACGGCATTCGCGGGGCAACTGCACTCGTCTGCCTTTATAGCTCCCAGCGATGATGCGCATTCCGGGACCTCGCGGTTCAGAAGAGCTGGACCTTGATGCCCTGCTCTTTGAACAGGCGCATGAACTCGGCGCGTACTTGTTTGAGATCGTTCTCGTCCAAGGTGGTGCCGAGTTTCTTGCTGAGCGTCTCCAGGCTTGCGACCAATCGATCGTAGGTGCTCAAACGGACTTGTAGGGCCTCAGCCAGCGTGCGCAGTTCGCGGAGAGAAGCGACGAGTTCTGGTCGTTCTCCTCCGCCGAGTTGGTCGAGGACGGTGTCGAGCCGGGCGAGCGTCGCCGTCAACCTGCCGCGGTCTTCCACGAGATACAGGTTCAAGGCAGTATCCGCTTTGGTCGTCACCGCGAGCAGGGGGGATTGCAGCGCATCCATCAGGGCGATGGCGCGGCGTTCGAGTTGCTGCACGCTCTTCCCGAGTTGGGCCAGGCTCGCGAGGGTTTGGTTCAACCCCTCTCCGTTGAGAGTCTCGACCACCCCCTGCAGACTCGAGACCATAACGTTCCGGTCATCGCTGGCGTCAGTTCCGAGCAGAGCCCCGAGAGCGTCCATGGCTCCGGACAATGTCTTGGGATCGACGGCCTGGAGCAGGTCTCCAAGGGCATCGACCACCTCGCTGACTTCGTGGACATCCTCGACCTCGGTCAGACGGTCCCCGGATTGCAACAGCCGGCCGGGCAAAGCCCCGCGTTCCAGGGCCACCACTTTCTCGCCGAGCAGACTCCTGGCCACAATACGGCAGCGCACCGTATCGGTCAGGCTCCAGCGTTCTCCGACCTCGATGTCGATGGCAGCGTGTTGCTCTTCGGGTTCGACCCTGGCAACGCGGCCGACCTTGACCCCGGCCAGGCGGACGTCAGCACCTTCGACCAGACCTCTCGCATCTGCGACCTCGATCCGATAACTTCGAGAGGAGCCGAGGGTACCGAGAGCACCGATACTGTAAAGGAGATAGACGAGAGCCAGACCGGCGAGACCGAGAAGCGCCACGACTCCGAGGAGGTTCCGCGTTCCTTCTTTCATCCATCCTCCTGGCGCTTGTCCAAGGCGCGAACCACCGCGCTCTCATAAGCCGCCGTGTTGAAATCTCCTTTATCGAGCCATTCCACACCTGAACGCTGTAAGAAGTCGAGTTCTTCGGCCTCCAAATGTTTTCCGGTGATGGCGATCACCGGCAGTTCTTTGAAACGTTCATCCTCGCGCAGGGTACGGATCAACTCGAAGCCGGAGATACGTGGCATCATGATGTCCACACACACCAGATCAACACTATGTCGTTCGAGAATCTCCTTTGCGTCCAATCCATTGTAAGCAAGATGGACCCTATAGCCGAGGCGGAAGAGAATTCTGGAATAGGCCTTGATGATGCGCTGGTCGTCATCGACCAGGAGCACGGAAACGTCGCCTCCGATACTCTGGAGGAGGATGCGTCGGACCTGATAGAAATCCAGAGGCCGCAGTAGCACTTCTCGGACCGTACTCTTGCCGAGAGAATTGGCTTGCCCTTCATCGGCGGCCAGAGCCACGACCTCGAGGTTTTCTCCTCGCAACAGTTTGAGCATGCTCTTGAAGGTGGGGAATTCCATGCCCAGGTCGGCGAAGACCACCAGAGGTCGGAAGCGGTGCAGCACCTGGAGGAACTCCCGTCCGTCGCGGTGGTGGACCATTTCCAAGCCGAGTTGATCGGCAACCGTCCGGATCATTTCGGGCCCAGTGGGATCATCGTCCAGCACCACGACGGTACGTTCCGGTTCCAGGCGTTCGTAGCGTTCCCAAACCTCTTCGTCCGAACCCGTCGCGGGATCGAGCTGTGCGGGCAGCCGAACAGTGAAGGTAGAGCCTTTGCCCGGAGTGCTATCGACCTCGATGGTGCCTCCGAGCATGGTGGTCAACTTCTTGGCGATGGCGAGACCCAACCCCGTACCACCAACCTGAGCTTCTCCGACTTGACTGAACACCTCGAACAATTTTTCGCAATCTGCAGCCGAAATACCTCGACCAGTATCGCTCACCAGAAGTTCGAGCGTATCGCCGTCCAAGTGCGCCCTGACCTCGATATGACCAGCAGGGGTGAATTTGACCGCGTTGCTGAGGAGGTTGATGGCGATCTGGCGAACTTTTTTGTAATCGGTAGAGAGAATGAACTGCTCACCCTCGGCCCGGACTTCGGCCGTAACCTCGTGGTCCACCAAGAGACCTCCGAGAACGTGGCGGAGGTCCTCGACCAACTCGGAGAGGGTGAACAGATCGACGCTGACATCGATCTTCCCAGCCTCGATCTTGGAGAGATCGAGTAAATTGCTGATCAGGGACAACAGGTGGCTCGCATTACGCCGAGTGTGCTCCAGGTATCCCAGTTGCCGTTCGCTAATGCTCCCTGCGAGTTGACGCAAGAGGATCTCGTTGTACCCGATGATCACGCTCAGCGGTGTACGTAGTTCGTGCGAGACGTTCGAGAGGAACTCGGACTTGAGATCGCTCAAGCGCCTCAGTCGGTCGATCTCCGAACGTAATTGCCGACAACGCTCTCCGAGGTCTACGATGACGCGAGAGCAGATGGCACTCCGATGGGATCCGACGCTATCGAGGCCATCGGATCCCAACCCCATACAGGACCACGGGGCCTCGCGAGGAATGATCCGGTCCGCCTCCCCGTTGGCCAAGACGTCGAGAGCTGCCGGGAGAGTAGCTTCGGCACAGGCGAGATAGACGTGGGGACGGCAGGGCGCCGTGACGAAATGCTGGAGCATGCTTTTCCAAAGAGACTCGTCCATGGTCGTGTCCAGGATGACCAGTTCCAGCCGTTCGGCTCGCAGCAGGTCCTCGAGGTCGTCCTCCGGTCCCACCACCAGAACGTTCCGAGCGTCGCTCAGGAGTATATCGTTGACGAGCTGTTCCCGACCCTCTCCCCAGACGATCACGATAGAACGTTGTGCCATGGCCTCGGGCTGGTCGTGGTGGACGAGCAGCCTATCTAGCCTCTCGCGTGGACCTTTGTCAACGCGGCCAGCCGGTCCCGGGTCAGGATTCCCGTTTCATTGCTAGATCGGTATACTGGTGCCCTATCCCCGGATGATGGAACCACTATGGACCGACCCTCGACCTGGAAAGGTTTGAACATCGCCCACCGAGGTGCTTCGACCTTGGCGCCGGAGAATACCCTGACGGCTTTTCACCTCGCCGTGGTCTGTGGCGCGGATATGATCGAACTCGATGTGCAGCGTACCATCGACGGTGAGCTCGTGGTCTTCCACGATCACCATGTGTCGCGCTTGACCAACGGACATGGATTGGTAGTACGCCAAACTCTCGCCAACCTGCGTCGCCTGTCGATTCGCTGTGAACAGATCCCGACCCTCCAGGAGGTGCTCGAGCGTTTCAGCGGACACCTCGGCCTCAATATCGAGCTCAAGGCTCGGGGTACTGCCGCTGCAGTAGCAGCCTTGCTAGCGCGATGGCCCAGCCCTGCGCGAAGAGACGAAGTTCCTCCCTACCTCGTCAGCTCCTTCCTCTATACCGAACTCCGCGATCCGGTCTTGCGGGCCAGTGGACTTCCTCTGGCCGTACTCACCTCGAAGGTCACCCGAACGACGCTTGCCGTCGCAACCGAACTGGGGGCCTGGTCGGTGAATTGTAGCCTTCGTGCTCTCGAACCGACCACCGTGGATCGAGTTCATGCCGCAGGTTTCCGTTTGTTGGTCTATACGGTCAACGAGCCCGCCGACCTCCAGCGTTGTATGGACCTCGGTGTGGACGGTCTCTTCACCGATCATCCCGAACGGCTGCGTTCTCTCCAGAACACTCCACCTTGACACCCCTGCGTCACCTACCCGACACCGTAACCGCCACCGAGATGCAGATTACCAGTGATTACAGGGAGTTGCATTTTTCCGTCTCCTGGAACACTTCTCGTAAGCATTTCTCCGGCATTGATAGTTCTCACGGGTGACCATGAACCTCAGCGCCACACGCCTGGCCCTCTATCAAGACATCCTCGCGGTACCCACTCGACCACGCATCGTCGAGCATGACACCGGCGATTTCGAGCAGCTCGTTCTCGCTCCCCGATCGACTAGGCAACAAGAGAAGATCCAAGCTCCGGATCGTCCCCCCTTGTTCCGAGAGGAACAAGAGCCGAGGAGTGCCGCCTTCTCGGAAGTCGCTCCTGCTGCCACCGCTCTTGCCCTTACACCGGCTCCACTACCGGAGATCGGGGGTGTGTCCATGGTCTCCAGGGTATATGGTCGGCCGGGCTTCCCGGGCGCAGTGCCTCCATCCCCGGCGAGGGAGAAAGGTCAACACGTCTCGATCAGAATCTGACTTGCCGTTTCTCGGGAAGAAGCCGATAGTAGCCGTCATTGATCTCAACGAGCTATCCTATGCGCCGCCTCCGAGTCCTTCCCCCATCCTTCCCCTCGGTGACGCCTCATCTCGCGCTCGAAGGCCTGCCGGGAACCACCTGGCAAGTCCTCTGTGGTGATCCGGGACACTATCGCTGCGGATTCTATTCGCCGGCCGCGACCAAGATCGAAGACCTCGAGTACTTGGAACGGCACTCCTGCCCCGAGATCTTCCTCCTGCTGACAGGTTCCCTCATGCTTCTCCTCGACGAGGGCGCAGAAGAACGGCTGGTGCCCTTGCCCCTGCACCGGCCCATCCTGGTCACGACCTGGCATGCAGGTTTTTGCCCCGACGGTGCCCATACCGGAACCGCCTTCGTGGTCGAACGCGACCGCTTCACCACCTGGTACCGCGAGAGGAAACCCTCCCCAGGTCGGAGTTGAGGGTCGTTCCACCCACGCCTACAGTGAAGTTCCTTGCCCGATAGTGCCCTCTGGACGTTCATGGTACACTTGGGAAATCCTTTCCGAGCTCCGAGGAACGCCTGCAGAGAGGGCCAATGCGGCGGACCGACAACAATACCATCCTCCTGGCGAGCACCGAACTCGCTGATCAGACGCTCGTCAGGCAGGTCGCCAAGCAACTCGACCTGCGTCTGGTTTCCAGCTTGGACAGTCGTGCGGCCGCGGCCTCGCTCATGACCACTCCCCCCGACCTCCTCATTCTCGACCTCGACATCCTCCTGCAGGACGGGGGCAGTTTACAAAAGCTGCTGCGGAGCGATCAGAACTTCGCCTCCCTACCGATCGTAGCCATTTCCGGCAACAGGGTACACGATCTGACTGGTCTCGTTTCCCCTTTCCGCCAGATCATCAAAATCGAACGTCCCTTCTATGATACGGAGCTCAGTAAGATCCTCCTGGACCTCTTGAGGTCGAGGACCGTCGCACCTACCTCGTCGCCACCCGCGCTTGCGACCCCCTTGCCGGTCCGAGCTCAACGAGCGGCCACGCTTCCTCCGCTCGAACTCGAGACCCTCCTGGCCCGACATGGGCAACTGCTCGATCGCTACAGGGCCTGGCTCACTTCTTTGGCGCTCGTCGAACTCCCCCGGGATAGCAACGATCTCCATTTGGCCATCAGTCGCGACCAGGGACTCTCCCACAGCATCCTGCTCGCCGGTAACACCCGTTATTTCCGGCGTGGCGAACCAACTGAGGCCACCACCATCGCTCAGGTCCTTCCTCGCCTCGGAACCTTCGACCTCGGTTCGATCATCCTCTTTCACGAACTCGTGCAAGCAAGCGCAGCCTTACCGATAGCTCTCGATCAAGTGCGGTTCTGGCGGCATTGCCTTTTCGTGGCGAACCTACTACCCGATGTCTACCGTCTGGTCCAACCTCCGAACGTCGAGGGATCTACCGATCTCGAGTTGTTCGCCGCCGCCCTGCTGCACGACCTCGGTATTCTGCTCATGGCCTTACGTCTTGACCGTGCGTATCTGGAGGTTTATCGGCAATCCGGAACCGAGGGGCAAGATCTCCCGGCCTTGGAACGGGCTCATTTTAACCAGACTCACTGCGACCTCGGGGTCCTGGCAGCCCAACGCTGGGGTTTGCCCAGGATTTTCCAGGTGGTGTGCTACTATCACCACAACCATCGGGATTATCCGGGGGCGACCTACCGTTCCCTGCTCAAAGCCATAGCACTCTGTGACAGCCTTGCCGATTTCGCCGAAGCATCGCTCGTACCTGCCAACCGAGGTACTCTCGAACACCTGACCGCCTCGATCTCCGAGGATCCCTTTCTGCGAAGAATTACGGAAACCTTGCTCCCCGTTGCCCAACGCCGCACGAAGGCGATGACTCTATTTTTCGGGGAGGACCGCTAGAGAGGACCGCTAGAGAGGACCGCTAGAGAGGACCGCTAGGGACGAGGCCGCATCATTCGAGCTCGACCTCATAACTGATGGCAAGTTCGATCTGAGAGAGATAGTAGTTTTCGGGCACTATCACGCTGACATAGCGCCCGATGATCTTGCGAACCCGTAAGAGGACCGGTGCTGCCAGGGTTTCACCATCCACGGCAATCAACCGGATCACCAGACTTTCCTTGATCGGACGCTGTCCCAAGGTCAGGGTAATATCCGTGGTGACGACGGCCTCTCCGAGTTTGCTCAACGAATCATCGAAATCGACCCGGTTGAGGTTGATATCGATCAAATCCACAACCTGAGCCATATACGCTGGATCATCATCGGCGATACCGGGGGCACCCAGGCACGTCTTGATCATCTCTTTGTAACCCCGCCCGGTTTCATTCTCTACATTGAGTTTGGGTTTTTCCAACGCCAGCAACTGCTGGTCGTAGAGGGTAGGATCACCGAGGTCGTTGAAAATGATCCCGGTGATACTGACAGGTTGCCGGCCCTTGAGGCGCTGGAGATTGTCGTAGACAGTACCAGCGGTGATCGACCGTCTATTCTCGGTCTTCTCCGCCTCGAGCAGACCATCGGGGAAACACACCTCGAGGTAGCCCAAGCGTTCGCCTCCACCGACATCGGTATCCTTACCCAGGGGAAAATCCTCACTATATTCGCTGCGATAGCAGACATCATTCTCGTCAGCCAGGAAGACAATCGCCAACGCTGCCCCTTCCCTGAAAAAGGCATCCAATTCGGATACGGTCGCCTCGGTCCCCTTATCACGGGCTTCGAGCACATCGGTAACGGCTTTGTTCAACGAGTACAGGCTCGCCTCACCACCATCAGGGTCACCTCCGATGAAATGGGTGAAATTGTCAGAGAAGGCTGCCCTTAGCAAGTTGGTAGTGGCGAAATCCTGTTTGCGCAACACCGAAGCAGTAGTTCCGTTGTGGAAAAGGCGTCCGGCCCAGGGCGCTTTGCTGTGGGCTAAGAGCATGGCCAACTGGTAATCGACCGTGTTGTTATCGTCCAGGGTGGCAAGGAAAGACCCCAAGAACTCGGCCACGCCGGTGGCGACATAGTTCATCGAGCCGGAGGTGTCGATAACGAACAGTACATCCAGCGCGATCACCGGATGCGGTGGTATAGTCTCGGTCTCTTGGACCTCGAGTTGGATCGGTCGTACTTCGATGGAGAAGGTTTGGTCGACCACATTCTCGCCATCGCTGACCGAGAGGGTGATACTGTCGTAGGTACCCGACTGACCGGTCTGGGGTATCCAGGAGAAGGTTCTGGTCTCTTGGTCGAACGTCGCGCCTTCGGGTAGTCCGGAAACCGTAAAGGTCAGCGGGGCTCCTTCTGGATCACTTGCCGATACACGGAACGACACCAATTCCTGGAGGTCCACACTGCGGTCGGGAAGGGCGATCAGCACCGGTGGATCGTCGAATTCGGGATTGAGGTCGAGAGAAAGGACGTCCAGGGTGAGGTCCGAGGTTCCGGTCACCCCCTCGGCCGTGGCAGAGACGGGAATGAAGTGCTGCCCGAGCTCTTCCGAGGTAGGCTCCCATGTGATTTTGCCCGTTACTGGATCAATGCTCATCCCAGGGGGAGCCCCTGGACCGAGAGAGAAGACCGGGTCGACCTCGAGAGCTCCGAGCCGGACCTGGCATTCGAACAGGTGTCCGACCTCGATGTCGCCCAGGCAGTCCAATCGCGGCGTGAGGGCACCGGTCAGGGCAACGGTTCCCATTTCATCTCCGGGATCCTCAGGTTCGTCCTCCCCGTCAGGTTGCTCCGCATCCTGCGAGGCGTCGCCTTCCGAGTTTCCCTCCTTCGGATCCTCAGCGGGAGTTCCTCCTCGGTCCTCCAGGGCGTCCGCACTCTCGTCACCCTCGGTGACGAGGTCGACCTGGCCGTTATCCTCACGTGCCACGAAGCTTGGATCCTCACTGCAACCAAGAGCAGCCAAGAGCCCAAGCAGGACCAACACCACGGGAACAGCGAAACGGTACATGATCAGTCCTCCAGGTTTGGTGGACGAGTCGGAACGAGGTTCATACAGGACTGTACTGTCAAGGTAGGTTGGCGGTCAATGCCTGATGATCGGGCGGGTTGCCCAGGGGAGGGGGAGAACACGGGAGCGGGTCACTGATTGGTATCGGGATCGATCACGACTGGTGGATCCTCGGGTTCATCCACCGGTTCTTCGACCGGGGGCTCGGTCGGCTCCTCGTCCTCTCCGTCTTCTTCGGGGTCCTCTCCCGTTTTCCCGGCATCGGCAGGTTTATTACCGGTCTGCTGACCGGCCTCTGCGGGTTTGTTGCCGAGCTGGGTGTCGTCCTCGACCTTGTCGCCCTCGAAGGCCCGGGCTGCACGTTTGCCTTCCTTGTCGACCTCTTCGAGGGACTTGATTTTGATCACGGGCTTCATCATCCATTCGCCCTGGCCGGTCACGTGGATCGATTTCTCGGCATCGAAGTCGAGCGTGAGGATGAGCTTCTCACCTTCTTTAATCTCGAACTTGCCGATGATCTTGACACCGCTCTTGTCACCGCTCGGCACGGTCAAGTCATGGGTCTCGTCCCCGACTTGGACGTAATGACCCTCGTCCTCAAGGATGAACCGGATTTGGTGATACCGGCCCAGCGGCAGTTCGCCACCGCCCAGGGCCGCGGTCACGTCGTCCCGGAGTTGCAGCAGGTCGTACTCTTTGGTTTCGTCGACGAGAATGATCCGGCCGGCGTGGTTGGCGTTTTGCTCGGTTTCACGCTCGGTCTCGCCCAGTTCTTCACCCTCTCCGACTTCATCCTCTTCCTCGTCTTCAGCATCGTCATCGGCGTTGGCGTTCTTCTCTATTTCACCCTCACCGACATCACCGCTACCATCGGCCTGGCCGTGCTCGCCGCCCTTACCGGTGCCGGGCCCAACATCCTCTGTCTCCTCTTCTTCGGCTTCATCAGCGGTACCGTCCTCGGTCTCTTCTTCATCGGCCGTCTCGTCTTCGCCCTCGGCCGCATCGCCGCTCTGATCCCCGCCTTGATCACCGGCACCCTCGGGTTGTCCCGGAGCGAGGAAATAGGCGGTCGGAGTCTCTGCCTCGACCTCGGGATCAGGTAAACCCTCGAAACCGGCTTTGAGCAACTCGACCCGTTTGACCCGGATCATGACCTTCTGCACGTCTTGTCCGTTGACCTTCAGCGGGGCATCGGTCAAGAGCATGGCAAAGTTGTTGCCTTCACCGGAGACGAGCACTTGGGCTGCTTGGTCTTTGGTCATAATGCCCGTGGAGGCGAAGGCCGGGGATTTCACCACCGTGGTGATTTGTTCGATCTGTTGCGTGGACATCTGTTCGACGTTTTGGATACCCAGATCAGCCAGGATGGCAGCAGCATCCGCCTCCGCCTGCTGTTCCCTTGCCTGATCATCAAGTTGTTGGTCCTGGGTCTGGTCTCCGGTATTCACCTCATCGGTGTCTTCGCTCGTGCATCCCAGCGTCAGAGCTAGTAATGCCGTCAAGAGAATGATCGCTTTCATTTCCCACCTCCAAAAACAAGTAACCTTCTCGGGGTCGCCCCCTCTACCACGGAGCAACAGTACGCCAAGCAGGTAGCGAAATACAAGGTCAAAAGTCCCTTTTCTCGAACTTTCCGTGTACCTCAGTACACAATATTTCTCCCGATCTACAGGCGCCATCAAGGCATAATATATATTTAATGCATTAATACCAATCTATTAGAATTCACTCCAACACGATCGTTAATGACGGTTGATAATGTAAAATCCGATTGTCAGTTACCGCTCACGAGTCTTCGATGAGGGCAAAGAGGATGGAAGCATGAGAAGAACCGCTAGGAGAATGCTCGGGAGCGAGGGAAATAGCTCACTTGGTAGGATGATCGCAGGAGGAAAGGGGCTTCAACGAGAGGACAGGTTCAGCCCTTGTCGCGTAGGTTTGCCTGGGCAGCGGCCAAACGGGCGATGGGCACGCGGAACGGCGAGCAGCTCACATAGTTGAGGCCGAGCTTGTGGCAGAACTCGACCGAGGCGGGATCGCCGCCCTGCTCACCGCAGATCCCGACCTTGAGGTCCTTGCGGGTTGCCCGGCCCTTGGTGACGGCCATGGTCATGAGTTGCCCGACGCCCTCGAAATCGATGGTCTGGAAGGGATCCACGCGTAAGACTTTCTTGTCCAGATAATCCTGCAGGAACCCACCCATATCGTCGCGGCTGTAACCGTAGGTCATCTGGGTCAGGTCGTTGGTGCCGAAGCTGAAGAACTCGGCCGTCTTGGCCATGTCATCGGCGGTCAGGCAGGCCCGTGGAATCTCGATCATGGTGCCGTACTTGAAGGGAATATCTTTTACGCCGGTCTTGGCCTTGACCTCGGCCATGACCCGGTCGACGATCGGTTTCTGCAGGTCGAGTTCGACCACATCACCGGTGACCGGCACCATCAGTTCGACGTGGGGGTGCTTACCTTCCTGAATCAATTCCGCAGCACCCTCGAGCATCGCCCTGATCTGCATTTCGCTGATCTCGGGGTAGGTGATGGCCAAGCGCACTCCGCGGTGCCCCATCATGGGATTGGACTCGTGCAGCGCATCGCCGCGCTTTTTCACGTCCTCCAAGGGAATATGCAGGGACTTCGCCAATTCCGCCTGTTTCTCGGGGCTCTGCGGCACGAACTCGTGCAGGGGCGGGTCGAGCAGGCGGAAGGTGACCGGCAGCGGGTCCATGACCTCCATGGTCGCCTTCACGTCGCGCTTGACGAAGGGATAGAGTTCCGTGAGTGCCTGTTTGCGCTCCTCCTCGGTGTTGGAGAGGATCATTTTACGCAGGTAGAAGAGCGGCTCCTCGCTGCCCTTGCCGTAGAACATGTGTTCGGTGCGGAACAGGCCGATGCCTTCGGCGCCGTAGTTGCGGGCCCGGCGAGAATCTTCCACCGTCTCCGCGTTGGTCCGCACACCCAACTTGCGGTGCTTGTCGACGATCTTCATGAACTCGACGAAGAGCGGGTTCTCGGTGGCGCTGATCATGTTCAACTGGCCTTCGTAGACGTGGCCGCGGGTCCCGTTAAGGGTGAACCAATCGCCCTCGCCGAAGGTCTTGCCGCCGACCGTGACCTTTTTCTGGTGCACGTCGATATTCAGGGCCGTGCACCCGACCACGCAGCACTTGCCCCAACCCCGCGCTACGAGCGCGGCGTGGCTGGTCATGCCGCCGCGGGCTGTGAGAATGGCCTCGGCCGCGCGCATGCCCTCGACGTCCTCGGGGTTGGTTTCTTCGCGGACCAGGATGACCTTCTTGCCCTTTTTGACCCAAGCGACCGCGTCGGCAGCGGTGAAGACGAGCTGACCGTTCGCCCCGCCGGGACCGGCCGGGAGGCCTTTTGCCAAGCAGGTGGCTCGCTGTTCGGCCGCCGGATCCACCAAGGGATGGAGCAGTTCGTCGAGCTGATTGGGGGCAACGCGCATCACGGCTTCTTTCTCGTCGATCAGCTTCTCGGCGAGCATGTCCATGGCCATGTTCAGCGCCGCGGTACCGGTGCGCTTGCCGACCCGGCATTGCAACATCCACAGCCGCCCTTCCTGGATGGTGAATTCAATGTCCTGCATGTCGGTGAAGTGCTTCTCGAGCTTGCGCTGGATGGTGTCGAGTTCTTGGTAGACCTTGGGCATGGCCGTCTCGAGCGACGGCAGGGCTTTGTTATACTCGCTCTTGGTCGATTCGTTGAGCGGGTTGGGGGTGCGGATGCCCGCCACCACGTCCTCGCCCTGCGCGTTGGGCAGCCACTCTCCAAAGAACTTGTTCTCGCCGTTGGCCGGATTGCGCGTGAAGGCCACGCCGGTGGCCGAGGTGTCGCCCATGTTGCCAAAGACCATGGCCTGGACGTTCACCGCGGTACCCCATTCCTCGGGAATACCCTCGATGCGCCGGTACGACACCGCACGCTTGCCGTTCCAGGATTGGAACACGGCACCGATGCCGCCCCAGAGTTGATCCTTCGGATTATCGGGGAAGTCCTTGCCCAGAACCTCCTTCACCCTCGCCTTGAAACGCGCGCAGAGGTCCTTGAGGTCGTCGACGGTGAGATCCGTATCGTTATGATACCCCTTTGCCTTCTTTACCTCGTGGAGCATCTGGTCGAGTTGTTGGCGGATACCTTTGCCCTCGGTCGGTTCGATCCCGGCCGCCTTTTCCATGACCACGTCGCTGTACATCATGATCAAGCGGCGATAGGCATCGAAGACGAAGCGCGGATTGTTGGTCTTCTTCACCAACCCCGGGATGGTGGCCGAGCAGAGGCCAACATTGAGCACGGTTTCCATCATGCCTGGCATGGATTTGCGAGCGCCGGAGCGCACCGACACCAGCAGCGGGTTGGCGGCATCGCCGAAGGTGGTGCTCATGGTCTTCTCGACCTTGCGCAGCGCTTCCTCGACCGTGGTTTTCAGGGTCGAGGGATATGTCTTGTTGTTTGCGTAATAATAGGTGCAGACTTCGGTGGTGAGGGTGAAACCGGCGGGTACGGGAATACCGAGGTTGGCCATCTCTGCCAACCCTGCACCCTTGCCACCGAGCTCATTCTTCATCTTGCCGTTGCCCTCGGTCTTCTCGACCCCGAACAGGTAGACATACTTACTCATCGTGTACTCCTCGCGTGAAATGCCAGGACAGCCCGGCGGAGAATGCTCCGTGCCGGACTCCTTTCCTGGGATCGGCATACACCCCGAGCCGAGAAGGTGCAAGAACTTTTTCACACCAGCCAAGAATGTGCCGATGCGCTCTCAGACTATCCGGAGGTCCTTTTCCTGCAAGGATACAAGCACTCGATCGAGAACGAGGACCGCACCGGTAGAGACCCACGCGCCGATGATGAAGTAGCGCGTGAAGACGGCCGGGAGGAACCACGGGGTATTCGGCAGGGGCAGTAGCCAATTCCCCAGGACATACACCAAACCAAGGAGCGCAGTGACGCCAAGGAAGGCTAACGCAGAGCGGTGGCTGAAGGGAATATGGTCCCGGGCGCCGGGAAGCCTCGGCCGCAGTAGACCCAACGCAGTGCCAGCGAACGCCCCGTTGATCGCGCACACCACGAGGTTCGCGTGGCCCCAGGCCACGAGGGAGGCTAGCAGGATCAAGCCGGCGACAAGGCCAACGCGGAAATGCCGCGGACGAAGCGACCACCACTTGTGCACGTGGTCTTCGCTGGACACGACGAGGGCGAGCAGGACTGCTCCAAGAGCGAACCCAACCGCGACGTCGAACGGGAAATGCACCCCCAGCCAGATCCGGGAAAGCCCTATACCCAAGGCCAGCAGGAAGGCCGCAGGTCGCGCTCCTCGCCACTTCGACCTCCATGCAAGATAACCCCACATCAAGACCGCGAACTGCGCGTGCCCGCTGGGCAGGCCATAGCCGCGCTCGGTGATCAGCCCGACAGCCGGATCGAGCTGGAAGGGCCGTGGTTGCTGCCACCACAGCTTGAGGGCGGTGTTCACATAGGCCGAGGCGAAGAAGGCGAGGGCGAGGGTCGCCCCGCGGCGGCGGGACCACACCCACCACAGGAGCGGCAATACAAGGAGGTACGCTCGCTCATTGCCGAGCATGGTCAGGCCGAGCATGAGCCGGTCCACAAGGGGGTGCCGGTACTGCTGCAGCCAACGGATCTGCTCAAGACCTTGGAGGAAAAAGCTGTCCAGGAGGTCGGTACCGGTCATTATTGATGGACTCGCTCGGCTGCATGGAAGCGGCCCGAGCATAGCACGTCACGCGACGACGTACACCCCCGAAGGTCTGGAAAGAGGAATGCCTTCAGTCTTGGTGGTAGGGTAAGGGGTCCTGTCACCTCTCACCCCCACCATGCTCATCCTTGCGCGTGGCGGGGGACCCCCGTCGGTGCCACCCCAACGTGGTGAAGAACAACCTTCAATCCATCCCAAGACTGTATGGATACGGAAAGAGTACGCTTGGATAAGGAGGAGGACCACCCGGACCTTACTCGTGGATATCGAGCCGTGATCTGTTCCAAGCCAGACCCAAACCGAGCGCGAGGA
>MGSU01000190.1 GCA_001799195.1 Deltaproteobacteria bacterium RIFOXYA12_FULL_61_11 | reverse complement strand
GTCACCCTCAAGGGGCGCACGGCGGTGCGCCCGTCTCTCCCGCGGGTATCACCATGATCCGCCTCGAGCCCGGCACCTTCACCATGGGTTCTCCATCAGGGGAAGAAGGCCGGGAGGACGACGAAACCCAACACCAGGTCAC
The DNA here is from genome assembly GCA_001799195.1 of Deltaproteobacteria bacterium RIFOXYA12_FULL_61_11. Taxonomy (GTDB): domain Bacteria; phylum Bdellovibrionota_F; class JAHFAK01; order YA12-FULL-61-11; family YA12-FULL-61-11; genus YA12-FULL-61-11. The sequence continues at coordinate 8,086 of MGSU01000190.1, read as the reverse complement.
GCTCAGCAGGTCCTTCCTCCTGGGCAAGACCGAGGTGACGCAGGAGCAGTGGCAGGCGGTGATGGGCTGGAACCCGAGCGCTTCCGAGAACTGCGGGGCGGACTGCCCGGTGGAGCGGGTGAGCTGGACCGAGGCAGTCGAGTTCTGCAACAAGCTGTCGGCTAAGGAAGGGTTGCGACCATGTTATACGGGCAGTGGCAATTCGGTGAGTTGGGATCACTCCTGCACGGGCTACCGTTTGCCGACCGAGGCGGAGTGGGAGTATGCTGTGCGGGACGGATCAATGAGTGCCCATTACGGAAAACTTGGAGCCATTGCATGGTATGACCAGAATTCTGGGAGCACGACGCATGTGGTGGGAGGCAAACAGGCCAATGCCTGGGGTTTGTATGACATGCTGGGCAATGTTTGGGAGTGGGTCTGGGACTGGCTAGGCAACTATCCATCGAGCAGCGTGGCTGATCCTACGGGTCCTATATCGGGCTCGCGCCGGGTCGTTCGCGGCGGCAGTTGGGACTCCTACGCCGGGTACTGCCGGGCGGCCAACCGCAACTACTTCGACCCCGTCGACCAAGACCGCAACCTTGGCTTCCGCCTCGCCAGATCTCTGTGAGAGCTGGCCGCGATAGAATCGAACCCTCCTCCCCCTCGATGGGGGAGGATCGAGGTGGGGGTGATCCCGGAGCAAGCTGAAGAAATCGACATGTTCCCCTCCCACGGTCCCTCCCACCAGGGGAGGGGTAAAAGAAAAGCACATGGTGATTCAAAATTCGCAGCGAAAGCAGAGCTGCAGAGCCACGGTGGCAGCCGCCACCAAGGTTGATCGTGGACTGTATCGCCACCAGCAGTGGCTCTTCATGGACCATACCGGCCTTGCCTTCTCGCCCTGCTCTCACGAGAAATGCTCTGATGCCGATCTGCGCCGGGGGAGGTCAAGTGCCGCTCAGGTCTGTGGCCGCTGCCGCTCGTCCGTTGGTATCAAGGGTTCGATGGTCTTGATCAAGAGAGGAAGATCGCGGTGGACGAGTGCGTGGTCAGGACGCATAAATCCGTTCCATCGACGAGAGGATCTCTTTACGACGAAGGTAATTCCTGCTCCGCTCGATGACTGTTGAGTGCACCGAAGACAATACCACCTTCAATACCATATTAACGTCGGCGCTACCCCCTATCGGAGTGTGCGCCACCGTGCGTCCCGGCCGCGGCCGAGGATCTCGAGATGGCCCTCGGCACGCCAACGGTTGAGAATCTTGCGAATTTGTTCGAGTTCGGCGATGCCGAAGGGCCGCGGCGAGTTCGGGGATGGTCGTGAAGGTATATCCCGACACAGGGCCAGGAGCTTTCCGGCCTCTTTCCCGACTCTTTCACGACTCTTTCCCGCCAAAGCTGTGCCGTAGAAAACCGAGCTGACCAGCGAGGTGCTCTGCAGGAAAGGGTTCCAGCTCTCCTTGGCTGGCCAAAAAGGAATTCTGAAAGATAGAATACCCTGTGGGCGGCCTATAACGCCGTCACTCACTTCATCGACCACGTCCGCGGCAGCGATGACAAGCGTTTGCAGTCGGCCTGGTTCGGCAGCGGCTCCCAGCTCAAGGACCAAGCCTTCGCCGAGGCTTTGAAACTGGCGGCGTAAACAATAGGGGAGTGGGTAGCGGTTCCACGTTGGAGGTGTGCACGGCCATCATCGGGTCGAACAGGAAGGCTAGGTCGAGCCGCTTGGCCTCGCAGGTCAGTTGGAAGCGCGCGGGGTCTCCGGCGAAGGTCCAGGGCCGGGTCACCGTCGCCAAGGTCAGGTTGGCCGCCTCCTGCGCGGAGAGCAACCGCTCTTTGATACCCCCGGCTGGCAGCTTGTAGACGACCTGAGCAGCCTCGGCACCGAGCAACTCCACCGCGACCACGGTGCACACCAGCTCGGGCTCGAGCCCCAGTATGGCCTGACCGCGGGCGAGATCAGTGAGTTTCATGCAAATCTCCCGTGCAGCGGCGCTGGCTCCCGGCGCGCAGGTCGACCGTGTCGTGCTGCACTAGCTTCGCAAAGGTGTTGTCGGTGTAGAGGTTCATCGGTGATCCAACCTGGTTCAATCATTTCAAGAAAGGTCGTCCGGCCGCTTGAGCAAGCAGTTTGGCACATTCGAGTTGGAGTGCCTTCTGTAATTCTGGGTCTGCAACAGAGGGCCAACCCCGTATCGCTGCATGACGCGCGGGGGGTTCGTCCGCCATGAGATCGAGGGCGACCGCTCTGACTTGGCGAGCTGTCAGGATGGCAGCCCCATAGACCTTGCGTTGCGCTCCAGCCACCCCGGCTAGTGCCCAGAGGGTCTCCAATGGCGTTACTCCATGGCGAAATACCGAAGTCTCCTGAGATTGGCGGTGAGGCATGAAAGCCGACGATTTTACCTCAGCAGCCTTGAACTGGTTGCTCTGGAAGAGAAAACGCGCCAAATGCTCATCATCAGCGATATGTTCGGGTAGACCGGAAGCGAGCATGGGGGACTACAACCTCACTAGGGAACGCAGACGGAACTCCAACGGAGCTGGGATCGTTCGTCCATCGAAGCACTCGACATCGTGCCCCCTTTGGATGCCATCGAGCCAAGCGTAAGGCAAACGATTGGAGGATCCCACGCTTATCGTCAAACTGCACACCCTCGACATAGACCAGTCGAGCGAGATGGATCCATCAGGTTCCGGCGCGATTTCTGGTAAAGGCAGGTCATTCGGTAAAACTCGAAGGAACATCCGAGTTTGCTCAACGGCATCTTGATGTAACGGTAGTGCATGGTAACAATCCCAGTTCGGGGTCGAGCACTCCCGATCCAGTTCGTCGAGAGCCTCCAACAGAGCTTCTTTCTTGTGATACGGAGTGCGCAAAGTGTCGAGGTTTCGCTCCAAGTCCTCACCGTGTTTACGCAGCACCGGAGACGCCACGGGAGAAGCTGCGTTGTTGATAAAATCTCTCTGCGTTATCGTGAAATAGTTACACTTTGCTGTGCTTGAGGGAAACCGACCCCCATAAAATACTCCCCCGCTCGAGTATGGTTTTACTTGAATAAATTCAGACATCTCTCGGTCAAGCTCCGATAAAAGAGGTCGTTCTTGAATACCCGCAGCGAGTCGAGCGTCGGCCGAATTGTCGACCAGGTGGCTGCATCGACCGGCAGGGAAACTGCTGCAGTAACGGCGAGGTCGAGAATCAGGGGCAGCTCATCCTCGGTCCATTGTTCGCTGGCCAGCACGAGCTGAGCCGAGAAGGAGGTGTCTGGGTCGAGCAGCGAGAACCGAGTCAAGAAGCCGCTCAAGGCAAGCTTACCAGCAGGGAGGCGCGGACCGATGTGTAAATAATCATCGAGCTTCACTCGGCCCGACTTCAACGGTAGGAGTATACGATTGAGGTAGCGTAAGCGCACCGTTCGCAGCATCACCGGCTCGGCCAGTTCGACGAACAAGCCCCAGGTTCGTTCGATCTCCGCCAGGTAATCGTCGAGCGTGGTGTAAGGCTTCATGCGGTTGAAGGAAAAGCCCTGTTGCCGGAGCTGGATGAGCTGTTGCTCGTCCTGCTGCCAGAAGCCGTAGGCCTCGATGCGATCGCCCACCCGAAGTGTGTTGGGGGTCTCAGGAGCGACCGGGAATTCGACCTGACGGCTATACTTGGTGCGACAGATGGGGTAGCGCTCGGCCAGTCGCTGGCGTGCCCGCTCCCGCAGCGCCTCAAAGTCGAGGGTTGGAGGAAGGTCGCAGTCGAGGTCCAGGAGTGCCTCGACGATCGGAGCGTGCGTCAAGGGAAACTTGATCCTATTCGGTTTCGATGGTTGTTTCGTCATACGCTCAACACCTTCCAATCCTCATTACCGAAGTGGTCGATGACTGTGACTGCTCTACAGCCAGTGACAAGATGGGAAACGGCAGGGGAACAGCTCCTGAGAAGCATACGGTGCAGCACCGTCGAGATGAGCCGAGTAGGGAGAGCGGCCTCCAGGCCGGCAACAGCTCAAGTGTTCTCATTCATTACCTCCCACTGGCCCTCTTTGCGACCGCCGACCCGCCGTAGCAGGCCCTCGCGTTGGAGATGCTGGAGGTTCCGTTGCACCGATCGCTCGCTGATACCGAGGACCGCTGCTAGTTCGGGGATGGTTATGGCAGGTTTCTCCCGACACAGGGCCAGGAGCTTTCCCGACTCTTTCCCGACTCTTTCCCGACTCTTTCTCGCCAGAGGTCGTGCTGCAGTGGACCGAGCTGGCTCCATGGGCTGGCCCATGGCAGCCTTGCCGACGGACGCCCTCACGAAATCATCGGTCGCCTGCACCTGCCAGGTGGACCCGATGGCTTTGAGCGCGGGCACGACCTTGGCGCGGATCCCCATGCCTCGTGCATCGACGTAGCCGTAATCGCGAAGCACCTCGACGATGATAGGGTTGCGGGCCACACGCTGACCGGCCAACATTTTCTCGACGGTCATGGAATTGGGCAGGGACCCGGGGCTGGTTATCTCGAGACGGTCCTGATACCCGACGATTTCCACCTCGACGAAGCGGGTCCAGTCACGATGGGCGAGCGCGTTGACGATCAGCTCACGCAGGGCCTCGAAGGGAAATAGCCAGGCCTTGTCCCGTCGGAAATGCGCATCCAGGGTGGCTGCCTCCTGCGTGACGAACGGTTCCATCAGCTCCAGCGTCTTCTCTATCAACCCAGAATCAATGAGCGTTTTACCCGTCTTGCCGACCTGGAAACGTCCGACCAGCGGAGCGTCTAGGATTTTATCTACTTGTGCTTGATAGGTTTTTTCCAGGGAGCTGAAAAATATCAGGCGCACACCGGATTGCCGCAGCGTTTGCCGAGGGCGAATCCCGAACAGAACCAAGCCGGCGATGCTGCAGACCGGCTCTCCCCCAGCAGGACCATCCGTCATCAGCCCCAACGCCATCAACCGGGTGAGCCACGCCTCCTCGGTAACGGGAAGGTCCGGGTCGTTCAAGATGTCTTTCAGATAGTTCTCCAGACGAGATCGGTCCAGAGACTCGAGGTTCGTCCGGTGGACCGGCATGCTCTCGGTATGCAGGAACCCGCTGGCTGAACCCAACATCAAGAGCTGTTCCCGGGTTGCTTGCCGCGATACAGGTCCGATGCGGACATAGGCCGTTTCACGGTCATTCGCCCGGACGACGTAAGGTTTGGAAATACCTTGCTCGATGGTGAGGACGACGACGATCTTGCCGTCTTCCATGCGCATTTCCTCGTAATACGGCAGGAGGAGAGGGTGCACATAGCGCGCGAATACGGTGTCGGCCATCCACTCGCCCAGGTTCTCGCGAGTGATACCGACGATGGTGCCGTCGTCGGCAACGCCGAGCAGGATGTGACCGCCCTTGAGGTTGGCCAGAGCCACCACTTCTTTGGCGAGCTGTTCCGGTCGCACCGTGTCCAGCTTGAACTCCACACCGGAATTCTCGCCATTGGCGATCAACTCGCGCAGATCATTGCGGTTCATGAAGGCTCCATGCACTCATGGCTGACCCTTGAGGGAGTTTGGGCAGATTGCAATGCTCTCGAAATGCTGCGTGAGCATTGTCGTGAGCATTCGACTGCGTGCAATGCTGTTTTCAATGCTCGTCATCATCGATCTCCGACTACCCTCGTGAAGGCGTCGTGTCGAAACAAAAACAACCAATTGTTCACAATGAACCTCGTTCAAGCTCCGGTCGCGAACCCGATCGAAGGTAGCAAGTCGGGTGGTAGTTGGCGAGGAAAAAGGAATAGCGAGATTTTAGCAAGATAGCAGCGCGTCTCTCGTGCTCTTCGCAATAATCCCCTTGTTCTTTTTCAACTCCCCACCGTGGCTCCAGGCCCCCGAGCAGGTCGAAGGCTTTACGTGTCACCCACTTCATCGACCACGTCCGCGGCAGCGATGACAAGCGTCTGCAGTCCGCCTGGTTCGGCAGTGGCGCCCAGCTCAAAGACCTCGCCTTCAGTGAGGCCTTGAAACTGGCGGCGTAAACAATATGGGAGTGGGAGGTACGACTCTCACTCCCTTTTAACTGTAACCCCCAACAGGAGAAGCCTATACGCCCCTCCATATATAAGGATAGGTATCACGGTCTGCGTTATTCTCTGCGTCTCGTCCGCGAAGGAGCCGACGAGTATCGCCCCTATCCCGTAGGCTGTTCGGCCGACGTCGCCAAGCTGGTCGCCCACCTGGCCGACCGCGATCGCGAAATCGTGGTCGCGCTGTGCCTGAACAGCGTCAACCACGTCATCGGCCTCGATGAGGTCGCCGTCGGTTCTCCCAACCGCGCCGGTCTCGAACTCCGCGACCTGTTCAAGATCGCCATCAAGAAGAATGCTGTCGGTCTCGTGCTCTGCCATGCCCATCTGTCCGGCAACCCCACGCCAAGCACCGAAGATAGGCTGCTCACCCGCAAGGTCAAAGAAGCCTGCGCTTTGCTCGGCTTCCGCTTCCTCGACCACATCATCGTCGCCAAGGGTGACCACTACAGCTTCTGCGACCATTGCGAATTGTAAAATGGGTGTAGCCAACTCCACCGCACATGACGTTCGCAATCGAGGCAGAAACAGCAGCCGGCTATCGTCCGGCTGTTTTTTTTCTCATGAGGTTCCGGATATACCTAGGGGTTCTCTGGTTGGGGGATCAACAAGCCGATTGTCGACCGTTGCACTCAGCACTGCTCGGTGTGGGTGAGAATACCTGGTCACGCTTTGTCAAACGCGACGGTGCAACCATGCAGCTAAAGGTCAGGTTCCCGCGCGGCTACAGATACCGACAAGACAGCGGCCATCAAAGAGGTGCAGTTCTCGCTCGAATCCTGAAGAAACTGCAATAAATACATTATGGTAATTTTGCAGGACGAATAAACAATGAACACCAGTGAGATTTCGCTTGCAGGGGCGTGGTTATTGGGTTTAGCAATCTGTGGATTGCATTGATAGTTTTCCCACTCGACAGGGCGTTGCTTGGCAAGAGTGCGCGTTTGGAAGTAGGTGATAGCGGGAACTGTATAAGTACTGGTTAGGCGGCCTAGTATCGTAGGAAGTCGGCGGCAATATTCACCGCAGGAGAGATCATGCAGGGATCAGGTTTTTATGTGCACGAGGAGCCATTCTGCATTTGGGATTTTGAAACGAAAGTTACTGCGCGACAGTTCCTCGGCGGCATTGACACCGACTACTTTGACTACCTTCTAAATCTTCATTTATCTGCGGAGGACGAAAAACGGGCTGCAATCTCGCTTCGAACGACACTCCACCACGCTCTTGAGACAATGTTTTCCTTAATTGGTGCGTTTGTCCAGGCACCCGATTGCCCACACGCATGGATTCCGAAATGCAACAACACGACTCTTCGGCGTCTACTCGAAGCAATCGACCGAGAAGATCGAACGTTGTTCACGAAACTACCAATAGAGCGAGTTTCATGGCTTCAAATAGCAACCCAGGTATTCCGTCAGACAGATTTCGGTAGTGACAAAAGCAAATGTACTGCTGAAAAATTCGGTATTTTGTGGGGGCGCCTTTCAAAGATGGCCTTAGATGAGGATTTTATCGACGAGTACAATAGCATCAAACACGGTTTTCGGATTTCATCTGGAGGTTTTGCCCTCGCAGTTGGCTTGGAGCAAACCTACGGGCAAGCGCCACCGCCTGAGGAAATGCAACTCCTTGGTAGGTCGGAATTTGGCAGTTCCTTTTTAACTATCGGCGCCGCTCGGGAAGAAAAAGGTGATCGAAATCTCATTTCCAAGCGCGTCGCCTTGAATTGGAGTATCGAGCAAACAGTAGCTCTCTTACACCTCGTTTCCATGTCGCTCAAAAACGTCGTATCGGCCCTTAAGATTCGCAATGGTATCAAGGGCAGCGAGTGCAGATTTCATCGACCCGTTGATGAAAAGGACTTTGATGTTCCGTGGAACTATTCGCCAACTGTCCCCAGAATGTCATTCAACGAGGTAATCCCAGTAGAGGAGATCCCTCCGTTGAGCAGAAAAGACCTGATCACCGATTTTCGCGCTATCAAATAGCAAACAACATCACCTCAGCACGCAGAGGGGCACCATTTGCAGGTGATTGACCTTCCTAG
>MGSU01000189.1:9316-11322 GCA_001799195.1 Deltaproteobacteria bacterium RIFOXYA12_FULL_61_11 | reverse complement strand
CACCAGTGACCTCCGCGGGGTCCGAGCCCCAGTCGTCGGTCCCCGAGGGGCCCGCGCTCAGGTCGCGCGGCCAGACCACGGGGGCGGCCTTCGAGGCTGGAGCGCCGGCCGAGCCGATCAGTTCGGTCAGCACCTCGGTGAGCTTGCCGACCTCGGCGCGCAGCTCGGCCACGGCCTTCGGGTCACGCTCGGTCTTGATGCGCCGGTGCAGCTCGGCTACCCGGGCACGGATCTCCTTGAGCCGCGCCGCAGGGTCACCCGCGGGCTGCCGGGTCGCGTTGCTGGTCGATGCAGAGTCCTGGGCCACGGCTTCACCTCCGAACAGGCAAAGCCACACCCCCTCGGAACGGGGACAGGGGTCTTCAGCGAACGTCTGCCACGGTGCTGCTCCGGCACAGCCCGTGGTAGGGCGGGAAGCTGATCCCGAGGCTCTCCAGGTCCCGCTCGGAGAGGGCGCGGGAGAAGTCGCCGCGGTCGTCCCGGGTGCCCACGGCCGAGCGGGTCACCTCGGCCAGGGGCACGCGGCTGTCCCCGCGTTCCACGAACAGCACCTTGCGGCCGGTGTCCGGGTCGATCGCTTCCCGGACCCAGGGGGCGACCTCGCTGATGCGGTCGGGCTCGGCCTCGACCTGCTCGAAGGTCTGCAGACCCGTGGCCACCGTGAAGGTCTTGCCGTCCAGGAACCGGCAGATCTCGGTCGTGCGCTCGTCCAGCACGGCCTCGATGATGTATCGGTCGATGCCCGCCTCGGCGTAGGCCGAGAGCTGGGCGAAGGAGCGACCGTTCGAGACGAACGCTCCGGCGACCGTCTCCCAGTAGAAGCTGCCGCGGCCGGCGATGATGTCCCGGGCGGCGGTCTCCAGATCGCGAGCGAGATCCTCGCGGCCCAGCCCGGCTTCGAGTCCATCGGACACGATCTGGCGGGCGCGCTCGCTGAAGGCGTTATGGCGGCGGCCGTACTCGTCCCGGACGTAGTTGGCCTGGCTCGTGGTGAGGTGGCTGACGATGCGCTTGTCGAGGGCGTTGAAGCTGGCAGCGATGCTGAGACCCTGGCCACGCCGGGCGGCGTCGCGGGTCGCCTGGACCACCTCGTTCGCCGCGTCCCCGAACACAGCCTGCACCGTGCGGGGCACGGCGGCCGTCCTGCGGCCCGCGGCTTCCAGGGCTCGGCCGATGAGCGTGCGACGCTGGGGCGCGGTGGTCGCCGCCCAGTCCACGTCCAGGACCGCGACCGCCTCCCGCACCGCCGCGTCGTCGGACGCCGAGGCCCTCACGCCGAGCAGCGTGGCGAGGCTGGCAACCGCCCGGTCAAAGCCTCGGGGGCTGCCGAGGTCGAAGGCCTTGCGGAGCCGGACCTTGAGATACCGCTCCAGGAGCTCGTCGGCTGCCTCGCGCGCGGTGTGGACCAGCCCGAGGTCAGCGGTACTGCACGCGACGCACACGCTCGTCCTCCTGGATGTCGGCCTCGCCGTTCTTGAGCCCGAGCAGCACAGCGCAGTAGAGGCAGCGAACCGGCCGAGAGAAGCTCACCCGCTCCCCGTCGTCGCTCTCGGAGATCACCAGGCCGTCGCTGCCGTTGAGCGCCACGGTCACGAACCCGCAGCGCGGGCAGCAGACGTGGTAGCCGACCAGGCCGAAACGCCGGTCCTGCGAGACCCGCCGCAGCTCGCCCCGATCGAGCTTGCATGGAGGCTTGCTTGTCGGCCGCATCATTGCGGAACCTCCCCAACCACGAGCGGTCCGCGACGCCGCGCTCGCACCTCGATGCCTGCCTCGGTGGGCGTGAGCAGGATGTCGTTTCCGCCGGCGCAGCGATCGCAGATGGCGAACACCAGGGCGCCGTTGCGCCAGAGCGTCATCGCTTCATCGAGCCCGGAGCGGCGTCGGCACATGCGGCATTCGATCACGCCGCGCTCGGCGTCGAGCTGGGCCTGGCGGACCCAGGCTCGCTGGAGGTCAGCGCTGCACATCGGCGGCTTTCTCCTCCTCGAGCCACGCGGCGAGCT
>MGSU01000189.1:1173-9300 GCA_001799195.1 Deltaproteobacteria bacterium RIFOXYA12_FULL_61_11 | reverse complement strand
CGCTCCTCCTCGGCCGCGAGCTCGTCTCGGAGGCTCAGGAACGATCGGGCGCTGTCGAGCAGCGCGGTCCTGCGGGAGCCGGCGTCGACGTCGGTCTGCTGCGTCTGGATGCCGGCGAGGGTGAGCGTGATCGGCCGCTTGGTCCAGTCGTCCCCGATCTTGCGGAACTCCTTGTTGAAGATGTCGCCGGCGAGGAGCCGTCCCTCCTCCGGGGTGAGCACGCCGACCCGGACGAGCTTCTCGACCATGTTCGTCATCCGCTCCGGGTCGCGGGTCACCGGTGTCTGCGAGCGGAACCGCCAGAAGCGGATCCCCATGTCCGCGAGCAGCCGGCGGTTCATCAGGAAGTCGAACTCGTCGCGCTCGGGCTGGAAGACCTGGTCCTCGGCGAAGCGCAACGCCGACTCGGCCGTGGCGCGGTTGAAGTCCTTGCTCTCGCCACGCAGGAGCCTGGGCAGCCGAAAGGCACTGCCCACCTTGTCGATGTTGCGCTCGTCGTAGAGCTGGAAAAGTGCGTCCTGCTGCTGGGCGTCGGTCAGCGGCCGCAGCTCGATCTTGGCCCGCGTGGTCTCTGAGGTGCCCGTGCCGCCCTCGGCTTCGAGGATCAGGATCTTGTGGAAGTTGGCCTTGCCCTTGAGGTTCTCCTCGATGAACCGCTCGATGCGCGGCACCGAGGCCTCGGACAACCGGCCGCCAGAGACGAGCAGCGCCAGGGGCGGGACCGACTTGTTCTCGAAGTAGAGGTAGTTGACCTCTTCCATCTGCCGCGAGCCGAGCACCGCGAGCATCGTGCCCACCCAGCGCGGCACGCCGTAGGGCGAGCGCGGCGAGTGCACCGAGAAGTGAACGAGCTCGGTGGCGGGCCCGTCCCCGGGATCCGTATCCACGAGAGACTCGGCGTCGGCGAACACGCCGCCGGTCTTGCGCGAGACGATCCGCGGGTCGCCGAACGACTTGAAGTACACGCGCTCGAACCCCTGGATCTGGACGTAGCGCCGCAGCCGCCGCCGGGTCGAGACAGCGTCGAAGGCCACCGGCGAGACGCGGACGCGGTCCTCGACCTCCACTGGGTCCAGGTCGAGGGGCATGAGCCGCACCGAGTAGGACGGCACGTAGACCAGCCGGGCGATCTCGCCGCGGCCATCGCGCAGCACCTCCCAGAAGGCGTTGCCTGAGACCTCGAGGTCCTGGCGCGTTCGCCGGCGCAGGTCCACGAAGGAGTGGTCGAAGCAGCAGAAGTCGAAGAACGACTCGAGCCGCGCCCGCTCGATGCGGGCGAGCTGTACGAGCTCCCTCTTACGCTCCGTCACCTCCTCGGCGGTGGGCTGGAGCTGGGAGCCCGCCGGCAGCTCGCCACGGTCGCGCGCTGCCAGCCGCTCGAGGTAGATCGAGTCGGCGATCCGGTCATCGGCGTCGTCTGCGTCGAAGTCGATGGCCGGCTCGAAGCGGTGACCGAAGCCATCGATGTTGGTGGCGTAGGCGTCGACGTTCTGCCGGAGCGAGTTCGAGTGCTCGGTGAGCAGGCAGAGCGCCTCCGGGTCGTAGGGCGGCTCGATCGCGCCGACCGAGGCGAACGCGGCGGACAGGTCCTCGCCGCCGGGGCGGCTCGCCGGGTCCTGGGTCTTGGCGCCGACGACCACCGCCTTGAGAATGGTCTGCAGCCGCGCCTCGGCCTCGTGCACCACAGCGGTTTCGCTCACTGCGCCGCCTCCACGTAGACGACCAGCCCCTTGGGCCCGCAGGAGAGCGACCGCACGCGGTAGCCCTCGCCCTCGAGCTTGGCCCGCGCTGCGTCACGCAGGGCGTCGACGCTCTTCGCCTCGACGACCATTTGCCGCGCGGGCTCGGGCGGGCCGCCGGGGGACCGGCCTGGCGGGATGACGAAGACCTTCACGGTGCGCTGCATGGCCTCCTCCTGGGCTGCAGAGAGGTTGGAGGCTCGGCGTGTGGTCCTGACCGGAGGAGGCATTGACCTTTACGGCACCGATCGGCTGAACCACACGCCTCGCCTCCGAAAGGGCAAAGCCATAGGGGTCTCCAGCGGGGACAGCTACTTGGTGAGCGGCTTCTCCGTCTGGGTCCGCAGGTAGACGTTGGCCGCGCCGATGGCGGCGATCACCGCCTCCTGCCAGCCAGCCCCGCCGACCAGCGCGGAGACGAGCGCCGTCGCGATCGTCGCGACGCCCAGCCAGATGGTCTTGCTCTCGTACCAGGACTTCATGACGCACCTCCCGGAGTTGGTTCCAGGGAGGCAAAGCCCGAGACGCCCTCAGCGGGGACAGGGGCTACCCGATCACCCGCACCCCGATCTCGGTGGTGCGCGAGGGGGCCGGGCCGCGCTCCTTCTGGCAGGCGAGCGCGATCGCCCAGAAGCGGTCGGCGTGTCCGCCGCGGGCGCTGCGCTCGGCATCGAAGCTCACCTTGCCGGACGGCAGCACCCGGCGCTTGATCGAGTGGACCTGCCCGACCAGCTCGCGGTCGCGCGGCAGCACGATGTCCTTGCGCTGGAGAAGGATCTTGAAGTCCGTGGCCCAGCGCTCCTTGGACTCGTTGCTGAAGGCCTCGGCCACGACCTGCGGGTAGTCGCGGGCCAGGTTCTCGGCGAGGTTCATGCCGATGCCGCTCTTGTCCACGGACAGCCGTGACACGGGCACGGTGTCGAGCAGCCGCCGCAGATCGGCCTCCTGTTCGGAGAACGGCACCTGCTCGTAGCGCCTGAGCAACCGGCAGACGAAGCGTCCGTCCTTCTCCTCGAACACCGCCAGCTCGGAGCGATCCCGAGTCCGGCCCACGTCGAAGCCCGCCACGATCCGCCCGTCCGGCAGCGGCAGATCGGTGGCGTCGTCACAGAGCACCAGCTCGTCACTCGTGCAGGGCAGGATCAGGTCGTAGGGATAGAAGCTGTAGCTCTCGTCCACGAAGCGGCACTCGAACTCCTGCTGGAAGTCGTCGAGCGGCAGGGAGTCGAGCTGCTCGATGAGGGTCTGCCGGCCGAACGTGGCGACCCGCTCATCGGTGGGCAAGTGCGCCGCCTCGACCGATGCCCGTGCGACGTCGTTGCAGAAGAACCGGCACAGCCACCACGGGACATCCTGTCGGGTGTGGTGGGGGTACTTGCGCAGCTCCTCGGTGGCGATCTCCCAGAAGATGCCGCGCCGACCGAGCGGCGTGGAGCAGCCCGAGAGTTGGCCGAACGAGCGCAGGATGAGCGCGGTCGAGCCGCGGTAGACCTCGCGATCGTTGACGTAGTGCGCCAGCTCGTCGAGGTAGCAGTCGCCCTTCTTGCCGCGCGGCGCCTTGGACGGGTTCGACAGGATGCGCGAGACCCGCTTGCCCGGGCCGTTCGACTCGAAGGCGAGCTCGGTTTTCGAGTCCACGACGAGTCGCTTCTGGTACGCGAGCGGTAGCTCCTCGTGGACCTGGCGCGCGGCCAGGATCTTCTCCTTGGCGTCGTCGAGGTTGTAGCTGACAAAGACCGCGGTGTGCTTCTCCCGCAGGTGGCACCTGGCCAGAGCCTCGAGCGCGAACAGGAACGAGAAGCCCACCTGGCGGCTCTTGGTGATCCAGCGGAAGCGGGAGCGGTTCTCCAGGAACGCGATCTGGTAGGGCTCGAGCACCAGGGGCTCGTCATCGAAGGAGCCGAGGCCGCAAAGGAAGCCCCACTCCTGGGCCAGCCACTCGGCGAACTCCTCCTCGGTCCGTTTGACGATGCCGAGCGTCACGGCGCCGCCCCTTCTCGAACCGCCTTTCGCCTTGCCTTTCCGGCGGTTGAACGCCTGCATGTGAGCGTGACGAGCGACCAACAGGAGGTGATGTCATGAGCTACGCCGAGTCCACCCGCACCCCGAGGACCCTGACCGACGCCGAGCAGGCGCGGCTCCTCAAGGTCACGGGCGAGCATGCCCGCGGCTTCAGGGACCACGTGCTGCTGAGCTTCGCCCTGGGCACCGCACTGCGCGAGGCCGAGCTTCTCGCCCTGAACGTCGGCGACGTGTTCGGCGTCGAGGGCAAGGCTCGCCGCCGCGTCCAGCTCCGCGTGTTCAAGCGAAGCAACGACGACGAGTCCATGCAGGAGGTCGTGCTGCCCGACCCGCTGCGGGCCAAGCTGGAGAAGCTCTGGCGCTGGAAGAAGCAGCGGGGAGAGGGGCTGGAGCCTGATGCGCCGCTGTTCGTCAGCCGCCGCGGGCTGCGGCTCTCCAGCCGCCAGCTCCGCAACCTCTTCCACGTCTGGCAGGAGCGCGCCGGGTTCGAGCGCGTGCTGTCGTTCCACTCCATGCGGCACTCGTCCCTGACCAATGTCTACCGCAGCACCCGGGACATCCGCCTCACGCAGCGCGTCGCTCGGCACAAGAGCATCACCAGCACGATCCGCTACGCCGGTCCCTCGGACGAGGACATCCTGCGAGCCGTGCGCGACCTGCCGTGTTGAGCGTCGCCCGGGCGATCCGATCGTGCGCGGACCTACTTGCAGATCGAAATTGCACACTCGCCCTGTGCGAGCCCGATCCGGCTGCTGTTCACTTCTCATCGTGACCCCCGCCCACTTTCCGAAAACTGGCGCAGTCGTAATCGGCCCCAGGCACCCTGGCGGTGTAGGTGTTCGGCGCCGAAAGTCGGACCCGCCCCCCCCTGGTCGGGCTCGACCTGCGGCTTGCCTGAGCCCTGCCTCGCCCCCGCCCGGGCGAAGCCGAGGAAACCGGCGGTTCGACTCGGCGCGGGGCTGGCCTCTGGCACGGCGCAACCCCGCGTAATTCCGTGAGCGCCAGGCGAGCCAATGGCCGCTTTTGTCTGTTGTCGGCGGTTGGCCAGGCCTGGTTCGGCGCCCGCCGGAGCGGGTGGATCGAGGTGGCCGTCGTGTTCTTCCGCGAGCCTGCCTGCGCTGGGGCTGTGCTCGAGACTGTGGGCGCGGAGACTCGTGGTGTCGCGAGGGTTCGTGCGCGCTCATCGTGTTCCCCTCTTC
This sequence comes from Deltaproteobacteria bacterium RIFOXYA12_FULL_61_11, assembly GCA_001799195.1. Classification (GTDB taxonomy): domain Bacteria; phylum Bdellovibrionota_F; class JAHFAK01; order YA12-FULL-61-11; family YA12-FULL-61-11; genus YA12-FULL-61-11. The sequence continues at coordinate 4,340 of MGSU01000189.1, read as the reverse complement.
TTCGTGCCTTCCTCGTCTCTGACGGGGGTCGCGGGCTCGTCCGGCCCGGAGCTTGGCCCCGTGGGCGCCACGTTCGCCGCGTGTGGCGCGCGTCCGCGGTCCCTGGCCTCGTCGTCCGCTCTCCGATCCTCGGCGCGACACGCGGCACCCTGGCGCGCCGAGACCACCGGCGCCGCCTCTCGGAAGTGACCGGGCACTTCTCCGGCGGCAGCCTCGCTCGGGGTCGCCGGGGAGTTTCCGGGCAAATAGCGGTCAATTGTTTCGGAGTCCTCCGAGGGCAACACGTCGAGCACCTCGCCGCGCTCCTCGGCCGAGGCCTGCTGCGCTGCCCGCAGCATCCGCTGGTGGCGGGACTGGATGTCCTCGAGCGATAGCGCCGCGTGGATCTCCTGTCGCGAGTCGGCCCCGCCCAGGATGAACTCCTTGAGCCGGAGCATGGTGTTGAAGTCGGTCGGGTTGTCGAAGCGCACGCGGCCCTCGGAGAGCGACTTCTCGAAGCCCACGAGGTAGGTGTCGATCATCCGCAGCGCGTCGTCCTTCGACAGGGCGATGGCGGTCGCGCGCATCTCCACGATCTTCTGCTCGGCCTTGACCGCGACGCGGGCCTTCGCCTCCTTGCGCCGCCGGAGGCAGTCGTGCTTGCGGGCGTACTGAGCGACCAGGCTGTGCGCCACGTTGTAGCGCTGGGCGAGATCCCGGTACGAGGGGTAGACGATGCTCGTGCCGCCTTCGTCGGTCTGCACGACCTCGCCGAACACGAGCACCCGGTCGAGCTCGTCGTAGGGTACGCGCGGCCCATCGCCCTTCTTGGGCCGGCCCGTCTTGCGTCCCGAGTTGCCCGAGTCGTCCATAGTCCGCTGCCTCACAGGGTCCTGCCCAAAACTCGATCCATCTCGTCCACGAGCGCATGGAGCGGCGAGCGGCGGTCCCCGTCCGAGCTGGCCGCGGTCTGGCACAGGTGCCGGCGGAACAGGCGCCCGAGCGCATCGGCGGTCGCGTCCGCCAGCTCGGGGTCCACCTCATAGATCTGGAACAGCCCGATCAGGCTGAGCGTGGTCTCGCGGAAGGCTTTGGCCATCACGGCTCTTGGTTCCTGGGTGGTCATCGCTCGATGTCCTCCTGCAACTCGGGGTCTCTGCCGGAGCAAAGCCCCTCGTGGTCCTTGCAGGGACAGCGGAGGTGCTCGAGCACGGGGCGGATGCGTTTCAGCGCCCGGCTGTGGCGCCGCTTCACGCGCTGGTAGACCCGGTCCTTCTCGTCCGACGGCAGGTCGGGCAGCAATCGATCGAGGAAGACCGGGATTCGCCGGCCGCAGACGATAGTCGCGGTCACCAGGTCGAAGGTCTCGCCGTCGAGCTTGTCCCCGGCGCGCTCGACCAGGAGCGAGACGACGTCCGCGGCCTCGGCTGCGTTGCGCGGGCCGCGAGGGCTCTCGTCCCGCACCTCCGGCCACCGCTCAACCTCGAGGTCCTCGAAGGTATCGGGATCGACGGAGGTCACCTGCTGTCGCTCCTCCTGCTCGCGGCGGACGACGCCGAAGACCCGACGCTCGGTGCGTTGCCGCAACCGCAGCGCCGTGCGGTCGAGGCGGCCATCGACGGGATACTCGTCGACCACCGCAAGGAAGCAGGTGACGACGAGCTGGTCGAGGTCCTCGGTCGGGATGGTGTCGCCCCAGATCCGATGCCGCAGGCGGCTGAGCATCGGGTAGAAGGCAACGAGCAGCACCGACGCCCAGAACGAGTTCGGGCTGGCCTGCTGCTCGGCGATGAGCGCGCGGGTGAGCGCCTCCTTCTCGGCGTAGGGTTTCTTGCCCTCGTCGGCGAGGATGCCCAGCACCGAGGCGATGGTGTGGTGGCGGGCCAGAGCCGCATGCCGGCATCTCGCGTCCTGGAAGCACGCGGTGTGCTTCGACGCCCGGACCTCGGCGCGGAGATCCTTGAAGAGCCGGCGGAAAGTGGTGCTCATTCGGCGTCGACTCGCTCCTGGCTCGGGCCGTCGCGCAGCTCCCACTCGTGGCCGCACTTCGGGCAGTCCGCCCAGGTCAGCGACTTGTAGATGCGGTCACGGTTGCCATCGACGCGCTGGTGCGGCTGATGGATCATCTCGACCGGGGCGGTGGAGCTGCACTTCGGGCAGGTGACGGTGCGCTTGATGAGCTTTGGCCATGCCATGGGCGACCTCCGGTGGTAGTGCCTGCCGCTCGAGCGGCGGCGTTCACCGGATACCTACCGGCGGCGTTGAGGATGTGTCGGAAGCGGTCGACGCTACGGCGGCATCACGTCGTTCGTGGCAAGGCCGGGAGAGGTGGATCTGCTTCCGGACGGGAGTTGCGGCAGAAGTCATTGTTACTGCAGGGGAATATGCTCCCCCGCACCACGTGAGGTGTATCTCGGTGTATCTGCCGCCAGCTCCTCTATATTTTCATGATCACGTGACACGACATCGTGCAGCCCATTTATCTGCTCAGGGTTCCAAACCAGATCCACCAGATCCACCTTCGAAGAGAACGTGAAGGAAAAGCAGGCACTTGGGGAGGTGTATCTGGCGTAGACGAGATGCACCTTTCGCCCATCAAGATGCACCTCAGATACACCTCCGGCGAGCGGAGGACGGCCTCGGGGTCGTCGCGCCGCATGGAGGCAGGCCGCACGAGTGCCGTCACGCTTTCCACGAGGCGTGGGGGACGATGCGCCGAGACAGCGCCCGCCGGTGGTGGCGGAGGCCTGCGCGATCGAGTTGTAGCTACAGCTTGGGGATGCTGGCGTCCGGGAACCGGCGCATGTCGGCGGCCACCGCGCGGGGCGGCCTTGCGGGAACGGGGCCGCTCGACGTTGCCCTCACCCAGTCGGCGACGCGAACGAGGATGCCGTACAGCTCGGCGGCGTTGATCGGCACGACGTGGGCCCGCCCGCTCAGGCAGGTCTGGCGGACGAGCCTTCCGTCACGGGAGAAGAGGAAGGGTGGGTCGTTTGCGGCGTGGACCGCCCGCCACGCGTCCTCGATGATCGCGATGAGCTGGCGCCCGTTGACCTGGACGCTGGGCCTTCTCGCGGGGTCGTCGCTCCCGCTCTCCCGGTGCGTCCCGGCGTCAGCGACGCCGCTACAGGTCGGATAGGTCGTGTGGGGCATGGCAGGGTGATGCGAGGTCATCGGCGTCCTCCGGT
>MGSU01000189.1:0-1132 GCA_001799195.1 Deltaproteobacteria bacterium RIFOXYA12_FULL_61_11 | reverse complement strand
GCCCGAGGTCCGGCGCACCGACCTCTCGCACGAGCCACAGATTCTTCCCCTGCAGCACACGGGTCTGGAGCTTCCGGCCGCCCACGACGCGACCGCGGAAGTGCCGGAGCGCGTTGCCCAGCTTCCGCGCCGTCGGAAGCTGCCCTGGCGGGTGAGGGCACAGCTCCCCGAGGGCTGCGCGAAGCCGCCCGTACAAGGATCCCTCGCCGTCGTCCCGGAGCGCTTTCAGGGCCTGGGCCACGGTGCAGCCGCTCGTGCCCCAGTCGCCGGGCAGCTCGAGCCAGCCGGCGACGAGGTCGCCAAGGACCATGCTGTCGGTGTCGACCTGATCGAGTTCGGCGCGGGTGTCGCCCGGATCGGCGAGCCCGCTCCACACGATCGCACTCCGCACGAGCGCCGACCACCCTTCGAACGAGCCCCAGGGCTTGAGCCCGGCATCGGGTCTGCCCGCCGCTGTGTACGCGCGCAAGACGGTCAGCGCCGCTACGACAAGGCGGGTCCGGTGCTCGTGCACCCAGGCAAGCAAGTCCGGGTGCTTGAACCCCTCGCGGCACTCGGGCCGCTCGAGGTCCGAGTCGAGCCGGATGTGCAGGCAGCGCCGCGCGGTGTCGCCCTTGAAGGTGACGTTGTTGCCGGTGCCGTACCAGACGGTGAGGAGCGGAAGGCTCACCTTCTCGCTCTTGCCGAGGATGCGCTCGCTCCAGACCGTGCCGGTGAGCACCGTATCGAGCGCGCCGGACCCGAGCGGTCGGTTGATGTTATCGAGGAGCACGACCCGGTCGCCCTCTATCGCGATTGCGGTGATGCGCTTGACCTCCTCGTTCTCGTCGAGGGCTTGCGGAGTCCTTGGCATGGGTCGACCGCAGAGGATCTCACCAGTGACGTCGGCGAGGAGCGACTTGCCGGCCCCGCGCACGTTGGCATCCATGAGGAAGAGCGGGGACGGGCCACGGAAGGCGAAGCGCGCGAGCGGGGTCAGCACGCCCGCCAGCCAGGCGGCGCGGTGCGCGTCCGACTTGAAGGGGAAGTCGCTCACCACGTCGAGGATCTCGCCCGCAGCCGCGATGGCGTCGACCTTCGACGGAAGATGGGGCATGGCCGGGTAGCGCGAGAGCGGGGCGTAGAGGAGCCC
>MGSU01000188.1 GCA_001799195.1 Deltaproteobacteria bacterium RIFOXYA12_FULL_61_11 | reverse complement strand
ACCTCGCGTTGGGCCTGAAGCTGGTGGTAGAGACCAACGAGGTACAAGCGTTCGAGCTCGCTCGGCTGCAAGCCGCGCCGGTACACGTGCAGTTCGTCGAGCTTGCCGGTGAAGGGCGTGGGATCGTGCGCACAGTCCGGTCCGAGCACCAAGACCTCGTGCGCCTCGAGCGGACCGTGATACGTGGTTTGGGCCACGAGAGCGGCGTTGACCGAGAGGCTGAGCGAGGTTTCTTGCCGATTGATCACCAGGTGGTTCCAGGCCCCGGTCCAGAGCGTGCTTGGTGCGCTGAGCACGACCTGGCCGTCGACCACGAGGTCGATCAGGTCTGCCTGGCGGACGACCGTAAGGCCGTTGCCCAAGCGGAGCAGGGTTTGACGGGCCTGAGTCTCGACTGGATTCACCCACACGCTGAGGGAGAAATCGGCCGAGAGCTCGAGGGGTTGTGTGAACACGACCTCCCCGCATTGGGTGGCGAAGGAGAGCGCGCGGCGTTCCAAGCCGGACGGCGAAAGCTCGACGGCGCAGGAACGGGCCAGCAGGCCACTGTCAAGCGTATCGGCGAAGAGGCACTGGCGCAGTTCGTTGAAGGTGAAATGGGCGAGGAGGTCTGGGTCGATCGGCACCTCGTTGTCTCCCCGGCCGTTGCCGTCGCGGTCCTGCCACTCTGTCTCGTCGTCGGGGTGGCGGCAGGGATGCCGACCTCCAAGCGGGCCGCAGGGGACAGGCCCGTCGGAGAAGACGTCGGCGAAAAATTGATGCGTCAACGGCAACTCCAACCGGAACAGATCTCACTGGTGCAAGCCGAGGGGGGAAGCCTCCGACCGTACTCCTTTTTCATGGTCGCTCCTTGCCAACCATACCCTTTTTTGTAATACGACCCCGGCCATTGAAGATGATATTGGTACTTCTCCTCGAGACATTCCTTGGTCTCCGCGATCCGGTACATCCGGGTGAAACGGACATCGACAGTGAGCGGTTTTGACCATTTAGACGAATCTTCTAAGGCGAAACCGGAGTAGTGGATAGAAGTACTCTGGTCTGACGGCCACCGGGTAAAGGGCGTCATCTCCGCGAATCTGCGAGAATAGATATTTTGTTGAATTTTACTTCCTTGAAAGTTCTTCGCCTTCAACTCAGGAGGCACAACCATGGTCATCACGATATCCTTGAGCTGGCTGTGATCGGTCCAGAGACCAACCTCGATGACTACAAGATCATCTTTTTTAAACGTGGGTCCCCCAGAGGCTCGGATTGGCATTCCCCATGCATTTTCTTCAATAAGAATGAACTCTGCTCGGGTAGGGAGAGGGAGCAATACACTCCCCAAAAGAACCATTACTATGAGAAATAATCGCATACGACCTCCTTATGGTACGGGTGCGAACTGGCAGGTTTTAATTTCCTCTATGCGGCAATCCATGGTCCGGTATTGCCAATGGAAGTGGATCTCGGTCCAGAAGATCGCGCCGGCCGAACCATAACCGGCGCTCCAACCGTACTGGAGCACCGCGCCGTCCTTGATTTCCGTCAGATCCTCTTCTTGATAATCGAAGTCATACAAATCGTTGGTATAACCTCTGACCGTCACGGACTGCACGAAGATGCCCTGGTTTGTACGGATGGTCTCGATCTGCAGTTCTGTGAAGTTGAAGTCGGCGGTTCCGAGCGCGAGGTGGACGTCGCTGTATTTTCCGTCGAGAACCTCGAAATCTTTCGAGATTATTCGATGTTCATTGGGTATTTCGTTTTCAGTAAGTGTATCAATATGCGTGGTACTCGTCGGATGGCTCCCGTACCAAGCTGATATCCTTTGATTGACATTTTCAACTGGTATAGCATCCCGGAGCACGGCCCTGCTCATGGTGGCCGATTCGCTGACCAACCGTGAGGCCGAGGAATCCTCATTATAGATGAGACTCGGGATACGCGTTGTGCCATCAGCGTAGCTGAAATTGGCGCCGGCTCGCTCCGAATTCCTCTTCAAATCGTCTGGGGTGAGCCTTCTCCATTCTACCCGAGTTGGTTGGATAAGCAGAGCACCTGGTTGAGGATTATCGGGATCAATTTGATATGGGGAAAGAAATGCCGACAAGAGGGTTGAAGCAAGATCATGTCCAGCCACAACCCAGGCTTGCCAGGTCGAGATAAGGAGAGCTTGTGACATAAAGTACTGCTCTTCATTGATTACGGTAATTGGCAGGATATACTGTCCTTCACTAGCTGCCAACTCGGTATCACCATTGGTATCTCGACCGATCCACAGATCGTACCTGCCCTGACCAAAGATACCACTGACCGGTCGAAAGTGGATTTTATTCGAATTGTTCAGAATATCATAGAAATTGGTTCGTGCTATCGGTTTTGAGATAGGATAAGAATCATCGGGAGAAGTGGGAGTTTGCCAAATTTCCGCCAAAGTCTCCTGATACCGCCATGACTCACCACCAATGATGAACTGCTGAAGGGCAACACTGCCATCACTTTGTACGGTTATCACGAAGGGGGCATCGCTTTGAATGTCGGATAGATACCTACGATTTGCTGGATTATTCGGATCTCGCAGCACCACGGACCGGTTCGCCTCATCCTCGGTGAACCTCGCCATGTCTCTGGTATTGCCAGTTCCAACATGATGGGCGAGCGCATTGGCCTGGTAGAGCGCGAAGGGGAGGTTGCGTCCTGTAGTCTTTTGCAGCCCGTCGAGCGTGGGCAGCAGAGTCGTAGTGCGCCGCCAATCCTTATCAGCATCATCAGTGGACCACTGGGCATACAGCGAATCCGCGCCAAAACCCAGTTCATCGGCTTTTGCCGGGCACGGGCGTGTGCCTGGATAGCCACTCATGGAAACAGGATACTCGAAGCCTTCAGCTTCAAATTGTTGTGCTAATTTCTCTTGATGAAGATAATGTTGATCATAGGTCCATTGCAGCCAGTCTGATGGCACCTCGGATTGAGGGATTTTCTCGAAAAACTGATAGGTTTCTGGGTTCATGACAACTGATCGGGTATCATATGAACCCATATGAGATGTCATGTTATTTCGCATTTCCGCCCGCACCGCGGCTTCTTCTGTAGCGAGAACGCGCATCCCTGGTTCTCGCCCTGGTCTGCTATAAACACGAGCATCCGGTGCTTCGTCATTACCGTCATTACTAGATAATTTTGATAATACCCAACCAAGACCAGCAGCGGCACCTTGTAAAAGCAATCCTTCTCCAAATCCAACTCCATTATTTTGGGCAAAAAGACAGAGCTGGTCATCTTCTGAACAATTGATCGTACCGTCTGGATTCGGATCCCCGTCATATTCGGTCAGGAAGAACATGCGGTTCTTCAGTTCGTTGAATGGTGGCCAACTGAAGCGTTGATCTGGATCGCAAGTATAGATCATACTATTGTCAAACATATAACTAATACATCGCGGCGGCTCTGTCTTCCATAAGGCTTCCCAGCCTGTGATCAGCCACAACCTAGCCAACTCATTACGTTGCTCGGTCGGCAACTCGATCAGGTCCGGAGCATAGATGGGGTTGAGCATCATCAGCAAGTGCAGCTTCGCGGTCGCGGTCTGTTCTGCTTCCTCATCGAGGATGCGCCGGATCTCCGGATAGAGTTGGCGGACTGGGTTGCCCACGTAGACTGTCGGGTTGGTCGCGCAAATGGTCTGGAGCGATTCTGGAAGCGAGGGGCATCGGGTTATCATTTCGACCGTTTTTTCTTGGTCCATGAGCAAGGTATCGAGCCGCCCTAGATAGTCATTCGCGTTTACATTGGCAAAGACGTTGTGGGAGCTATCTTGATCGAGGTACTTGAGCAAAATATACCGCACGTGTTGTCCGGTCAACACCATGAGCACGCCGGTGTCGACGTATTCCGGCGCGGTCTTGTCGATCGCGGTATAGAAAGAACCGTCATTGGGTATCACGACGTGCGAAGAAGAACCCTTGCCCAGCGAGACTTTTAGCCAGTTCGACACTGCCAATACGTTGATGGTCTTGTCGGACTGCCGATAATGCGAGGTCACTTTGCAGCGCACCCAAGAGAATTTATCCAATTCGATAATGTCTCCCGGTTGGTAGCTCGACACAGCAGTATTGCTGGAAACTCCACTGCACTCAATCTCCGGCTTCACATCCACGAAATCGTCTTCATAGTCACAGAGCCCGTCGTGGTCGAGATCTTCAGAACCTTCAGCATCCAAGGGGCACTGATCCTCCTTGTCGTCCACGCCGTCGTTGTCGTCGTCGGGGTCGGCGTTGTCGCCGAGCCCGTCAAGGTCGCTATCCTGCCACTCGCTGGCATTGTCGAGCAGGTACTCGGGTTCGTCAGCGTCGAGCCAACCGTCGCCGTCCGCATCTGGATCCGGAGAAGGACCGAGGTTGCATTTACCATCCCGGTCGAAGTCCACTCCCCAACTCAAGGGATCCCTGGGGCAGCTATCCCAGCTTCCGCACACCAGATCCCCGTCGGGGTCGTAGCACACAGGCTCTCTGGTGACGATATAGATGGGTTGCATGACAACGTCGCGGTATGGCGACGCCTCGGCGGTGACCACCACGTAATACCAGCCCGTGGGGACGTGTTGCCCCTGACTATCGGAACCGTTCCACCAGAAGAAGTTAGAGCCAGTGCTGGCGAGGCTCGTTGTAGAATAGATTTCTTGTCCTGCTGCATTGTACAGAGAGAGGCGGAGCGCGGCTTCGGGGAAGATGCTGTTCGGCACGATGCTCAGGACCGCCGGGGAAAACACACCAGAGTAATCAAATACCTTTCTTCCCGGCAGGGTCAACATGAGCAGCGGCCTTTTCCTCAGCAGAAAGGTATTGGGATAGTACCGACAGGTATCGTAGACCATGCTGCCGCCTATCACCTTGCCGACCCGGTTGACGCGATAGCCACCCCCCACGAAGCGCAGTGGACTTCTCCCCCGGTCACAGAGGTTGCCAACGTACTCTGTAGTAGCCTCAGGGTCGAGGATATCGTCGATGCCAAAATAGTCGTAGTAGAAGTCATTGATGCTCGCACCTCCACCGGCATGGCTCAATTCCAAGCGCTTTCCTTCATGAACGAGGTGGCCGGTGATCAAAAAAGGATGCCCATTACTGTCTCGTTCACTTTCGCTCCGATACAAACCGTACCCGCGGTTGAACAAGCGGAAGGTGATGTGGTGTTCTACATTACCGAGCAGTCCCCAAGCATCACAACGGATATCGCCGATAACGCGGGTGAACCAGGCACCCTGGATGGTTTTGGCAACCACGCTGTAGACCGAGAAACGATCGATCATCACCTGCGCGGTACCGGCGCTCGGATCGATGGTCACATCCTCAAAAGCTTCCATGCGGCCGAGTTCGTCGTCGTGACGAACCACGGTGAGCTGGTCGGCGCTGATATCGAGCAAGGTCAAAAGTTGTGGGTTGAACGGCAGGGTGAGCAGTACCGGCCGTAGGAATGTCGCCTCGGGCACCGCCATGACAGCCACCTGCGGCCCCACGGGCTGATAATCTTGTTCGGCAATCCTAGCCGAACCGAAGGCCAGAAGAACATCCTGCGCAAAGGTGCCCGCCGGGAGGTCGAGGATGACTCCGTGGAGGGGGTCATCGGTGGCGTCGAAGAAAATGCGTCGAGGTTCGCCCGCCGGTAGTGAGACGGTACGATCATAGGCGTGCTCGGGGCTGCTGCGGAGCGCTTGCAAACCGACGGCATAGAGCTGTTGCTGTTCCTGCTCGGCCAAAGAACGGCGATACCATTGGATTTCATCGAGCTTGCCGTGCAGAGAGGGACTTTGGGAACAGTCCGAGCCCAAGACAAGCCGGGTGAGTACGGGGGTCGGCAACCCGCCGAGCGTTTCCTCAAGAATCCTGAAGCCATCGTGCTGCACGGTCACGTGGTCGAGATCGCGCGATAGCACGAGATGATGCCATTGTCCTTCTTCGAGGAAGGTGCGGGTGTCGAGAACACGCCCATCCGCCCAGGCGAGGAGTAGCCGCTGTTCTTCCACCAACACCGTCACCATGTCCTGGAGTTCGACCAAGACCTGGCGTGCTTGGGTCGAGTTGACCTTGTACCACAGACTGAGCCCGAAGGCCTCGCCGAGACTGACCGGGGCATCGAGCACGGCTTGTTGACAGGCTTCCTGGAAGGCGAGGCTGCTGTTGTGCAAGCCTTCCTTGACCAACCGCGGGCCACAGGCCTGAAGCTCAGGTCCGGTCCCAAGATCATTCTCGAGCACACACCCGGTCTTGGAAGAGAAGTGAAACACGGCAATGAGCGCCGGATCGAACTCTTCTTGCTGCTCGTCACAGAGTCCATTGCCATCGCGGTCCTCGGCGCAGAAGGAATCGTAGGGGAAGGCATCCTGGCCGTCGGAAAAACCATCGCCATCGCTGTCGGTAAGTCCATAAGGGTCGTTGTCCGCCTCGTCCTCGTTGGCGCCTACGCCGTCCCCGTCCAAGTCGGTCCATTCTGCGGGGTTCCAGGGAAAAGCATCGGCGTTGTTGCCCACCCCATCGCTGTCGCTGTCCGTCCATTCGGCTGGATCGTCGGGCAGTTCGTCAAAGAGGTCCAGTACCCCGTCCCGATCGGTATCGACCAGCAACGGGTCGTCGGAGAAAAAGCAGCGCTCAAGGGCGGGGTGGAAGGTTTCGTAGCCGTGGTTGCGGCAAATCCGATCGAGAGGAAGGCTGGTCGAGTAGAGTTTGATATCGTCGAGATACCCAGAGAACGAGGTGCCTGCCAGGATCGGAACGAGCTCGGTGGGCGGCAGGGGGACGACGACCGAGCCAAGCTCGCGGTTGTCGAGTACCAGACTGAAGCGGTCGCCTTGGCGGGAGAGGGTGAGCTCGTGCGCCTCGAGCGGGTCGAAGGAATACTCGAAGACGTGCCGAAGCTCGGGGAACTCGAGCACGAAAAGATCACCCTCGAGACGCAACGCGAATAAGCCCTCGCTCTCGACGATCGTGGCCGAGGGTGCTTCCTCGAGGTTGCGCAGGCGCAAGGACAGGGTGAAGTCTTGGCCGAGCTGCTGATAGTTTGCAAAACGGAGTGAGCCACCCTGGAATAAAGCGGCGCTCTGGCCGTCGAGAGCCCCGGCCAGAACGCTGCCCAGGGTAAAAAGACCGGGATTATCATGGCCAGAACGGTCCTGTATCACGTCGCCGAAACCAGCCTCGAAGTCGTACGCGGCGATGAGTTCGTTTTCCAGGTGGAACCTCGCTTGCACCACGAAGGGGCAGTGGCCGTCGATGGGGTCATATGTATCTGGGCAGAACGTGCGCTCGGGCAAGGCATCGCGATAGATTGTTATCTCGTCGAGCACACCGAGGAAAGCGCCGGTGCCCGGGAAGGGCGGGCCGATGCTGTCGCCCAGGTTGAGCGGCACCTGGGTGAGCCCGAGCAAACCGAAGGACGGGGCTTCGCCACCGAGGACGCCGTTGATGTAGAAGCGCACCACCTCCTGATCGTAGACCAGGGCGAGGTCGTTCCAGGTCTCTTCTTGCAGGGGGACCGACGAGGCGACGAAGTGCAATCCGTCACGGGCCTCGAGCAAAAGCTGCGGGTAGCGGGTGGTGAGGAGCATGAAGCTTTCTTCCCTGCCCAGCAGTGCTTGACCCCGATCACTGTGCTCCTCGGGCCAGAGCTTCATGCGGATGGTGAACCGGTCGTGGAAGGCCAGGTCGTAGCTCGCCGGGACGGTGATGGCACCGGGATAATCGGTAAAGTGCAGACCTTGACCGTTGTGTCCGGGCACAAGGGTGTACAACTCACCGGTTCCGTCGTGGTGGTAGGGGGTCAGATCCGGAACAAGCGATGAGGTGGCTTCGGTGAAGTCGTAGGAGAGGACCAGGCTCTCCTCGGCCGGAGCGAGCTTACAGGTTTCACTCTCCAAGTACCACAAGCCACCGTTGACTTCACAGAGTTCCTGCGGGCTGCGGGCATGAGCGAGGAGGTGAAAGTCGTCGAGGGTGCCATGAAAATATTCTTCCCAGCCTTCATTGCCGAAGAAGAGCGGGTCATAGGAATCGGAGAGCGGGGCGACCAGAGTATCTCTGGCGACCTCGTTGCCGTCGACGAAGAGCCGGACAAGGTCCGCCTCGATGGTCAGAGCAAGGTGGCGCCATAACCCAGGCAGAAGTAAGCGGGGAAAACCGAACTCAAGACTTTGTTCCAGTTCCTGGAAGTAGAGGTGAAGGCCGTTCTCGCTCAAGTAGAG
>MGSU01000187.1 GCA_001799195.1 Deltaproteobacteria bacterium RIFOXYA12_FULL_61_11 | reverse complement strand
CAGGTCCAGGGCGTGGATTTCCATGCCGGAAAGGGCCGGAGGGACCTTCCCTTCGACGAGACGCAAGGCCAGACCTTCGGTGAGCGCGGTCTTCCCCACTCCTGCCTCGCCGACGAAGAGCGGGTTGTTCTTCTTGCGCCGCAAGAGGACGTGGATGGCTCGTTCCAGCTCGCGTTCGCGGCCGATGAGCGGGTCGATATTGCCCGCGCGCGCCTTGGCGTTGAGGTCCACGCAGTAGCTTGCCAGGGCCGAACGCACGGGCTTGTGCTGAGGAGCGGCCTTCTCGGGCTGTTCCTCTTCGGCCGTACCTCCCTCCGAACTCTCGAGCGGGGCCAGGCCGTGGCTGATGTAGCGCAGGAGGTCGTAACGGGTTACCCCCAATTGGCGCAGAAAGTAGACGGCGTGAGCGTTCTTCTCGCGGAACAGGGCTACCAGGACGTTGCTGCCGTTGATCTGATCGCGACCCGCTGCCTGGGCCTGGGCCGCCGCCAGTTCCAGCACCACCTGGAAGCTGACCGAGGCGCTCGGGTCGAGGGGCCGGGGCATTGCGGTCAATCGGTCGTCGAAATAGGCGGCCAGGCGCCGACGGAGTTCGTCGAGGTCCACCCCGCACCCCAGGAGCACGTCAGCGGCGTCGGTATCCTCGGTGAGAGCGTGCAGTAGGTGCTCGAGGAGGACGTATTCGTGCCGTCTCGACTTGGCGAGGGAGAAGGCGCGCTTGATGGTCTTCTCCAGTTCTGGGGCGATCATGCTCGGACTCCTTTCCGGATCGGGGGCTCACCATAGCCATCCCCCGAGGGAGGGTCAAGGGACAGGCCGACCCTGGTCTCGCAACCAGTCGTGCCGAGCCTGGAGGAAACAGGCCTCGTACCGCTCGGCCATCCGGGCGAGGCTGAATTCGGAGAGGATGTGGAGGCGGGCCGCGCGTCCGAGGGCCAGGCGGCGGTCATGGTCGCGAAGGAGCGAGGTCACGGCCGCGGTGAAGGCCGCGAGGTCGAAAGGCGGTACCAGCAGCCCGGTTTGTTCCTGCAGGACGGTTTCGCCGCAACCGCCAACGTCGAAAGCGACACAGGGAGTGCCGCAGGCCGCGGCCTCGAGCGCGATGGTGGGCAGGTTGTCCTGTCGGGAGGGGAGGAGGAGAAGGTCAGAGTCCGCGAGCAGCGAGGCGAGCCGGGTCCGGTCGTGGACGAAACCGTGCCGCCGGACGACAAGACGCTCCGTGGGGATGGGCAGGTCGAGGTCCCTGGCGCCGACGAGTTCGAGGCGCAGCGGTGGCCCTGGGCACGCACAGAGTCGCTGCAGGAGTTCGACGGCGAGGTCGGCGCCCTTGCGGCGGCGATTATGGGGGTCGGCCGGCAGGCAATAGACCACGGAGCGCAAGGATCGGTCCGGGAGACGGGGCTCCTCCCGGGGCCGGAACAGGGAGGTGTCGATGCCGTTCGGGATGGTGACGAGGGGGAGTCCGGCGGCCAGGGGATTATGGCGCGCGACGGACGCAAGCCAGGCCGAGGGGGCGACCAGGGTTGGGCGGGTCGTATGCCACAGCGAACGTTTCAGTCGCCAGTGCAACCCGCTGCTGCCGAGCATCAAGGCTGGGTATTCCCGGGGTCTGGGGCAACTACCGCACCCGGACCTCCAGCGTTCGCACTCGTAGGGATACTGGCAGTGGCCGGTGAGTGGCCACACGTCGTGCAGGGTGAGGACCAGCGGCGCGGAAGCGGCCAAGGCCGGGAGCATGGGCAGCGCGAGGTAATTGCCGTGTATATTGTGCAGCGAGATCACCTCGGGGCGGAAGGTCGCGAGGCGCCTTTGCAGCGCGGCCGTGGACCAGGGCAGCCAGAGGTAGGGCAGGCCCAACGTCTGCTCGAGGCGAGCGAGGCCTCGCTCGAGTTGACCCGGCAGTCCCTTGGGGCGGATCTGGCTGGCGGGGTCTGAGAGACTCGTCCCGACGAGCAGCTCGACCTGATGGCGATCCTGGAGACGGAGTCCTTCCGCGAGCGAAGCCGCTGCGTACTCCGCCCCACCAAGACCGTCGCGGGAATTGAGCACCAACACACGCATGATCGGAATGATAGCCGTCACCGGTGAAGAAGACCAGCGGGTCGTTTTTGGGCTTCCGGTATTCCTCAACCTTGCGCCGGACGAGTGAGCGCAACCCAGGTTTCCTCCGGTGTTCTCACAAGAGTAAGATTGGCGTTCAGGTTTCTGGAGCGCGGTCGAGATGACACCAAGCGGCAAATCTAACACGTTGCAAATGTTGCAACAATAGTGGCGCATCTTTTGCTAGCGGCGTGGATAACGGAAACCTGACCAATGGAGCACTCCCATGTCTACCACCAAACGTCTTCCCGGCTCTTTGCTTGTTCTCGGGATGGTGATGATCGGCCTTTTCTCGAGCGCCGCCCGAGCAGACTACTTTGCCTGGCACGACCGCGATCATGACGGAGAATACACCTGTTACCAGGTGACCCAGAAGAACGGCATCGTCGCGAAGGCCGACCTCTCCCGCTGCCGGCAGGCCTACGGGACCTTCTATGCCTGGCACGACCGTGACGCTGATGGCATGTACGCCTGCTGGGAGGTCACCCCGAAGAACTTCCCCGTGCAAACAGTCGATGGTTCGCACTGCCGCGCGACCTACGGCTTCTTCTCGGAATGGCACGACCTCGACCACGACGGGGAATACGCCTGTTACGAGGTCACCCCGCAGAACCGCCCGGTCCAGAAGCTCGACAATCGCCAATGCGATTGAGCCCTAGGCGTCTTCCTCATTTCCCCTTGACACCCCCCGCCGTTTCTCCTAAGCAGGGAAGAACGAAGGCGCGTAGCTCAGTTGGTTAGAGCGCTACCTTCACACGGTAGAGGCCATGGGTTCGAGTCCCCTCGCGCCTATCCTTCGTTGGGGGTGTCCCGCAAGGGATACCCCCAAATCGTTTCACCGCGTCGGTCGCCGGCTCGCTACCGGCCCCCTTCGGCCGTTCGTCCCGTCCCGACGCTTGGCCGAGGTTCGCCGATGTCTCTCAATCCGGCTCACCGGCTGACCCTGTTCATTTTCCTGGGTATAGTTTGCGGCATACTCACCGGGGGGTTCCTGGGAGAGGTGCCGGCGGTCGTCGCCGTGGTCGGCTACTGCGCCGACCTCTTCTTGCGCCTCTTGCGTATGCTCATCGTCCCCCTGATCGTGACCTCGATCATCACCGGTGTCGCCGGGGTAGGGTCTGCCGAGACCATCGGACGGCTGGGCCTCAAAACCCTCGTTCTCTACATCCTGACCTCGCTCATCGCCATCCTCACCGGACTCGGCTTAGTCAACCTTCTCCAGCCCGGTGTCGGCGCGGATCTCGGTTTGCGTCGCGATGTCTCGTTCCTCGACCGGCCGACGAGTTCGGTCTGGGATCTCCTCGGGCGCATGATTCCCGACAACGTCTTCCAGTCCCTGTCCGAGGCCAGCATCCTGCCCGTGATCTTCTTCTGCATCCTCTTCGGAGTCTTCCTGGCCAACCTGAAGAACGAACGGCAACGCGAGGCCTTGCTTACGGTATTCCAAGCAGCCTATGCCGTGATGATGCGGATGACCGCCTTCGTGATGCTCCTGGCTCCGCTCGGCGCCTGGGGTATCGTGGCTCGCATCGTCGCCAACACCGGTTTCGCGGCCTTCCTCCCGCTCGGACTCTATGCGCTCTGTGTCTTCTCGGGGCTGGTAATCCATGCGAGTGTGTCGTTGCCCCTCATGGTGCGGTTACTGGGGCGATCCAGACCCTGGCGTCTCGCCGTTGCTCAGTCCCCGGCCCTGCTCACTGCCTTTTCGACCGCTTCCTCTTCGGCTACCTTGCCTTTGACTCTCGAGTGTATCGAACGTCGGGCTGGTCTGTCGCCGCGCATTTCGGGCTTCGTCCTGCCCCTCGGAGCCACGGTGAATATGGACGGCACCGCGCTCTATGAGTGCGTGGCGGCGCTGTTCATCGCGCAGGCCTATGGAATAAACCTGAGTCTCGGGCAGCAAGTGGTGGTGGTGTTCACCGCACTCCTGGCTTCGATCGGTGCCGCAGGTATCCCCATGGCCGGGTTGGTGATGATGTCCGTGGTCCTGACCGCGGTCGGTTTACCGCTGGAGGGTGTCGGTCTGATCCTGGCCGTGGACCATGTCCTGGATATGTGCAGGACCACGGTCAATGTCTGGAGCGATTGCTGTGTGGCCACGACGGTAGCATCCTTGGAGGGGCAACGCAGTCCGGTATTGGCTCTCGGCTGCGAGGCACCGACCCCGCTGGTGGACTGAACAAGGACTCGGAGGGCTGCCTCCATGTACAAGATACTGTTCGAAACCGGTCCGTTGCGGGGGAACGACCTCATGATCCGCGCCGGCGAGACCACTATCGGTCGGGGGTTCGGCAATGCCGTCAAGATCCCGGACATCAACCTGTCTCGCAGCCATGCCACGCTCGAGATCTCGCTTGCGGGAATCACCCTGCGCGATCTCGGCACCACCAACGGCACCTATCTCAATGGGTTACGTGTCGGCACCGCCTCGGTACACCCCGGGGACAGGATCAGCCTCGGAGAAAGTACCTTCCTGCTGATCAATCCGTGGAACTTCGAGAACCCACCTCCCAGACCTACGACCGTTGTTGATGATGACCCGGCCAGCGTGGTGCGGAGCGTGGTCGTTGCCGACATCAGCATTATCGCCCAAGCGCAACGCATGTTGGTCTTCGCCATGATCTTCGCCCTCGCCAGGGCGGCGGAGCCGCTCCTCTGCCTGTTCAACGTCCCCTTCTCGTTGTGGGTCGTGTTCCGGCTGACCAGGGCCATGCGTTTTCCCCGGCCCTTCGTGCTCCTCGTCGTTCTCGCCCTGTTCTTGCCCGTCGTCGATTTCGTCTGCCTGGTCCTGCTCCACGGCAAGGCGAGAGCCCTCCTCCTGCGCAGCGGTCTCAAGGTTGGGTTCTTCGGACTGCGCAGGGGGGAATTGGGAAAGGCCGGACCGACTGCTTGAAGCACACTCGCCGCGTGATCCTGCGCGGTTCCTCCGGTTCAGGGCAAGGCCTGCAGGTCGTCCAGGTAGATGGTACCGTTTCCCGTGAAGCTGTCCGGAGCATCGTCGAGGACCACGCCGTAGAGTCGCAACGGCTTCGAGATCGCCGTGCCGGTACCAAAGATGTGCCCACCCGGCCAGGCGTGGATCACGAGCGTGTTCTCGAGCCGTTTCCAGCCGTTGTGGTCGGTGCGTCCGAGGGGGATGGACCAGGCCGTACCGGTGGAGTCGAGGACCCAGAGGTTGAAGAAGAAGCCTTTGCCGTCCCCATACACCCAGGCCGAGAGTTTCGTCGTGGAGTCGGGTATGGTTTCTCGGCTGTCCTGCCGGAAGACCACGAAGTCGTTGGCGGCGGTGGGGAAGGAGTAAGCCAACGCGGCCGAAGTCGCTCCGCCGTGGAATTGATCGGTGGCACGGCTGAAGGTCCCGTTGGCCTGATCGCCGATCGACCAGGACCCGAAGACCTCGAAATCGGCCAAGGTCGTGGCGCCGGCCAGGGGGCAGCCGTCATCGGTCGGGGCTCCACAGGTACCTTCGCAGCCATCGTCCGCGCCGCAGGTCTTTCCCGCGCAATTCGACGTGCAGACCGGGTCATGGGGACCGGGAGGCGGGGGCGTCGGCTCGGTCGTGGAGACGCACCGAAACGAGAGGGTACCCGCGTAGGCGCTCTCGGCCTGTTGGCAGCTCATCGTCTCGAGCATACATATTCCGGGACAGCGGCCCTCGCAATGACCGCAGGGTTCGACCTCGGGGTCGCCGCAGGTGCAGGGGGTCGTTGCCGGAAGGGGCGCTGGCTGTTGGTCCTGGTCGGCCGTGGGTTCGGCTGCGTCTGCGGGATCGGGTTGGGCGGTGTGGTCCGAGGAGGGCTCGGAGGCTTCTTCCTGCGCCGGGGTTGCAGAGGTCGCCCGTGGCATGCACGAACCGCTCTGAGCGTGACAGTAATACCCGTCGGGACAACTCGTGCTGGTGCAGCCGATGCGAGGTGAGGATCCTTCGCGGTGGACGGTGTCGTCGCTGCAAGAGAGCCAGAGGAAGACGAGTGGGAGGAGCACCGGATGCAGGCGGTGGAACATGAGGGACACCTCTCTGATCCTGATCGAGGAAGGGGCAATGGTAGGAGTGTACCTCTCGGGGACCGTTAGGGGAAGATACCTTGGAGTCCGACCAGGGTGAGGCCTTCTTCGTCGCGACTCACGAAGGGCTGAGGGAGTGGGAGTGTCGCTGCCGGACCTCCCCGCGAGCCCCCGGTTCCGAGCAGGCCGCTCAATCGGGCGCCCAGCCCGAAACGGCTCTCGAGGAAACCGCCCAGCAGCAGGCCGGAGGTCAAGGTTATGGCGTGGACTCTGGTGCTGCCTGAGACGATGGCGCCCAAGCCCAATGCGGTATACCCCACGCCCATCACTGCCAGCGGGGCATACGGCTCGAAGCGCGGTAGATCGTGGAGTTGGAGCAGGGCCGTTGCCACGCCGAGGTTCAGACCGAGGAGCCCGAAGGTCGGGGGGGTGTTCCGCCGGGCCCCGAACCATCCATTGCCGACGAAGTACCCCAGCGAGAAGCCGGTCAGCGAGAATAAGGTCGGGGTCACCGTGTCCAAGAAGGGGTCGTCGCGGCGATGCCCTTGGAAAAAGAAGAGCAGCGGGTAGGTGGCGGCGGTCAGCGTGGCAATGCCGTCGCTGCGGTGTTGAGGGGTGTTGGTGTCCAGCTCTTCGAGGGCGTTGAGGGCCAGGATCGAAGAGGTCACCCCCGGCACGAACCCGAGGAGATAGTCCAGTGGGAGGTCCTTGCCGCCGAGGTAGCGGGAGGCGCCGGCAACGCCGAGAGCCCCGCCTGCCGCGGCCAGGGGGAACTTGACGTACTTCGAGGGGGTCATGAACGATCCCAGGCCGAACCCGAGCATGGAACCGACCGGAGCCAGGAGCACTGCCCCGGGCGAGCCGAGTTGCAGCTCGGTCAGGCGCTCGTGGGCGAGGAGGTACCCGTTGAACCCGAGGAGGCCACCCAGCAGCATGCCGCCGTTCCGCCGCTCGACCTGCTCCTCGCCGGACACGCTCCACGAGAGGAGAAATCCCTCCCAGGCCCCGAAGAGCCCATAGATCAGCGCCGGAGAGGTCGAGGGTGAGGCGAGGTCGACCGAGGGCGAGTGGAGAACGTAGGCCGCAGCGCGGCCGAGCATGGCCGAGCCGAGCACCAGGGCTTGGGTGGTCTCGTCCTTGTCCAGCGGACCTACCGCTCGGTCGAGGAGTAGGCCTAGCGAGAGGCCGAACAGCGCGGCGTCATAGGTGGCGACCTCCCTCCAGGCCCTTTGGGTCTGGGCCTGGTCGAAATACCGGTTCTCGAGGAGGGAGAACTCGAGTCCAGCGGAGAGTCCGAGGAGGAAGCCGCCCTCGAGACGACGGGTACCGGGGGCGACGAGCCCGCCGAGCCCGCCGAAGAGGGCCCAGGCGAAGGTGTTGTGGAGATCGGTTGCCGTCGGATGCACCTTGTCGCAGAGGAGGGTGGCTCCGACCAAGGAAGTGGCCCCGACCAGGCCGAGCGTGCCCGCGACCACTCGCTCAGAGGGAGTATCGAACTGGAGCAGGACCCCGGTGGCGAGGCCCAGGGCCGCCGCCGAGGCCAGGTCGATGGTCAGGAGCTCTTCCGGCCCCGCGGTGAGGAGGTCGCGCCGCAGATACGCCAGGGTCGAACCGAGCAGCTCGCCGCTGAGGATCGAGACCCGCCGGCCCCCGTGGAAACGCAGGGGCGAGAGGGTGTAGGCGCTGTAACCGAAGAGCGCGCCGTACCCGTAAGCCGAACCCAGGAAGAGGGGGAAACCGGGCGCGTGAGGTTGGTCCCATAAGAAGCCATAGGTGAACAATCCGCCGACAGCGGCTCCGGTCAAGGGCGCGATGAACACGTTGCCGTCGGGGAGGATGCTCGCCGTGAGACCCATGGTCGAAGCCAACAAGACGCTGTTGGCGACGAGGAGGGCGTAGGGTGACGAGAAGAACGATGCCGGAGGGCTGGACCGCTGAGGGGCTGTTTCGCTCGGGGCTTCGGTCACGGGCGAGGGGTTGGATACGGGTGAGGCGCCATCGCCGGAGAGGTCGGGGTGCGGGCTAAGCCCTTCGGAGACGGTTTCCGGAGGGTCGGACGGGGCGGCGGAGGTGTCGGTTGGACCTGCGACGGTCGGGATCGA
>MGSU01000186.1:2330-8320 GCA_001799195.1 Deltaproteobacteria bacterium RIFOXYA12_FULL_61_11 | reverse complement strand
ATCAAGATATCCTCTGGAATTCCAGGTTCGCTTTACAGCAATACATTTACAGATTCCTTTTGATAACGGTTTCAGCGATTTTGAGAAGTTCTCGCTGGTTTTCCATGATTTCCATTGGGTTGAATCGATCATTTTTCCTTCGCAGAGCGATATCCTCGCAGGTAAGTGATTTCGCCCGTTCGGACACTGGCGTCAGAAGTGCGCTCTTCAGTTCCTTCGGGGCGTATGATAGTGCGATAACCAACTGCTCTGTCTTGATATGTTTCAGTATTTCTACCACTTCGTCATCGGATAGCGTCGATAGATTCAGAAATCGCGCTCTCTCTTCTTCATGGTTCCAGCACATCTTTACCCTATTCTTTCTACGAACGTACTTCGCTTGATCAAGAACAAAGTGGATGAGTAACGTAGTTGAGACCCCCAGGACCGTTACCCCAATCGATAGTAAAATGGCTGTGGAGTTCATAGGGTCATCCGATAGGTCATCAAACGCTTCATATCACCGGCAGCAAACAGCAGAGCGACGAAGGAACGGCGTTTTTGCTGTCCACGTGCATGTGATTGATAAATTACAACTCACCATTTACCACCGCAAGCATGAAGGACTTCTGGTGCTCTTTGAGTTCGTCCTTGCTCAGCTTAGTTCTCGACATCTTCGCAACTCGAGTTTCATTTCCACTCTCTAGCCGAGTGCGAAATGCATTGAAGCGGTATCCATGCTTTGTCGTTTCCCTAGAAAAGCGATGTGTGCATCTTTCGCAGCCAGCAGAACTGCGGCATCAAGGTACGAAGCCAAGCGAGTTGATTTGGTGTCACCCCTAGAATATTCACTGGTCTTAATCACAATCAGATCAATGCCCTGATTCTGTCTGAGGATTCTGTCAATCTCTGACTTTTGCCAGTGAACGATATCTTCGACTTCAGTTACACCGGCTGGGACTTTGATCAGGTTCTCGGCGTTTTGGTTGAGAAAATTCACGTCGGTTCCATCAATGTCCAACAGCGCAAACCTCAACTGCTTGGGCGATGTGCGAATTCCAAGTACCTTCATGCCGATCTCCAATCTTGCTCTTGTGATCTAACTACCATTAGCCGCAATTCTCGATGCCCGACCCTATCGTGTAACCTATTGTGAGGTCAAGGAGTGAACACGCTGGGAATACGATGGGTTGCTGAAAAATATGCCTAAAGTTCTACATGTTAGTACAATTTGGATACTCGTCACCTACCCTACAGTCACCTACCCCCCCACTTGCCATCAAATCCTTCCGCGGGTACCCTCTCCCCAGATTCTATTCTGGAGCAGCTCAACGTGCTTCTCGGCCAACCGTGCCAGCAAGTTAGAATCACTGCAGCGGAGGCTTCGCTCAACGCTGAACCTAGCAGGTAACCCGTAATGATTACAAGGAAGCGTCGCCCGAAGTGCATGGACCTATGAACCTGGTCAAGTCCAAACAACGCGTCGCCGACCACGGGGAGGTTTTCACCCCCGCGTGGATGGTCGAGGCGATGCTCGACCTGGTGAATGATGAGTAACCCGAAGAAGAACGTTGCCGCCGCGCCCCCGGAGGCGCTCTTTGGGCGCATCGTGTCCATCCTTGAACAGGCGCAGGGCAATGTCGTCCGGGCGGTGAACACGAACATGGTGCTGGCTTACTGGTTGATCGGGCGCGAGATTGTCCAGGAACTGCAGGGCGGCGAGGAGCGGGCGGAGTACGGCAAGAAGGTCGTCGAAGACCTCTCCGCACGGCTGACGGAACGGTATGGCAAGGGGTTTTCGCCCACAACGCTACAGTATTTTCGAAGGTTCTATTTGGCTTACCCGGATCGGTGTGCCGGAATTTCACGCCCAGCGGGCGTGGAATCTGCGGCGCCCATGATCGAACAGGAGATTTCACGCCCGGCTGGCGCGGAATTGGCCGAAGCTGGGAATCTCTCCCCGGCGGGTACTACCGTGCCGCAAGGTTTCTCGCCGCACCTCTCCTGGTCGCATTACCGTGCCCTGATGCGGGTGGAAAATGAGCATCTCAAGACGGGGACGAGACCGCCGTTCCCCTATTCGGATGTGCGACTGCTGCCTTACCTGCAACATTCGTTCAGGTTCCTCCCCAACGTCGCGGCCTGCCACGCGAGGGATAACCTGCTCGCCGAGAAGCACAACACCTTCTGGCATGCCTACGAGGTGATCGTTGCCGCCTGTGCGCAAGGCCATCGGGAGCGGCTTCGAGACCAAGACCATCACGCTGTCGTGCGGCAAGCTCACGACCGGCGTGACCGTGCCGCAGTGGTCCTCCATCCAGATGCTCCGCAATCTCAAGTCGCCCGAGACATACTTCCAGGCCGCGTTTCGGGTGCAGTCGCCCTGGTCCATCAAGAACCCCAATGGCGACAACCCGAACGAAGAGGAAATCCTCAAGCCCGTCTGCTTCGTGTTCGACTTCGCGCCCACCCGCGCGCTTCGACAGCTCTCGGAGTACGGGATCGGGCTTTCACCAAACGAGCCTAAGGGCTGGGATCAATCTACTACTCGCTGACCTGGTTGCCATGCTGCGATCATGCGGCTACGATCCCGTGGTTCCGATAGACAAGACTTACCGAAGCGAGGAGGTGTGAGCATGGTTCGATTGATCGTGTTGCTGGCGATACTCGGCCTGGGATGTCAGCCTGCCGAGGAAAACTGCGATGACACCTGGTGCAATATCCCCGGCGGAACCTTCCAGATGGGCCAGGAGGGCTTCGCCATGCCGGTGCACCAGGTGACCCTGTCGGCCTACCGTATACAGAAGTACGAGGTGACGGCTGGCGAGTACGGGGCGTGCGTGTCCGTGGGGGACTGCACCGCAGCGGATACCACCGGTGGAACCTGCACCTACAACGCCACTGGCAAGGAGGATCATCCGATAAATTGTGTGGATTGGCACCAAGCGAAAGCGTACTGTCAGTGGCTCGGAGGTGACCTGCCGACCGAGGCGCAGTGGGAATATGCGGCCAGGGGCGGCGACGGCCGGACCTATCCTTGGGGCAACGAGAGCCCCGGGGAGATAAGGTTAAACTACAATAATAACATCGGCAAGACCACCCCGGTCGGGAGTTACCCAGCCGGGGTATCGCCCTTCGGCTTGCACGATATGGCTGGCAACGTGATGGAGTGGGTGGCGGACTGGTACGACAGTTACCCCTCGACGGCGCAGGTAGATCCGACCGGCCCGGGGACTGGCACAGACCGGGTCTTACGCGGGGGTAACTTCCTCGATGGCGGCGGCCAAGTGCACGCGGCGATCCGCTACTACGTCAACCCCAACCTTAGGTACAATGGCAGCTTCGGGTTCCGTTGTGCCGCCCCGGAATGAGAGGGGAAGGGAGAAGGGGGAAGTTGGAAGTCGGATTTGCCGGACTTGAAGGAATAGGGTTCCGCTCCGCCCTCGGGGGGAGCTTGCTTTGACCCGGGAAGGCCGAGGTGGCATAGTTGGGGAGTAGATTGAGGGAAGGAATACACATGGTCAACCTCACCTATGACCGCGCTGCACTCACCGCCTGGTTCCGGCGTTGGGCTGTGCAGGAGGTCTCCTTGTTCGGCTCGGTCCTGCGAGAGGATTTCCGGGCAGACAGCGATGTCGACGTGTTGGTCCGTTTCCTGCCCAAGGCCGAGCTCGGATTGTGGGACCTGAACCGGATGCGCGAAGAACTGAAACAGCTCTTCGGCCGGGAGGTCGATCTCCTGGACGTGAAGGTCGTCGAGCGCAGTAGGAACTATCTCCGCCGCGCGGCAATTCTCCAGGCCAGCGAGAGGGTCTATGCAGCCTGACGAAGCGTTGTTCGAAGCCTTTCTTTCCCACTAACCCCGGCAGTAGGAAAAGAAGCAGGAAGGCAAGAATCTGGCAAGACCGTTTTTCTGCCCTCGAAACGCAACGGGCCCGATCACGTAAGTGACCGAGCCCATTGCAGAATTAAGTCGGGGCGGCGAGATTTGAACTCGCGACCCCCTGCTCCCAAAGCAGGTGCGCTAGCCAGGCTGCGCCACGCCCCGGCAGGGGGGAGTCATTCCACAAAGGGATGGATGCTGGCAAGAGAAATCCCGAGCTCCTCCCGGGACCTCAGCGATCGGTTGTTTCGGCCGGTTGCGTGGGGGGAGCTGCAGGGGTCGGTGGTTTCGCGGTAGGTGCTTCGACAGGTCCTGCCGGAGTGCTGGGTGGGGGGGCTTTCTCGGTAGCTGGTTGAGAAGGGGGTGGGGTCGGTGGTTCGGCGGGTTTTGGTTTGCAGGGGCCGAGGTGCAGGGTCTTGACGCCGGCGCACTGGGCCTTGCATTCGTTCGAGTAGGTGACGCCGTCCACACCGCACACGGGCATGAACAATTCGATGCAGATGCAATCGGCCCAGACAGGGGAAGAGCACAGGAAGAAGAGGAACAACCAGCGCATGGCGGGCCTCCCGTGGTGACGGCCCGACGGGCTCAGCGCATGTCGGGCCTGAAGACGAATTCTATCCTTCTATTCTTGCTCCGTCCAGCTTCGTCCCGTTTGGTGGAGAGTTTACGGGAATCGGCATAGCCCGTGGCGGCCAGTCGGTTCGGACGGATGAGCTCGGTCTGTACCAATTGACGGAGGAGCGTGCTGGCCCTGGCAGAGGAGAGGTCCCAGTTGCTCCCGTAGCGTTCGTTGGGGCTAGGAACATCGTCGGTATGGGCTTCGATGAAGAGTTGGTAGTTGGTCCTGCGAAGGAGTTCGGCCAGGCAATCGACCAGGACCTCGGCCTGGGCTCTCATCGCTGCTGTGCCGTCCTCGAAGAGGTTTTGGGCTTCGACCCTGACGGTGACCCCGCTGGGCCGACTGATCACGAGGAGTTGGCGCTTCAGGTTCCGGTCGTCGAGGGTGTCCAGCCGTCCGGCGATAATCGTGGTCATTTCGAGGATGGCTGCGTTCAGCGTTTGACGCCGGTCGACCGCCAGGACGAGGTCGCCGCTGAGAGTGGTTCCGCTCTCGAGCTCGTCCTCTAGGCTGAGGCTGGGACCAAGGACGTTGAAGCCTCGGCGTAGGGAGTCGAGCACGTCCCGACTTTTCAAGACGTTGATATCGGACATGGCCAGGAGCATGATGAAGAAACACAGGAGCAGGGTGCAGAGGTCGGTAAAGCTGAACAACCACTCTTCGGAATCGCTTTCCTCGGAGTAACCGAGAGCAGTGATGATGCCGCGATCCTCGTCCATGTCCGGCTCAAGCAACCACGGTCAGACGCTGTTGGACCTCTTTGAGCCGCTCTCCGAGGCGTTCACGGTGATGATGGGTGAGGAAACCGGCGAGTCTGTCCTCGAGTTGGTACGGACTGTGTTTATCCGCGATCGCGAGGAGTCCGTTGAGTATGATCGTCCTGGCCAGGATTTCGTCCTCGGTCCGAGATTGCAGCTTCGAGGCTATGGGGTTGAAGAGCATGGTCGCCAGGAGGATCCCGTAGAATGTAGTCAATAAAGCCATCGCCATTTTCGGACCGATGGAGCTCGGATCATTGAGTACATTGAGCATCTGTATCAAGCCGACAATTGTCCCGAGCATACCGAAGGCAGGAGAGAGGCGCGCCATTTGTTTGAAAACCTGCTGCCCTTTGCGGTGGCGTTCGCGCACCGCGACGATCTCCAAGCGGAGGGTGTCGAGGAGAACTCCGGTTTCGGCGTTGTCGAGCAGCATGGCAATGCCTTTGCGAAGGAACTCGTCGGTTTCGTTTCCCAGGTCGTGTTTGAGGGACATCCAGCCGTGGACCCGGACTTTCTTGCCCAGGTTGATCAAGCGGGAAATAGTTGCCAAGTGGTCAGGGGTGCGATGCAGGAACACTTTTCCGAGCAATTTTCCCGTGGCCCAGAGTTCGGTGAAAGAGAAGCTGAACACGATGACCGACAAGGTGCCGCCCACCACGATGAGGATGCCGGGAAGGTTACAGAACTGTTCGAGGGAACCCCCGCAGAGGATGGCTCCGGCGATGAGTGCCAGGCCGAGCGCTAT
>MGSU01000186.1:0-2324 GCA_001799195.1 Deltaproteobacteria bacterium RIFOXYA12_FULL_61_11 | reverse complement strand
GAAGGAGGAAATATCCATGCGGAGACGATTCCCTCGAGAAGAAAAACTCTCTATCCTCGTCTGCACATTGTGGTCCCAGACCTGGGAGACGAGAGCTCAAGAGGTTGGGGTATTCTCGGCAAACACCTGCGCGATATCGAACACCCAGCTCTCGCGATATCGAGCGGTTGTAACGAACCGACCTCCTCCGGGTTCTCGGGCCTTCGACGGAGTTCAACGACAGGTAACGTAGACCTCTCCGAGTGGGACATCGGGCAAGAGGGCCACGAAGGGCAGGACTACTCGATCTTCCCCCGGCGAAAGGAGGAACGCGGACAAGGGAGGAATACTGTCCGTAGAACCGCTATGCTCGACCAGTTGTTCTCGCTGAGGAGCGTCGAGATGGCCCAAGTGCGCTTCGATCTCGCCGAGCAAACGACCCTCCCGGGTGTAGAAGGTGACGATGGGAGGACGCGGGCGAGCTTTGTATAAACCGCTGACCAAGAGGTGGCTACGGCCATTGCGGTCATGGAGGAAGGCCAACTGTTCGACCTTGAAAGCTTGGTTCTTTGCTTCTACTCCGCTCGTCTGGAAGGTTGGAAGGAACTGTCGGACCAGGATCTGCCCCGCTTGCCGAGCTTCGGCAAGGGCTGGGAAGAGGGTGCCGCGGAACAGTAGCAGTACTGAGACGAGGATTGCCAAGAAGACGGAAATCATCAAAACGTAGATGGCGTTGAAAGCGCTGTGGATCTTGATCTCGAGGGTGCGAAGGGTCCCCTGGGAGGACATGTCCACCAAGAGGGCTCCGGTTTCGGGTGCTCCTGTGAGCGAGGAACCTTCGAGTGGTTTTTCCTCGGTCTTGCCGGTCTCCGCCAGAGTGATAGGGCGCTCGGGGGGGGCGCTGGGGGGAAGGGTCTCTCCGTGGTCGCCTTCGGCCGTCGCTATGGGTGCTACCTCGATCTCTTTGGAGGGCTGGGGACGGGGGACCGTCTGTGACGAGGGTGCTTTTGGAGGTACACCTCCGGCTCTGCTTGCTGCGCCGCCGGGTTTTTCGGCCTCTTCCCAGCGATGGTCTGGTGCGACCGAAGGATCCACGACGCCTACCTGGGTTCCCTCGGCAACGAACGCATTGTCGGCAGGAACCGCATCCTCGAGGAAGGAGCGGGCGTCCTCGAACAGGTCGACATCCTCGGTCGTCGGTGGCACTGGTACGGGTAGTTCTCGCTTCGGCGATGGTGGAGCAGGTGGTAGCGGTGCGTTTCGACGTTGCTCGGGAGCCGGCATGCTTTTGCGCGGAGCCTTGGGGGGCGGTTGATCAGGCCTTCCTCTCTTCTCCGCCGGAGCCGATTTCGCCTCTTTCTTCACGGTTGCGGTGAAGCCGACGGGCTGGAGAGAATCCTCCATGATGAGGTCGAGTTCTTCGGTATTCTCGGTGGACACAGGTTGTTCGGGCTTTCTCGATTGCTGGGGAGCCGGAGAAGGAGCGATCGCGAGATCGAGGTCGAGCTCCAGTTCCAGGTCCTCGCCAAGATCCTGGACCGGAAGAGGCGGAAGGGGTGCGGTCGTTGCTTTAGAGACCCGCTGCTGTTCCGGCATAGGTACCTTCGGATCCGAGGCAAGGGTCTCGAGTTCGGTCGAGGGTAATTCCAGTTCGAAGGAGGGTTCTGCTTCCGCGGCGGGAGAGACCGGTGCCGGCTGGTCGACCTCGGTGGGGGGAAGTTCCATGATCCAGTCTGAAACTTCGGTCTCTCCAAGTCCTACCGGTGCGGCGTTGGTCGGGGAGGCTTGACCGGGCGTCGCCTTCATCACCGGTTGGGAGGAGGCTTTCAGTATTCCGGCCAGGGAATCTTCTTTTCGCTGGGAGGACCACGGCAGACTGTCTTCGGCGAAATCGGCCAGGGTTTCGGCGATGGCATCGTCGATACTCAGGCCGCCTTCACCGGCAGCTTGCTGCGGAGGGTCGCTCGGAATGGCCAAGACGTGGAGGTTTTGGCGCAACCCCGCGATCTTCGATGGATTTTCTATGAGGGCGATCCGACCCTGGGCATTGAGGTTGAAG
Source organism: Deltaproteobacteria bacterium RIFOXYA12_FULL_61_11 (assembly GCA_001799195.1). Lineage (GTDB taxonomy): Bacteria > Bdellovibrionota_F > JAHFAK01 > YA12-FULL-61-11 > YA12-FULL-61-11 > YA12-FULL-61-11. The sequence continues at coordinate 286 of MGSU01000186.1, read as the reverse complement.
AGGCTGCCGCAGGAAGCGCATTGGAATGGACGAGGCAAGGTCGCCACAATATTGGGGGGGATTTCGTAGCGGGTGTTACAGATCCGGCAGGTGACGAGCATGTCCACCTCGCTCATGTTGGACGGAGGGCCACTGTCGGCGCGACCCGGGTTCCCTTCTTGTACCGCTGCACGGTCGGGAGATCAAGTGATCCTGCCTTCTCGGGTGTGCGTCAGCAAAGAGGGGATAGGTGCTTGACCTTTCCTGGCGGTGTGATATTGTAGATGAACGTCTACAATATTGAGTT
>MGSU01000185.1 GCA_001799195.1 Deltaproteobacteria bacterium RIFOXYA12_FULL_61_11 | reverse complement strand
CGCGGTCGTGCGCTACGACGAGACCGACCCCCTCTGTGAACCCTTTGTTGCACAGGCGCTGGCCGCGCAACCCGAAGTCCTGTTCTTGGGGGCCTCGAAGCCTGATGCAGTGGTCTGCATTGCGCGACAGGCACGCACTCTCTCCCCGACAACGCGGCTGTTCTTCTCCGATTCTGCTTACTTCCCCGCGTTGATCACCAAGTTGGGAACGCTCGCTGAGGGGCTCGAGGGCACCGTGCCCTCCCCCGACCCGGGAAGTGGCTTTGAGACCGCCTACCGCGTTCACTTCGGCCACCCGCCGCCCCCGTATGCGGCCAACCTCTACGATGCGCTGACCTTGCTCGCCTATTCCTTAGAGCGGAGCAATGGGGAGGGGGGGGAGCGACTGGCTGATGCGTTGGTAGACGTGGTAGATGCGCGCGGCCCCGCTACGGGTTGGGATCGTCAAGGCATTGGCGAGGCGCTGACGGGCATCAAGAACGGGCATTTGCCCGATGTGCAGGGGGCGAGCGGCCCCCTGGACTTCGACCCCGATCTGCATACCGAGCCAGTCGCTTCGGTCTATGGCCACTGGCGGATCGAATACGGTGACTTCGTCACTCTTGCCTTCATCTCAACCGGGGCCTCGAAGCGCGCCACCTCGCTCTCGCGCAGCTTCGCCTCGCACAAGCGCAGTCAGAAGCTCGACAGCAACAGCAGCTACAATCCTGGCCCGAAGGCCAAGACCTGGGCGCTGATCGCTGCCCTCTCGGGCGGTTGGCAGAACTACCGCCATCAAGCCGACGCACTGGCACACTATCAAGCGCTGCGCGCCAACGGCATTCCCGACGACCACCTCGTCCTCGTGCTCGCCGACGACCTGGCTACCAACAGCCAGAGTGCCGAACCTGGCATGGTGCGCAATGTGGCAGGCGGTCCCAACCTGTATGCAGAGGTGGAGATCGATTACTCCCTCGAGGAGCTCACCGCCGATGATCTGCTGGCCATCCTCGCAGGAAAGAGCAGCCCCGAGTTGCCGGTGGTCATCGATAGCTCAGCCGACGACAATGTGTATGTTTTCCTCGTCGGCCATGGCAATTCCAGCGGAGTGCTGGTCGGCGGCAGCAGGGCGGGCATGGAACAGGGAGCCGGAGAAACGCTGCTCCTCCCCGAGCAACTCGCGGCCACTGCGGCGTCGATGTTCGCGCACAAGCGTTACCGCCGCCTGCTGATCGCCGTCGAGGCCTGTCATGGGGGCATCCTGGGCACTCAGCTCGAGTCCCCGGGAGTCCTTTTGTTGGCCGGGGCAAATCCTACGGAAAGCTCGCTGGGCTCCAATTACGACCCCGATTTCGATCTGTGGCGCGCAGACCAGTTCGCCTACCAGCTCTACCTCGCCAACACTACCACCCCGACGCTGGCGCTCGATGAGCTCTATCAGCAGCTCTACCTCCAGGTAGGTGGATCCCATGTAACCGCCTACAATGCCAATAACTTCAGTGGCATCAGCACGGTAACGCTGCAGGAGTTCGTGCAGTGATTGTCCATGCCACAGCGCCTCGGAAGCAGTAGCGTGCCGATGGGGGGCTCCCCTGAAGAGCAGGAAATTCCTTTTTATTCCTAAACATATACACGAGGAGGCTCGTATAAAGAAGCTCGCGCTGCTCGGACTGGTGGTGGTGCTGCTGGGTTGTCAGGACGATTCCGACGAACTCGAGGACAGCGATCAGACTGGGGCAATTGCCGAAGAAACTGACGAAATCGTCGATGACGGAGAACCTGAGTTTTCCGCTGCCCCCACCAACGCTGTTTTCGAATATACCGACGAAACCATCGCCGTGGCCAATCTGAAGCAACAGTATGCCACCGCACTGGTGGACGGGAAGACGAGCACCTTCACGTATAATCGCGAGGCGACAACGAAGATACGAAGCGCCAGGTCCTTTAATATCACCGATAGTCATAACCCGCAGGGGTTTGTCTGGAACGATACCGATCGAGACAATGAAAAATATTATCCCCAGGGTATCGCTGGTATCAGCCCGAACGCACCCGGCCGTCCGCTGGTTTTTGGCGACAAGGACCGGCGTTTGATTCTGGCTTGCTGGTATTCCAAGCACAGTACCAATCGGGGATCAGGCTGAGCATTGCGGACTTCACCGATCCAGAAGCCGCGGTTATCCCTTACGGGCACCTGCAATTGGTGAAGGTTGTCAGGCAAGAACCTGTTTCGACTTCGGACGAAAAGAAGCCCATCGCCGCCGGTGACCCGGTGACGATCAAGCAGATTTCCATCCATGCGGGCGGTATCGAGGCGGACGGCAACCTGCTCTTTGTCGTCGATACGCACGTCGGCATCAGGATCTTCGATCTGAACAACCTCTTCACGGCCGACAGCAGTATCGATGACCGGATCGGTACTTCTGCCGACGGCAAGCTCGTCGCCTTCAGCCACCGCTATGTGATACCCGAGATCGGCGTATATCAGTTCGACCATGGCGACCCATTCTCGTCCATCTCCCTGCAATCGTCCGAGCAGGAAACGGGTTCGGACAAGGTCTTCATCACCAGCCAATATGTAACCAAATGGGAATTATCTCCATCGCCTCTCGTGCATGGCTTTCATTTCATCAATGGCGCGTTCACAAGTGCAAAACCGGATCGCTATTGGCCAGCCGACACCCCGAGCCCGACCCTCAAACTCAAGCGGCCTGTGTATTACAGTCAGGGAGCGATGCGGATCAATGGGGTGATCTGGTCCACGATCACCGGCCAAACTGACTATAAGAACTCCACTGCCAGACTGGTCAGAACCAAAAGTGTCGACCTAAACAATCTCTCGGAGCCTAATGGAAGTGCCACGCGCTTCAGGTGGCCGCATGGCTCGGAGGACCTCTACTATGAGCGAGCCACCGACATGTTGTGGAGCCTTACCGAGCATCCGCGCAGCTCGAAGTTACTCGAAAAATGCCAGGACCGGGTTGTCTTTGGCGTCGAGCTTTCGACCTATGACGACCTCTGAAAACCCACGAAACCCCTCGTTCACGAACATCGACTGAGAAAAAATCCACGTGCACATTCCACGACCGGTCGTGCAGGATGCATGATCCTCGCGCAGAGATGCGAGCGCAGCGTCCTGAAATACCTTTTATTTGAATGAAGTAGCCGACGGCACAACTCTTGATAGGGGCGCGGCGGTCCGAGGTGCCGGAGGTATTGTGAAGGTTCTGCTGCGTTTGTTGTTTGGCTCTCCCCAAGCCCTCCTGGTGAGCGGTTTCGCCGCCCTGATCCTCGTGGGTACCGCATCGTTGCTACTGCCTATCGCCCGGGTCGGCGACGCCGTCGGTCCGCTCGAGGCCCTCTTCACCGCAACCTCGGCGGTGTGCGTCACCGGGCTGGTGGTGGTGGACACTGCCACCGACTTCACACCGTTCGGCCAGCTCGTCATCCTGGTGCTCATCCAACTCGGCGGTCTGGGACTCGTGACCGTAGCAGCGATCGGCGCCCAGTTCGCGGCCAGACGCCTCTCCTTCCGCTCCCAGGAAACCCTTGGCGAGGTCTTCTTCCAGCGCAACCTCGCCGGAGAACTGTCGTTGTCACTCCGACGCATCGTCGGCTTGTCCCTGGTCCTCGAGGGCATAGGTGCCGTGCTTTTATTCCCCTGTCTCCTGCGCTACCACCGCCCGCTCGAGGCGGCCGGCAGCGCCGTCTTCCATGCCGTTTCCGCGTTCTGCAACGCCGGCTTCTCGCTCGCCAGCGACAACCTCCTCGGGTACGGCCGCGATGTACCCTTGCTGGCGACGATCACCGGACTGATCGTCCTCGGGGGCATCGGCCATGCCGTCCTGCTCGAAGGCTGGATGCACCTGCCGGGAGGTACAGGGAGCGGGCACGGACCGCTGGGCAGGTACAGTTTCCACAGCAAGGTGGCCGTCCTGGTCTCAGGGTTGCTCATTGCCTTCGGCTGCCTGGCCTTGCTGCTGTGCGGTATTAGCCCGGACCTGACGGATCCCCTCGACCGTTTCTGCCAGGCCTTGTTCCAGAGCGTCACCGCACGCACGGCCGGTTTCAACACCGTAGAGATCGGCCATCTCCCCCTGGCTTCCCTGTTGGTTTTGATCATGCTGATGCTCGTGGGCGGCAGCCCCGGTTCTTGCGCCGGCGGCTTGAAGACGACCACGCTGGCCATCCTCGGAGCTCAGCTCCACAGCATCCTGCTCGGCCGCAAGGACACCGTGCTGCTCGGACGGACCATTTCCGTAGAAGTTGTGCGACGCATCACCCTCCTGCTCAGCTTGGCCGGACTTTGGAACGCCTGCGGTGTGCTGGTCCTCGCGCTGAGCGAACGAAGCCCGGGTATCGGGCTGGAAGACCTGGTCTTCGAACAGATTTCGGCGTTCGGCACGGTCGGGCTGTCTACCGGGTTGACCCCGAAGCTGAGCACCGTCGGTCGCTTGTGGATCGTGGCGACCATGTTCGTGGGCAGGCTCGGTCCCTTGACCCTGGCCATGTGGATGCTGCCCAGGTTCAAGGAGAGGATCACTTTTCCCGAAGGGAGGCTCATGATCGGATGAAACTGCATCACAACCCACTGCAGGTCGTCGTCATCGGGCTGGGGCAGTTCGGCACGCACCTGGCCGTTGCGTTGTCTCGCCAGTGCCAAGTCCTGGCTATCGATCGCAACCAGGAAAAGATCGACCAGGTTTCGGAACAGGTACAACGCGCGGTATGCCTGGACGCGCGGGATTATACTGCCTTGCGCTCCGTGGTCGGCGCCGAGGTCGATGAAACCGTGGTCAGCATGGGCGAGACGATGGAAGCCAGTATCTTATGCACCCTGCACTTGCAGAAGATCGGCGTGCGCTGCATCCGAGCCAAGGCAGTGAACGACGACCACGCTACCATCTTGCGCTCGGTCGGGGCGACCGAGATCATCTTCCCGGAACGCGAGACCGCGGACCGTCGAGCACGGCAGATCCTCCATCCCAACCTGCTCGATTTCGTCCCGCTCGAACAGGATTATCGAGTCGTGGACGTCCAAGCTCCCTGCGAGTTCGGCGACCGGCCTCTGGCCGAGCTGCAACTGCGCAAGCGCTACGGCGTGTTCATCTTGGCGGTCAAACAGCCCGACCGCCAGGCCTTCGTCTTCCTGCCCGGCCCCGAGTACGTCGTACGGACCGCGGATGTGCTGGTGATGATCGGGAAGGAGCAGGACCTCCTTGCCGTGTCCAAAAAAGATACGGTACGCCAACGTTGAACCACGGTGGAGGGAGTATGGGGGAACAACAGTCTTGCTCGCGACTGGGGCGTCTCCTTCGGGCTGGGTGGTCCATCCCCATGAACCGATTGTCCCAGTACCATCCAGCCTCCCTGGCGCTCTACGGCTATGCTTCCTACGTCGTCCTCGGGTGGATCCTCCTGCTGTCGCCGTGGGCCCTGGACAAGGCGGTCGGTGCCTTGGACACCTTGTTCATCGCCATGTCTGCGGTCTCGACCACGGGACTCTGCCCGCTCAGCGTGGCCGACACGTATTCCTTCTTCGGCGAACTGGTCGTGCTCGCCCTGATCCAGGTCGGCGGGATCGGCTACATGACCTTCGGCTCCTTCGTCATCCTGGCGCGCAGCCGGTCCCTGTCTCCTATCCGCACCGAGATCGGCAAGACCGTGTTCTCGTTACCGGCCAGCCTCGACATCACGGTGTTTCTCCGGCGGGTCATCCAGTTCACCCTGGTCTTCGAGACCCTGGGAACCCTGGCCCTGTATCCGATCTTCCTGCGGGCCGGAGACCCCGAGGCCCTGTGGTCGGCCGTCTTCCACAGCGTTTCCGCCTTCTGCACGGCGGGCTTCAGCCTCTATAACCTAAGCTTCGAGGGCTTTACCGACGATTTCTGGCTACACCTGGTCATCGGCACGCTCAGCTACCTCGGCGCGGTCGGGTTCATCGTCTGCGCCGACCTGTGGCGGACCTTTACCGGGGAGACGGAACGGATCACCCTGACGAGCAGGATCATCCTCCTGGCAACCCTCTGGATGGCCGTCTTCGGCACCGTGGTACTGTTCTTGATCGAACCGTCCTTCCAGACCATGGCCCCCCATCGTCGCGTCCTGGCCGCGTTCTTCCAGGCCATGACCGCCATGACCACGGTCGGCTTCAACACCGTGCCCATCGGTGCCTTGTCCAAGGCCTCGCTCTTCCTGCTGCTTGCGTTCATGATCATCGGCGCCTCCCCCTCCGGTACCGGCGGCGGACTGAAGACGACCACCTTCACCGCGATCTGGGGGGTGATGCGCAGCGCCATGCACGGCCGCCTCGAGGTGCGCTTCTGGGATCAGCCCATACCGTCGGAACGGGTGCTCAACGCGGTGGCCGGCGCGGGTATGTACCTCGGCGCGCTGTTCGTCGGCACCTTCCTCCTGCAACTGACCGAGGCCTCCGGGTTCCTCGACAACCTGTTCGAGGCGGCGTCGGCCCTCGGTACGGTCGGGTTGAGCATGGGCATCACGTCGGCGCTCACCCCGCTCGGCAAGGTCATCCTCATCGCCATGATGTTCCTGGGCCGACTCGGCCCGCTGACGCTCGGGATGGCCTTCTTCTGCGAGCGTCCTCGCGCTACCTATCCGGACAACGATCTCGCGGTGTGAGGGGCGCCGAGAAGCTCGCGCCAGAGGCGTTCGAACTATCCTGCCGGAGGCATCGGACGGGAAGGCGGAGGAGAACCGAGGTCATTCCACCGCAACACAGGTGAGCGCGAGCTTCCGACCATCCGGGTTGTTGTAGAGCAGGGTCAGCTCCACGGGGAAGGTCGTGACCCCGGTTTCCACGGGGTCCGCAAAACCGGTCGCGGCATAGGGCGTCTCGGTGCCGATCAGGTTCAGGGCGCAGGTATAGACCTTGTCGGCCAAGGCGCAACTCCCGTCGGCGATGGGAAGATGTACCGGCCCGTTGACCGCGAAGATGTAAGCGTCGAGGGCCTCGGCCCGTTCGGTCAGGGCCATATGGTAGTGTCCGCCCAGACCGGAGCAGAGGTAGGTCGGGGCTTCCATGGCTTGCCCCGTGGCTGCGAAGAGGAGAGGGACGAGTACGAGAAGGCAGCGTCGCATAGCGATTTCTCCCAGAAAGGTGCTTGGCGTCTCGCTACCAGAATTGACCCACTGTGTCAAGTCGGACGCTTTTGAAAACCTACTCCTGCACCACCGCAGCCGCTTCGACAGATCACCATGTTCGATACGTCCTTCGACATTGTTATAATTGGCTCGAAAATCGTAATAGAAAGCATGTCTCCAACGATGGCGAAAGACAAAGGCAATAGCACCGTTGGTAGGGAAGGTGTAGTGCGGGATACGAGCGCTGAGGATATCAGCGAAATCATCTTGCCGGACCAAACTACCTGCCGTAATGGAATTTTTTTGCGATCATACCAAGCACGATCGGTGGATTGATGACCGCGGTCACCCCACCCCGTTAAAAGCACGATTGAAGACACCAAGCGTCGGAATCCTTGTTGCATCGCTGGGGAACCTACCACCTTCGGGGAGGATCCTCAAGGCGCTGGCCGGGGTCAGCAATGATGATCCTCTTCAGCCGAACTCGCCGCACCCGAGGCGTGCGGGGTCTTCTGTCTAAACTACTGAAGCCCCCGTGGATCCTCGCGCTCCGCGACGCCTCAACTCGACAAACGCCCCGTCCAGAGCTGTTCCAGGAAGACTTGATAGGGCAGGACTTCGAGGCCGTCCACCGTGCGCGGCACCGGCTCGAGACAGACCAGCAGATAGCGGCGCAGCTTCTGCTCTTCCCGAAGCGCATTGAGGCCCTTGAGGTCCCGCGGACCAATGGTTGCCGACAACTTGGTTTCGATGGCGACCTCGTTGTCGAGAATGAAATCGACCTCGAAGCCGCTCGTGGAACGCCAGTAGTGCAGGCTGCCGTCCACGGGCTGCTCGTAGTGCAGATAGGAGCGAAGTTCATGGCAGAGGAAGGTCTCGAACAGCTCGCCCGCCTCCGGAGTGCCCAACTCAATCCGCCCGCGTTTCTGGAGGGTGCGAACCACGCCGGTATCGAAGAAGTAGAATTTCGGTCCTTTGATGGGCTTGCGCTTCTCGCTCTCGGCCCACGCCGGTAGGAAGGAACCGATCAAGGTGTCTTCGAGGATCCTGAAGTATTCGTAGAGGGTGGTCCTGGCCACTTGGGCATCGTTGGAAATCCTGCTGAGGTTGATCTGCTTGGCATTGCACTGGGCGGCGACGTGGAGGAAGCGGCTGAAGGCGGGGATGTTCCTTACCACTGCCTCGGCTGCGATCTCCTCCCTGAGGTAGTCGCCGACATAGGCC
>MGSU01000184.1 GCA_001799195.1 Deltaproteobacteria bacterium RIFOXYA12_FULL_61_11 | reverse complement strand
GCGGTGACCTCGAAGAGAGCGCCGAGGCGATTCGAAGCGGTTTCGTCGGGACCGAAGACTCTGAAATTGCGATGATCGGCGTTGGCCTTCATCACGTCACGGAGAAAGGTCCCCATGACTCGGGTGGCCTCGGCGCTGGTATGGCCGGGGCCATCGAGGGCGACCGCGAAGGTGCGGAAGTCTGGTAGACGCAAGTCTTTGAGTAGGATACCACCGTTGGCATGAGGGTTTGCGCCCATGCGTTTTACTCCGGCTGGGGCGAGCGCTGCCAACTCTGGTCGCAGGGAACCGGCAGCATCAAAGAGTTCTTCGGGACGGTACGAGCGCAGCCACTTCTCAAGCGCAACGAGACGTTCCGGGTGGTTGTGCAAGTCTCCCAACGGTACCTGATGGGAGCGGTAGGAGCCCTCGGTGGGTTTGCCGTCCACGGTCTTGGGTCCGGTCCAACCCTTTGGGGTCCGCAGGACGATCATGGGCCAGATCGGCCGCTCGACCACCCCTTCTTCTCTGGCGCGGTGTTGGATGGCTGCGAGTTCGTCGAAGACTGTCTCCATGGTCGCCGCCATGAGCTGGTGGAGCTTGGCCGGGTTGTCTCCGACAACGTGATAAGGCTTGTAACCGTAACCCCGGAGCAAGGAGTCGAGTTCGGATTCGGGGATACGCGCAAGGACGGTCGGATTGTCGATCTTGTAGCCGTTCAGGTGCAGGATCGGTAAGACCGCTCCGTCACCGCGCGGGTCGAGGAACTTGTTGGAATGCCAGGAGGCCGCTAAGGGTCCGGTTTCCGCTTCTCCGTCTCCGATCACGCAGATGGCGGTCAGCGAGGGGTTGTCGAAGACCGCGCCGAAGGCGTGTGACAGGGCATAACCGAGTTCGCCGCCCTCATGGATAGAACCGGGAGTCTCGGGGGCGACATGGCTCGGAATGCCGCCCGGGAAGGAAAATTGCTTAAAGAGCTTGGTCAAGCCCTCGAGATCGTACGAGATGTCCGGGTAGACCTCACTATAGGTACCTTCGAGGTAGGTGTTGGCTACCAAGGCTGGGCCGCCGTGGCCTGGGCCGGTGATGAAGAGCAGGTCCAGGTCGCGTTGGCGGATCATCCGGTTGCAATGCGCATAGAGGAAGTTCAGCCCCGGGGTAGTTCCGAAATGACCGATCAGGCGGGGTTTGACATGGGTCGAAGTGAGGGGCTGCCTCAGCAAGGGATTGTCCAGTAAATAGATCTGACCGACCGAGAGGTAATTGGCTGCCCTCCAGTAGCGGTCGAGTAGATCGAGTTCCAGCGTGGTGAGCGGTGTCGGGTTCATGATGGCTCCAAGGGTAGAGTAAGGAGGTTGCAAGTGTACATACCGGGTGCAGCTTGGACAAGCGCCGCTCGAGGACTTTTACGTTAATGCAGCGTGGGTGTTTTCGGTTGCTCGGGGTGATCGTTCTCGTGGTCTTCGGGTTGGGGAACATCGGTTTGCCGAGGTAAGGCGACGACCCGAACGGATCTTCTCCGTCTCGAAGCGCGGAGTTTGCGCAACGGGAACCCCTTGAGGAAGACCAGGAGGTAGAGACAACCGAGTAAGCCACCGGAGAGATGGGTGAGGTGGCTGATCCCGTCGCGTGCCTCGCTCCAGGTGAGGATGACCTCGACCGCGCAGAGGATGACCACCATGTACTTCACCCGTATCGGGAAGACCAACATCAGGAGTACGATCCGGTTGGGGAAGAGCATGCCGTAGGCCACCATCAAGCCGAAAATGGCTCCCGACGAACCGATGATCACGCTGTCCTGGAAGAACGAGGTGAGCAATCCGGCGCCGATCCCGGTCAGGAGGTAGAAGCGCAGGAAGCGTCCTTGGCCGAGTATGATTTCGACCTCACCGCCGAACATCCACAACACCAGCATGTTGAACAGTAAATGCGTGATGCTGCCGTGCATGAAGAGGTAGGTGAAGGGTTGCCAGTAGGATCCATAGGTCACCACCTTGGTCCAGCTGGGGAGACCGAAGAGTTGGGCCATTTGATCATTGGAAATCTGGGCCAACAGGAAGACCGCGATGTTGAGGATGAGCAGGCCCTTGACCGCGGTGGTGAGCGGGGCCGAGAAACGGAGCTGGGGGCGGGAATCTATCATCCGCGGTTCAGTCCGACAGGTCGACATGGTCGACGATGCCGCAGACCACGGAATGATACGGAGCTTCCTTGTTGCCGAGGATCTGCCTTGCGGTGTTGCCCTCGCGGGCCACGAGGACCACGTCGCCTTCGCCTGCCTGGATATTGTCCATGGCGAGAAAGGAGCTACCACAGGGCTTGAGAGAGGTGTCGAGCGGTACCACCACCAGCACCTTGATGCCCTGATAGGATGGATGCTTGACCGTCGCGACGACGTTGCCGATGACTTCAGCCAGGATCATGTGCGTTCACCCTGTCGACGATCCCGGTGATAGTCGCATCGACCGGGACGAATTGCACGGGCAAGGCCAAGGCGGCCTCACGGCCCTTGACCCAATAGACGATATCCCCAGGACCGGAGAGCATTGAATCGCAGACGACAAGGGGGTCTCCGGTCGGCGCGAGGTGGTGGTCGAGCGGTTGCATCACCAAGAGTTTGATGCCTTCCAAGCCTTCGTATTTCTGCGTGCAGACGCAGGTTCCGAGCACCTTGCCCAGTTCCATATCAGGTCTCCTCAGGTTTCACCAGCGCTGCCACTAGGTCTTCGTGGGGCGCTGCGATCAGTTCCACGGCGGCGAGCATGCCGGTCGTCTCGAGATACTCCCGGCAGACCGATAGTGAGGCCTCGACCTCGTGCAGGGCGCCGCAGAACACGAGGAAGGACTTTCCTCCAATACCGGCGGCAAGACGCAGGGTGAGGAGGTGTACATCGGTGTGTTTGACCGCAAGATCTGCACAACGGACCCCGGAGGCGGCGGAGTAGGCTTCAACCAAGCCGAGGGAATCGACGGGCACGGGTGCGACGGGTGAGGTCAAGGCACGAAGGACCTGGGGATCGAGGTTGGGGATATAGGTCTCGTCGACCAGTGTAGCGTCGGCGGCTTCACGTCCCGCCTGCAGAGCCTCGGCCACGGCTTCTTCATCGCCGTGGAAAAGCAGCAAGAACTTGCCCGGCGATACCGCTTTGGTGAGCAGTAAGGTTACCTGAGCCTTCTTGACCACTGCGTCGGCGGCCACGTAGCCTTTCGACAGCTTGCTCAGTTCCAGTAGACCGATCGCCGGTCCCATCCTCACTCCTCACTTCCTGCAGTCGTCCCGTGCATGTGGAACAACCGCCCCAGGTACGGGATACGGTTCCGTGCCGCGCTCACACGAACCGGAAATAGTCTTGCAGCGTGCAGCGCAACACCCTGGTGAAATCCCGGACCGTGGTCAAGCCCTCGCCGGTCGGGCTCGCGATGGTGAAGGACGTGTAGCCTTCGCCCTCCAAGCCTAGTCCTGCGAAATGGGGCGCGTTCTTGACGAAAATGGAACAGTTCATCGCCCTCGCCATCTTGTCCATGGCGTCTATGTTGCGGGAGTAAATACCCGCGGTGTGGCGATGACCGTGTTCCGCTTCCTTGGCCATTCGGATCGCTTCATCGACGTCCCGGACGCGGACGATGGGAAGCACCGGCATCATCATTTCGAGCTGGACGAGGGGATGGTCGACCTTGGTCTCCACGATGATCAGCCTGGTGGTCGGAGGGGCATTCACCCCGAGACGCGAGAGGATCAGCAAGGCGTCTTTGCCGATGAAGTCGCGATGTGGGTGTCCCTCGTGCAGGACCAGGGTCTCCAGCTTTGCGAGCTGCTCGCCGCGCACCTCATAGGCACCGTGTTTGGTCATCAGATCCTTGAGTTGGTCAGCGATGGAAGCCACGGCGAAGACCTCTTTCTCGGCGATGCAGACGATATTGTTGTCCAGCGAGGCGCCCCGAATGATGCCCTTGGCGGCTCGCAGGAGATCGGCGGTTTCATCGACCACGACCGGAGGATTACCGGGGCCGGCAGCAATGACCTTCTTACCGGAATTCATCGCGGCCTTGACCACCGCGGGGCCTCCGGTCACCACGAGGAGACGCACCAGAGGATGTTTCATCAGGTCGTTGGCGCTCTGGATGGTCGGTTGTTCAATACCCCCGACCAGGAAGCGCGGGCCGTGGTTCTGGGCGATGACCTCGTTGAACAGGCCGACCGTGTAGGCCGAGACGTGTCCGGCGGTGGGGTGTGGGTTGAAAACCACCCCGTTGCCGCCGCTGATCATGCCGAGGGCGTTGTTGATGATCGTCTCGGTGGGATTGGTGCAGGGGGTGATGGAACCGATGACCCCGTACGGAGCGCGTTCGATCACCGTGAGACCGTGATCTCCTGAGAAAGCAGTGGGTTGGAGGTGTTCGATGCCGGGAGTTTTGTCGATGACCAAACGATTCTTGGCCAGTTTGTCGTCGTAGCGGCCGAGCCCGGTTTCCTCGACAGCCAACCGCGAGAGTTTTTCAACCTCGGAGCGCAGCCTCTCGCGCAGTCGTTCGATGATCGTACGCCGTTGCTCGAGTTTGAGCGTCATCCACTCTTGTTGAGCGGTGTGGCACTTGCGTACGGCCTCATCCACGCTGGCGGACATACCGAGGTAGGAAGAAGTCGGGTTCGGCCGCGCTGCGGCGACCGCTCCGGGTTTTTCATGCTCGATGCGTTCGAGCACGCGGCTGACGATGTCTCGGATCAGTTCACTGTTATCCATGGTCTCCGCGCAGCTCCTGTGAGCTCGGGTCCCGAGCGCTTACCCTGTTGGAATAAGTCGCCATGCCAACACCGGAGGGAGGGATGGTTGCGAGGAATATCCTCCTCGGGTGGAAGCTCGGAGCGCCTAGGCATCTTTGCGGTAGCAGATCTCGCCGCCAACCTCGAGGGTGTCCACGATGGCCATGATCGTGGCGTCCACGGGGCGATTGTCGGTTTGCACGGTTTGTCTGGCGGAACTGCCCGAGGCGTAGAGCACGACCTCGCCGACTCCGGCGCCGACCGAATCCGCGGCGACGACGAAACCGGGCTTGAGCGCGCCATCGAGACCGAGGTTCTGGACCAAGTGGAAGCGCAAGCCGACGAGTTTCTCGTCCTTGCGTGTGGCCACGACCGTACCGACGATCTTGCCCAGTATCATCTGCCGCTCCTCAAGAAGCTCACTTCTTCGACGTCTTCTCCGCGACGGCGGGTCTGCCCAGGGGAAGTACCGCGTCGACGTTCTGGTGTGGCCTCGGGATCACATGGACCGAGACGAGCTCGCCGATCTTCTCCGCCATGCGCGCGCCGGCCTCGGTGGCGGCTTTGACCGCGGCGACGTCCCCACGGACGATGGCGGTGACATAAGCCCCACCGATCTTCTCGTAGCCGATCAATTCGACCTTGGCCGCTTTGACCATTGCGTCGGCGGCCTCGACCATGCCGATGAAGCCTTTCGTCTCGATCATGCCCAATGCGTCGGTCATCGTGTCCTCCCTCGTGTCGCTGTGCTTAAGTGTTGGGGTCAATCCTTGGTTTCACGCCCGTCCAGAGTACCGAGACATTCGACCGCGGCGGCTGCCGCGGAATCGACCTCGGATTCGGAACCGGCGAGATACAGGCGTCCGAAGGCGCCACAGAACTTCACGTCGACCAGTTCGATCCTCGCAGCTTTCTCGGCTTGATTGGCAGCATAGGCCACATACACCGCTGGGACCGTCTCGAGAATGAACAGGGATTGTCCGGGGACGACGTTCTGCCCGCGGCTCTCCTTGTTCACGATCTGGGCATGGTAGGGTTCGAGAGCGCGAATGATCTGACTGGACAGAATACGCGGCTTGCGCCGACAGCTCTCAGAGAGTTGAAGATAATCGAGCACCGCAGCGCCTGCTTGCCGTACTTCCCCCTGCTCTTGATGATGGACCTCCAGAACGCCGTATTCGCGTTCGACGATGGCCATGGAGGGGAAGACGGCCGTCGATTTGATCGCCACGTCGAGGAGGCGATGGATGAAGATCGCCGGATGAACCTCGAGGAAGAGCGAGGTCATGCTTTGTACCGGTAAATAGCCCTTCGAGGTATTCGAGATGATCGCCGACAGTTGGGGTTGGAGGCTGTCGAGGACGATGTAGCCTCTGAGTTGGATCATTGTACTGCTCCGGGCACGGCACAGGTGGGCCGAGCCTAGCCGAGGGCCGTGGGGTCGTCAAGTATTTTCCCTCTCTCGGGTGCACGGTAGCCTGCAGTTGCGAAGAAACTCGTAGCTGGATACGATGCGTGCGAATCGCCGAGGAGGTTTCCCATGCAGAAGAGAAGGTCGATCGTCGGAGTCTCAATCCTTGCGGGGATGTTCCTCGCGCTTACCGTAGGAGCCGCGGACCCACCCCGGAAAGTCCATCCCATCGAGTTGCACAAGCTCGGCACCATACCCCATCTGGACAACTTCGCTTCCGTCACGGCCTGGTACGACCATCCCCGGGCGACCGCCTGCCTGAGCGTCACCGTGACGAGGAAGGAGGCGGGCTCGGATACGATCACTCGTTGTCACCGCGGCAGCCGCCTGCCCATGGTGAAGATCGAACCGATTGGCGTCGTGCCGCACGGGGACAACTCCGTGACCCACTTCCGGCTGTTCGACGAGGCCAATGACCGCGCGTGTTACGGCACGATCGTGACCCGCACCGAGGCGGGGGCAGCCCTCTCGATGGATTGTCCTTGAAGTGAGTATCGGGTCAGTCAGCTAGCCAGTCTTGGCATTCGGCAAGGCGCAGGGCTTCGTTCTCGGGCAACTCGGCGCAGCGCTTGAAAGCTGCGAATTCCGCGAGAGCTTCTGCACCGACCTCCAGCGCTAAGGTGGACTCCTTGCAGCTTACCGCTTCGAACTTCGCCAGGACTTTTGAGAACTTCCATTTCTCAACCACGCTGAGGTGCGTCTTGGCGACCATGGGGCAGGTGAGTGGAAACTGGACGGCAAACAGAGTTTCGGCGAGTTTTTTCAGGCCGAGCAGGAATTGATAGTTCTTGGTCAGGGGTAATCGTTCGAAGATGTAGTGATCGACCGATTGTTCCAACTTCGGGTCTGCCACGAGCAGGGCGAAAGCCGAGGCGAATTCTTTCCCTTCGACTTGAGCGAGGCGCAGAGGGATGCGTTTGACCTCTTCGCCCTTCTGGGACAGGACGGCGGTGACTTCGAAGGTGTAGGTCTTGGCCTGGAGACAGGTGGCCGCGAACAAGAGGACGACGGCGATGAGCTTCATACCCCCCCTCCCGGGATGTTGCCAGTGTGGGACCTCGTCCGAAGACGGGGACAATGAACAGCTTGGTCTATAGCATAGTTGCGAGCGCAGGGCAAGCGCGGTTTGTGTGCAGTTCCTCGAGGTTGGAAAGAGAAAAGTGAGTTTTCTCGGCAGTATTGCCTGTTGATCGTCATGGCTGAGGACACATCAGCGCACACAGAGAATCAAAAAGGAGAAGGCGAAGCGCCTTCTCCTTTCGGCCATTGGAAACAACTCATGGAGTTGAAGGATACACTTAGCATTAGTCATGCCAACACAGCATCTACAACAATAACATTAAAATCAATTAATAAGATTACATTTTGTGTACAAAATCAAGCAAGGACATCAATGTGGGGTATGCTTGGGCTCCCAGTGAAGTCGCAGTGGGGCCTCGAAGTCCCAGGTCGTTGGTACGAAGTGGGGCCAAGGACTCTGCCGAGGAAGAGTAGAGAAGTGTGGAGACGGTGAGGGCTTTGGCGAGGACACTCACTTGCCGTCGGAGAGGATCGAGGCCACGGAATTGAGGCGATTGCCGAACAGGTCGTGCGGGTCTTTGAGATAGAAAATGTATTTACCGGACGGATTGCCGGTTTTACCCTGGAGATAGCCGGAAACACTGTAGGCCGAGTGATCGATCCCATTGGCCTTACCCCAGCCTCCTTGTTCATCATTGGGGCTGAGTAGGACTTCGGAAGCAGGATCGGCGTTCCCCTCGGCATCTAGGGGGATGAGGCCGACCTGGAGGTTGCGCGGTTGCATGGAAACCGGGAAGATGAAGCGCAGGTCAACAAGGTACAAGTCGTTGTATTGTTTTATAAGACTTTCTACTGCCACGGGGACGATCCAGATTGCATTGGTGTAACACCGGTGGTCGAAGGGCGGTCGCTCAGTGCGAGCGGTGAAGGCTGCCAGCACGACGGCGCCGAGGTCGTTCGTCAAGGCTTGCGCCTTGAGATGAGAGCCTTTGGCATCGAGCAGGGGGCTGAAGGCGTCCTGGCCGTTGGCCGGGGTAGGCTCGAGATATCCGAGGGCACTAGGGGCTTCGGTCTTGCGCCCGTCATTGGAAGGAATTGCTCGTGTGGCGGGTGGGGTGATCAGCGAGGTTTTGTAGATCTCGATGCGTTGGATCTCGCC
>MGSU01000183.1 GCA_001799195.1 Deltaproteobacteria bacterium RIFOXYA12_FULL_61_11 | reverse complement strand
GGAAGTCTATGCTCAAGAATTGGGCCGAGCAGCGGCTGCCCTACGTCGCGCCGCCGCGAAGATCAAACACAAAGGGCTGCGCTCGTACCTGGACGTGCGCGCATCGAGCTTGCTCGACGATCGTCACCCCGTGGCCGACGAGGCGTGGGTCCGGCTGATCGATTCTCCCCTCGAGGTCGTGATCGGCCCCTTCGAGGTCTACGATGACGGCGTGCTCGGCGTGAAGGCCTCGTACGAGGCGATGCTCCTCGCGGTCAACGCCGAGGCAGGACGGAACTTGGCTGCCATCGAGGCAGCCTTGCCGACCTTCGCCGCTTCTATCCTCTGTCCCTCAGGGTCCAGGCCTGCGCTCGGCGGCATGGCCCCGATCGTCGTGGTCGACGAACTGCTGGCCGCGGGCGACGGGTACGCCGGGATCCTGGCTTCGGCCTTCAACCTCCCCAATGATCCAGGGGTGCGCGGCAATGTCGGCTGGAAACAGGTAATGATCCGCAACGTGATGCGGGCCAAGTTCGACACCTGTTCCAAGGTCATCGCCGACCGGGTCCTCGCCGAACAGGGGGCGACCAGCTTCGACGCCTATTTCATGTTCGTGTTGCTGCACGAGATCGTCCACGGGCTCGGCCCTGCCTATCGCGCCGACGGCCGCTCCGTCAACGTGGCCTGTGCCAGGCACCACACCCCGATCGAGGAAGCCAAAGCGGATGTCGGGTCCTTCCACCTGCTCCTGACCATGGGCGGCCGGCACGGCATCCCCCGTTTCGACCAACGCCAACTCTGGTCGACCGTGGTGGGGGGCCTGTTCCGTTCCATCCGTTTCGGTATGCATGAGGCTCACGGACGGGCAAACCTTATCAAGTTCAATTGGTTGACAGAACATCAGGTCATCAAGGTCAACGCCGCAGGGCGTTACGAGCTCCATCCCGAGGGCGGAGAGGCCGTGATCGCCGAGCTGCTCGACCGCCTAGTCGGTCTGCAGGCCACCGGAACCCCCGAAGAACTCGGAGCCTTCCTCGAGCAGTACGGGAAGCCCACCCCGGACCTCGAAGGTACGGTCGCCGGTCTCACCGACGTGCCCATCGACATCATCCCGATCTTCCCTGTCTACCGCTTCTGCGGTCAGGACCAGCCTCTCGACCTCTCGGTGTTCGAAGGGAAGTAACGTCACCTCGTCAGTCGCGGACGAACGGCACCAGCCAGCTCAAACCGTAGCCCTCGAGCCTGAACCCGCGGGCGCGTCCTGAACCATGGACCTGCCCGGTGAAGAGGTCGGTCCAGCGACCGGCAGGCAACTCGAGCTCGACGGGGTGGCCCGCGCAATTGGCGGCGACCAGCAAAGGACCGCTGTTGCCGGGGGCTCTTCGTTCGAACCACAGAGCCTCGGCCGGGGAGGGCAGGAGGTGTTGCGAAGCTTCGGGGTGGAGAGCATCGGTTCGAGCATACAGTTCGAGCATGCGGCGGTACGAGAGGTAGGGCTCATGATAGGTAAGTGCTTCGAGTTCTCCCAGCGGAAACTTGCGGCGGTTGATCGACCGCGCCCTGCCGGTCGCCTCCACGCCGGCCCGGTCGTTGCCGATACCGAAGAGCGAGGGCAGGTAGATCGCCGGAACTCCGCGGAGTGAAAGCGACAGGCCCTGGGAGAGCAGGAACCGGCGGTGACGGGACGAGGTTTCCAGGGCCAACAAATCTGGGTAGGTGAGGTTCAATTCATAGGGGCTGGAGGTCCCATCGGTGTTGGTTTTCCTCGACACCCCTCCCCCTCGCCGCTGAGTCTCTCCGACGAGGAAATCCAGCTCGGACTTGGGTAGCAAGCCCTCCAACGGACGCACCCCGAGGCCGTCATGAGAGGCCGTGAAGTTGAGGAAGTTGCACCCGGGCGGCACTCCCACGATGGTCGTTTCCAGCCAGGAGCGCAACACCGAGGCCGTGCCCCTGAGCAAGGCATGGGCCAATAGCGGGGGGAGGGCGAATTGGTAGATCAGGTGGGCCTCATCACCTCGTCCGAAGTAGGTGAGGTTCTCGTGGTGCGGCACATTGGTCTCGCTGAGCAGCACGGTGTCGGTGCCCGTGGCCTCGACCACGGCCCGCAGGAGTCGGACGATCGCGTGGGTCTTCGGGTGGTGCAAGCAGGGAGTCCCGGCTTCCTTCCACATGAAGGCCACGGCATCCAGACGCAGGACGCGCGCTCCCCGGGCAATATACCCGAGGAGGATATCGAAAAACTCGAACAGGACCTCCGGATTGCGGAAATCGAGGTCGATCTGGTCCGCGCTGAACGTGGTCCAGAGGTGGATGAGCCCCCGGTCGGTCCTGAAGGGCGTGAGCAAAGGGTGACTGCGTGGACGGACCACGAGCCGTAGGTCCTCGTCCGGCTCTGCGGTCAGGAAGAAACCCGCATAGCGTGGGTCCCCGGAGAGGAAACCTTGGAACCAGGCGCTCTGGCTGGAGGCATGATTCAGCACTAGGTCGAAGGCCAGACGGAAATCTCGGCCGAGCGCCGTACAATCCTCCCAACTACCGTGGGAGGGGTCCACCTGGCGATAGTCCATCACCGAAAAGCCATCGTCCGAGGAAGAGGGATAGAAGGGCAACAGATGGACGGTGCTGATCAATCCGGCCAGGTGCTTGCCCAGGAAACGCGCGAGCGTGCGCAGCGGCGTCTCGTGCTCGGCCCGCACGTGGTCTGGGTAGCAGATCAGGACGGGGCCGCTCTCGAGCGAGGGCGCAGAGGGTTCGGACGCGAGGTGCGTACCATACCGGGCGAGCAGGGTAGTGAGGCGTCCGGTCAGGAGTTCCGCGCGCTCTATACCGTAGAGGAGGGCGAAATGCTCACGGATGTACTCGCGTTTCATGCCAGTTCCCGAAGCAGGGGTCCGAGCAGGTCGGCGATGATCCGGTGTCCGCAATGCCGCTCCAGGAGCTCGAGATTATGCAGGACGACCTCGTCGCGGTGGGAAAACTCATCGAGCAAGGCCAGACCCGAGGCGAGGGTCTCCTCGGTGACGAGATTGGCGGTCAGTTCGACCAGACGGAAGCCCAGGGGGGCGATATCGGAGACGAAGACCGGATAGCGATTGACGATCACGGGAAGGCCCCAGGCGATCATTTCCAAGAGGTTGTTGCCATACCCCTCGAGTTCGCTGCAGTAGACCCCGAGACCGCCCCGGGAAGCCACTAGGCCGGGGAACTCGTCGAAGGGCAGTGTTGCCCGATCAGCGGTTTCTGCCAGGAACAAGCCGACCTCGGCCGCCGAAGAAGCCTTGCGGCGAGCATGCTCGGTCAGGATTTCCTCGAGATAGGGGTCGAGTTCATCGCCGGAGTTGCCGGAGACCAGCAAGGCCACGGCGCGCCGGCCTCCCCGGGAGTGCAGGGCTTCCGCGAGTCGATAGGCCAGGTCGAGCGCGGTATCCAGCCGTTTGCGGCGGACGATACGGGTGTGCTGGAGCAGGAGCACGACCTCCTCGGGCTTCTTGCTAAGGGACCCCAGCCAGGGGGTAACCCCCAATGCTTCGAGATACTCCTCCCAGGCCGGCCGGGGGCGAGGCCGCAGCGGCCCGAGCGACGCATTGTTCGGCCAACGCTCGGGAATCTCTGCGGTATTGGGAATGATGCGACAGCGGGACAAGATCTCGTCCCTGACGCTGGAAGGCACCCCGAGGTCCTCGAGGTAACGCCGCACAAGCGGGGGTTGGCCGCTGTTGATGCAGACCACGGCGTCGAGCAAGGGACCGGGAACTCCCTCTGCCAGCTTGGAGCGGAGCAGGGTCGAGGGTCGGGAGAACCGCTCCCGCTCGAGGTGGGAATCGTGCCACCAGACCACGTAGCGCGGCTTCGACAATCCCTGGCGCCGTCGGGAAGCCAACCAGGCCGACCACCCGAGGGCCAGGATGAGATTGGTTGGGTGACAGGCGTTGTGCACGAGCACGACATCGGGGTTTATTTCCGTGAACCAGCGTTGGAAGATCCCCGTGGCGGATCGTACCGCCGCCTCGAGCCGGGAGGCGAGGTCCCCCGGGGGCGGTTCGGAGGAGAAATGCTCGAGAAAAAAGAGGTTCTCCGAATGGCGATGCCACAGGAGCGGAGCGATCGTCAGGCTGGGTAGGCCTTGCCCCTTGCCGGCGAGGTAGGCGAAATCCCCGTCTGAGAACCCCGCGTGCCTGGTGAGGGCCTGCTGGATCTGCGAGGCCACGATGGACACCCCATCGAGCATGCCGAGCTGGGAATGGATGACGCCGAGTTTCACGCTTCACTCTGCGAGTTGTGGGAGGTAGCGCATACCCGCGCAGGCGAGGACGAGTACTGCCGCGTAGAGGGCCAGGACGGCGTGGTAGCGTGGCCAGGCCCTGCGATAGTGGAAGAAGTCCCGGGCGTTGCGGTGGAAAACCAGGTCCTCGATGGTATCCCAGCTCGGGGCGGGACGGAGGAAACTGGCCAGATAGCCACCGCAGAAACCGAGCACGCAACCGAAGACGTTCCACCACAACCACGAGACCTCGGGCTGGTACAACCATAGATAGAAGTTGAAGGCAAGCCCCAGGCAGAAGCCGAAGACCGCGCCGAAGCCGTTGGTCCGACGGGTCAAGATGGCCAGGAGGAAGACTGCCAGGATCGAACCGTTGACCAGGGAGCCGATCATGTTGATCGCTTCGATGATCGAGGCCGAGAAGTTGCCGACGACGAAGGAGAATGCTCCACAGACCAAGCCCCAGAACAGGGTGGTGAGGCGCGAGAGCAGGAGTTCTGTCCGCGGCTCGGGGTGATGGAGCCAAAAACGCTGCACGAGGTCCTGCATGGTCGTCGCGCTCAGCGAGTTGAGGGTCGAATCCAACGAGGACATCGCGGCGGCGAAGAGGGCCACGATGATCAACCCGATCACCCCGTGAGGTAAATGATGCAAGACGAACACCGGTACGGCCAGGTTGTAGTTCGCCTCGAGCCCCGGTGCCGGGCGCAACAACTCGAGGAACTCGGGGTGCAAAGAGAGGTAGGCCCCGATGGCAACCCCGAGAAGACAGTACGTGACGACCAGGGGAAAGCGGAGCAGGCCGTTCATGAACAGCGAGAGATTGGTGTCGTCGAGGTTCTTGGAGGCCAACTCGCGCTGGACCTGGGTCTGATCGCAACCGTAGTAGCTCATATAGAGGAAGAAGCAGCCGAGGAGCATGGGGAGGAAGGCGAAGGTGTGATTGTCGCCGAGGCCATGACCCTCGAAGCTGAGCCCTCGAAATTTCTCGGCCGGGAAGTTCCGCAAGACCTCGCTCCAGCCACCGACCGCGTCGACGGCGAAGAAGAGGGCCAGGACGATACCGCTGTAGAGGATGGCCATCTGGATGAGGTCCGAGAAAACCACGGCTTTCATCCCGCCAAAGAAATCGTAGACGATGGTGACGCCGGTGAGGATAAGCACGGCCAGCCAGAAGGGCATATCGATGAGCTTCTCGACGACCAGGGAGGTACCGTAGACCGTGACGCCGGTGGCAAAGGCCCGGAAGAATTGGAAGGTGATCGAGAGGAGGGTCCTGGTGCCGATGCCGAAACGCCGTTCGAGGTATTCGTAGACCGAAATGACGTTCTGTCTGCGGAAGAACGGCAGGAGGAAGACCATGACTCCGATCATGGCCAGGGGCATGGCGATCTCGTACTGCAGCCAAAGCAAGCCTCCGACCGCGATGACGAAGGCAGGCGCGCCGAGCAGGCTATTGACCGAGCACTGGGTGGCCATGGTCGAGATACCGATGCTCCACCAGGACAGGCTATTCCCACCGAGGTAGTAGTCCTTGCCGTTCTCCTGGGTACGCCCCAACCAGAGAGCAAGACCGATCATCCCGGCGAAATAGGCGATCACGATGGTCCAATCCAGAATGTTCAAGCTCTTCTCCTGTCGTCGAAACCTTTTCCCTGCCATGGTCGCGGAAGGGGAGGACGAGGGCAACTCTTTTCTCGAGGTTTTCTCGTCTCAGGGACTACGTTCAGAGAGCCGTCACGCAGCCCCCGTCTGCCTTGCCTGCCTCCTGCGCCACCCCGGTCATGGTTTCCGCGATCAGGTGATCGACGACGGCGAAGAGGGCCTCGCGAGGGGTCGCCCTCTCCTCCAGGGCGGCGCGGAAGACGGCGAGCTGTCGGTCGGCGCTGGTGCCTCGCGCCAGGATGACGTGGACGTGCTCGACCTCGGGGCGGATCCCCAATTCATCGATCTCTTCGGCTAGGTCGTTGAGCAGCTCGAGGGTCAGCTCACCTAGGCCCACCGTGCTCGAGCGGCCGAAGTCCAGCATCCGGCCGTCCAGGCCGTAGCGCACCGCGAACCATTTGTTCTCGGCGATCAGTTCGGAACGGTACACCCGCCAGCTCCGGTTCTCGCGGCGCAGACGCAATAGCTTGGCCACGATGGCCTGGACCAACGCGGCCACGCAGACCGCCTCGTCGATGGTCGTGCACATGTCGGTCACGCGAATTTCCAGGGTGCCGTAGCTCTGGTGCGGCCGGGCATCCCACCAGATCTTGGTGTGGTCGACCTTGCCGTCCTCGCGGAAGCCCAGGAAACCGGTTCTGCCCAGGAGGTCCACGAACTCGCGGTAGTCGCGGAACGAAGTAAAGACCGGTGGAATACCGGTGCGCGGCAAGCTCTCGAAGACGATGCTGCGGTAGCTCTTGAGGCCCGTGTCCCGGCCGTGCCAAAAGGGGGAGCTGGTGGTCAGGGCGAGCAAATGCGGGAGGAAATAGCGGACCTGGTTCATCACGTCGATGAGCAGGTCCAAGGCCGGGGGTTCGGTGCCGAACCCGACGTGGACGTGGGTGCCGAAGACGAGGAGGCGCCGCCCCACCTCCTGCATGTTCTCTTCAAGAATCTTGTACCGCTCGCCCGTGCTGATGTCCTGTTCCCGCCAGGATGAGAAGGGGTGGGTGGAGGCCGCGCAGATGACCCGACCGTATTCTCCGGCCACGGCCGCGACGTTGCGCCGCAGGTGGGCTAGTTCTTCTCGTACCTCTTTGACGTTGTTGCAGATCTTGCTGCCGACCTCGATCTGCGACTGCATGAACTCGGGCCTGACCTTGTCGCCGAGGACCACCCGACCGCGGTCGATCATCTGTTGGACGTAGGAGGTCAGGCGCCGCGTCTCGGGATCGATGATCTGGTACTCCTCCTCGACACCGAGGGTCAGGGGGACATCGTACATCGGGATCACCGCTGAGCTGTGCCAAGATCCCCATGATACCCGATTTTCGGAGAAATGCTTCCCTTCACTCCAAGAGGCCCAGCCGGTCGAAGTCGGGCCACCAACTCCCTTCCTCGAAAGAGAACCAGCGCAGCACGAGCCGGCCGTCCACGTTTTCCAGCGGCACGAAGCCCCAACTCCTGCTGTCGGCGCTACGATCGCGATTGTCGCCGAGCACAAACAGCATGCCCTGCGGAACGGTCAGTTCCCGGACGGTATCGAAGGGGGTCTCGAGGGGCAATTGCCGGACGAGATGGGTCGTCTCACCGAACCGTTCTTCGGCCACGCGATACTCCCCGCGCTGCCCCAACCAGCGGGTCTCCACTGCTTCTCCATTGATCAGCAGGCGTTTTTCCCGAAGCTCGAGGCGGTCTCCGGGAAGGCCGACGACGCGCTTCGTGAAGGTCTGTGCTTCATCTCGGGGATACTTGAACACGATGATATCGCCGCGCTCGGGTTCGGCCCATTGAAAAAGGGTTGTCTTGGTGAAGGGCAACTTCAAGCGATAGGCCAGCTTGTTGGCGAAGAACCGTTCGCCCTCGCGAAGGGTCGGCTGCATCGATCCCGTGGGAACCAGGTAGGAAGCGAAGACCGAACTGTGCAGGCACAACAAGACAATCAAGAAGATTACGTCGTTCCGGGCCCTTGGACTGCCACAATAGTTCCAGAGTTTTTGTTTCATGGCGTGCATCCTTCTGTGCGAAGATGATCGAGGAGTTCCGAAGAAAGCCGCAAGGCGCGGTCACAGCCTGCGCCGGTACCACCACGAACCAAGCAGGTTGCCGTAGATGAGACTGCCGGCGACAGCGACGATCAGGTAGATCGCATCCACCCGGGGATTGTGCATGTAATACACCGTGGCGCAAACCACCACCGCCACCGACAGGTTCTGCACCACGGTGCCTGCCTTGAGCTTGATCAACTGTTCCCGCTCGTCCTGGAGGCGTCTGCGATCCCTCCAGTCAGCCAGGAGGTAGAGCAGGGCAGAGGCGAAGACGAAGCTCCTGAGCAGCACGGTAGCGTCGATCATACTTCCTCCTCCAGAAAAAAGACCTCCTCGACGCGCACTCCCAGTCGGCGGGTGATCCTGAGCACGAGCTCCACCGAGGGCACGAAGCGGCCCTTCTCGATGGAATTGATGGTCTGCCTGGAGCAGCCAACCTCGTTGGCCAACTGTTCCTGGGTCAGGTCTCCGTTGACGACGCGGGCGATCTTGAGACGGTTGCTCAGTTT
>MGSU01000182.1 GCA_001799195.1 Deltaproteobacteria bacterium RIFOXYA12_FULL_61_11 | reverse complement strand
TGCGCCACGATCTCCTCGCCAAGCTCCAGCGTTGCCATCCGGTCTTCGGGATCACCGGCCTGCGCAGCACGGTTAAACCGCTCGCCGACCTACCCACGCTGCCGCAGCGGCAACACTTCGAACCCGAGGAAACCTACAAAGCCACCCCCACCGGACTTCCTCGCGAGGTCGTGCAGCGCGTGGAACGCACCGTGGCGCCCTTGCTCGAGCGCGACCGGGAACTCGGCCTGACCGTGCGCCGGATGATGCTCCGCCAACACAAACGTCGCCTCGGCCTCTCCGAGACCTGACTCCGCTCGACGCGAGCAACCCTCTCCCACTATTCCGGATGACTTCTCGGCAAGAATATGCTACGGGAGGTCAGCTCGTACGCGGGGGAGAGCCCCGCAAACACACCTTTGGGGGAACGCCATGACCCATCTCATCGCACTCGTCTTCCTCCTCGTCACCACCCTCGGACAAGCCGCGGAGGATCGCGCACAGCTCTTCACCGGACTTGGCAGCCCGGCAGTCGTCACCCGCGGGAGCGGTGTAGACCTGGCCTCCAAGGCAGTCTCCCTGCTCGGCCTGAAGCGTTGGGACAACCGCAAGTACGTCGCGATACGGCGGGACCACCTCGATCAACCCCTGCTCCTCTCCACCCTCATGGTCTCGGCCCTGCCGGACCCCAGCCCCGAGTTCCTCGGCAACAAACTGGTACGCTTCGTGGAACGCGGCGGCAAACTGGTACTCCTGGAAGACACCACCGGCCACGTGGTCAACTCCGAGCTGCCGCAGGGCAAGCTGCTGGCCAGCTTCGCTATCCTCAGCTCGACGAAGAGCTTCGTGGTCTTCGACTTCGACGCGGGCATGCGCGCGCTCTATCTCACCGAGAACTACACGGCCACCGATGACGGAGTCGGAGACCTGGGCATCGGCGCCGATCTCGCCCTGGGCATCGACAACAGCTATATCGAGGCCCTGCAGAACACCCGCACCCACGCCTGGATCAAACACCAGGTACAGCTCGTGGGCCTGGGCGCCCGAGAGGTCGGCCTGCGCTTGACCTTCCAGGTCAATTACTACTTCCGCCCCTACCTGGCCAACCTCGACTACCGGGGCCGCTTGACCACCCATCAGCACCGTATTGGCTATTTCGAGGCCCCCCTCCAGCTCGAACCCGCGACCGGCCGGCAGATCATCCACGCCATGCGCTGGAACCCCGCGACCTTGCCCGTGACCTTCACCGTCGACCCGGCCTTCCCGCACGAGTACGACGCCGTGCTCGCGGCCTCCTTCGGCTATTGGAACCGCATCACGCAGAAGCTTCTCGGCAAGGACGCCTTCTCCTTCGTCCGGGCCGAGCAGGGCACCGATCTGCTCGCCCCGCACCTGAACGTCCTGCACTGGGCCAGCAACGACGAGGCCGGAGCGGCCTTCGCCACCTTCATGGCCGACCCGGTCAGCGGCGAGCTCCTCAATGCCAGAGTCTTCCTGCCCTCGGTCTTCACCACCGGCGCGAGGGAGGCCCTGCGTCACCTCTATCGGCGTCTGCACCACCGCGAGACGCACCATGAGCAAGCCCGTCACTCCAAACTGGCTCTCTCCGGTTTCGAGACCCAGCACCTGTGCGACTATGAGCTCGGCGCCGACGCCGACCTGGCCGTGCTCGACCTGCTCAGCCAAGAAGACGACGCCAGAGAGTCGGATGAACGGATCGCGCAGGCCTACCTGACCTCGGTCCTGACCCACGAACTCGGACACGTCCTCGGGCTGCGGCACAACTTCGCCGGCTCCCTGGCCAGCCAGCTCGATTACCAGGGGGTAAAGGCCGGGTTCTTCGCCATGATGGAGGGGAAACGCCCGTCCAACGCCCCGGTCACCAGCTCGGTCATGGATTATTTGGACTTCCGGGAGGATGTCCTGGCCGGCGAACACATCTTGGGCAACGCCGCGACCTTCGAATACGACCGGGTCGCCATCACCTGGGGTTATCAAAAAGAAGAGGTAACCCCCGAGCAGCTCTCGCCCCCGCGCTTCTGTACCGACGGGCATGTCGGTAGCACCATCGACTGCGAACGCAGCGACGGTAGCCCCAACGTGATCCTCCACGACCTCGAGGCCATGTGGGAACGTTTGGCCATGATGCCCTACCGCCTGGCCGAGGACCTGCTCACCCTCAAAGAAACCTCGATGAACTCCGTGCAGTTGCAATCGATCGGCCGGGAACAGGTCGCCGACAACTTGGCGAAATCCTTCACCAAGACCATCGGCTTCCGCTTCTTCGACCATTTGTTGCCCGAACGCCTCTACCTCGCAGCGCTCGAGAAGGGGCAGACCCCGGAACTGGTCGATCCCCAACGCTGGCAGCGCCAGAGCGTGGATTTCGTCAAGCGGACCATCCGATCCCTCGGCGGCTACAAAAAGGTCTTCGAGCGGCTCCTGCCGCAGGACAAGCGGATGAAGGACTTCACCTTCCTGCCCATCCCCCAGCTCAAGGACAAGTACACCCGTTACCTGCGCTCCGAGGCCTTCCAAACCGCTCTGTCGCAGGCCGAGCGTGATCACGCCAAGGCCCTCGGCGAGGTGGTCTTCGATGATCTCAACCACAAACTTGCGGCCCTGCTCCTCGCCAAGCTCTCGACCATGACCATCGCTCCGATCTATCCCGACGAGTACCTCACCGAGATCTACGCCCTCGTCGGCAAGGTCCTCGGGGCCGAGGCAGCCGAGATCTACGAGAAAAAACTTCCCAAGGAAGGCTTTACCATTCAACTCCACCGCCCACGCTACAACCTCGAAACCCGCCTCGCGGCGATCGGGCTCCTCTCCAGTGAAACCCTCGTACCCAAGGCCTTCCTGAGCAAGGACCGCAAGGTCGCGGAAGCCAAGGATCTCGTCAAGGAACTCGAACCGCGGCTCAACGACCTTGCCCCGCACGGTAAACCGGTCGACGACGCCTTCGAGCGCAGCCTCGGCGACAACCTGCGCCTCTACCGGCACGAGCTCGTTGAGATCCTCGAGGCGCTCGACGAACTCGCCGACGAGGACGAGGACGACGAGGACGACGACGACGCTTCGTCGGATGTGGAGAAGAAGGCGAAGCCAAAGCGGAGATAATACGACTACACCTCCTCCTAACCGTACCGCACAGTCCCGCTTGTCGAATTCGAACCATCGAAAAGATTCGGGTTATCGAATCCTCTTTCTCATAATGAGTTGCAACTTGATAGTGAGAATTGAATCTACTTTTCCAATAGCTTAACAGGCTATCCCGCAATTCAGTTTCCCGAATCGCATGCTGCTTCACGATTCTATCTCTTTGTTTTTCCGACACCGACCACCAAGTACCCGTGGCCTAGAAGTTGAAAGCCTGCCGCTGAGGCACAAAGAACCACCCGCGGCTGCGATGTGGACCTCTTGACCACAGCCCGCGTTTCTGCTATGAGGTGGTTCGCCGGTGTTAGTGACCATGGAAACTACCAGGGGGGATATATGCGTAGCTTCTTGGCCAGGGCAGTCATTTCCATCCTTGTATTACTTCCATTCCAGTTGCAGGCATTGCAGGTGTTTGTTCAAGCTGAACAGACAGGAATTTCCGATGCACGAGGGTCCATTAGCGACTGGAGTAATCACAATAAAAAATAAGTTATTCATCATTTTCTTTTCACTTATAACTGGGTTTATTGCCCTGTTCACAATATATTATTCCTTTTTTTCAAAAGGTGATGAAATAATGCCCAACAACCAGCGGACTTTACACTATGCGGTTCACGGGTTACTTGGGGAATTGAAACCTGCTCGTCAATCGACAGCTCTTGCTGATATTTTATTGTCAGCAGGTTTTGAACCCCTTACCATTGATAATGGAAATGGTTTTTACTCTGCTGGTATTGCAAAAGAATGGCGAGTTAGTGAAGACCGACGACAGGTCACTTTCTGGCTCAACCTTGATAAACGATTTTCCGACGGTTCCCCTATTAGTTCTTTCTTGTATAAAGAATCCATGCTTGAATCCCTGCGTCAGACCCCAATTTATAAAAACCAAGCAACTAGAGATGTTTTATATGCATTAGTTGGTTTTATGGATTTCGAACATAGTGGTGACATTGTTGGTATTAAAACTCCAGACGTTGGTACTCTAATCTTTGAGTTTGAACGACCCTACCGAGATATCCTCATGGAAATAAGCGGGATCAGGTATTCGATTTTTAAAATTGGATTACAAGGCCAACATCTCGGAACTGGTCCCTTCTGCTTTTCAAAAGTCACTGAACAACATATATCCTTACAAAAGAATCCTTATTACTTACCTGCTCCTTCTATTGAAACAATTGAAATTGATATTCTTGATCGCAACAGTTTCGAAACCGCCATTTGTGAAGAAGCGTATGACATGATACTTATCCCCCCATTTGTTTCACCTTCCAATATTTGCAAAAACAAATCAAATGGTTTTACAAATCGATACGAAGAAATTCCCGGGAAAATTGATACGCACTTATTTCTTACTATAAATACAAAAGGTAATAATGTTCTTTCAGATATACACACAAGACAACTTTTCCAGAGGTACTTTTATTCTAATATTAATCAACTGCAAGAATTTGAAAAATATAAAACAAAAACTGATATTCAATTCTTTTTGCCAAGCCAACCGGGGCGCCTTTCAGAACAAGACATTGTTGAATTAACAGCAATAACGAATGACGAAATACATGAACTTATTGAAACCATTAACAGAAAACCATTGTTCATTTTCAAAGGAGTAGATCAAAACAGCCGATTCCACGATTTTGTTGCTCTATTTCTCCAGCAATTAGGCATTGCGATAACACCTGCATCAAGGATCTTGTCTTATCAAGAATATAAAAATATTGAGACACTCAATGATCCATGGGATTTTTACTATCGTAGTGTAGGTATTGGATGTGATGATCCGGATGGTTTATATCATCTCTTCGGAACACATGGCGCCCTGGCGAGGCAATCTCTTGAGGGTACCAACGTGCAATATTCCATTGAAAAGGCAAGAAGTCTACTCAACTTCGAAGAATTACACAACGCATATCAAGAGGTAAATAGAGCAATTTATTCTGAAGTTCCAGCAATACACCTCGGCTACAGTAGCGCTTCCATGCTCTACAACCACCGTAAGCTCACCTTCAAAGGTCGCGGGGCAAGCATGTTCTTCCTCCAAAACTATTCCTGGAGGTGATGCTTGTCATGAGCGTCGCGAGGACGAACTGGTGGACAAAATTCTTGGATCGAGCTCAAAGTTGGCTTATCGCCTCCGCAGCGACACACGAGCGCATCTTTACCCTGCAATGCGAACCCTCCTGGCGCTGTAATCTGCGCTGCCGCCACTGTTATCTCGGCGACGGCCCTCCTCGCGCAGTCGAGGAACTCGGACCGGAACAGTGGCGCAGGATCCTCCTCCAGTTCGCCGAGCTGACCACACTCCTCGCTACGAGGTCCCATGTCGCTCTCGCCGGCGGAGAACCCCTCCTCCTACCCTGGTTCGAACGTTTCTTGAACCTGGCCCAAGAGCTTGTACCGAGCTGCGAACTCAGCGTCCTTTCCAACGGAACACTGCTCGACGAGCAGCGCGCACGGTTGCTGCACCAGCACCGAGCCACAGTGCAGCTCAGCCTCGATGGTTGGGACGAGCCCAGTCACGACCGGGTTCGAGGCGCTGGCTCCTTCCAGGCAACCTGCCGGGGGGCTTCCATCTTGCGGATGCACAAAGTTCCCTTCTCACTGCAATGCACGCTCTCGCACCACAACGCCGATGGTATCGAGGCCATGTTCCTCCTGGCAAGACGGCTCGGTGCGAGGTCCATGGATTTTTGCCGTC
The DNA here is from genome assembly GCA_001799195.1 of Deltaproteobacteria bacterium RIFOXYA12_FULL_61_11. Classification (GTDB taxonomy): domain Bacteria; phylum Bdellovibrionota_F; class JAHFAK01; order YA12-FULL-61-11; family YA12-FULL-61-11; genus YA12-FULL-61-11. The sequence continues at coordinate 2,653 of MGSU01000182.1, read as the reverse complement.
TCATCCCCTCCGGCCGCGCCTCGGGACCTGCCGCCGATCCGGCCTGCACCCCCTTGCACGGCGAAGCTCTCCGCCGAGCCTATTGCGCTATCCTGGAGGCCTCCAACCGCATTGGTCTCACCACCAACCGTGGCCTTCCCTTGATGCACCTCCTCGAGCCCAAAGCCGGCGGGCAATTCGGCCAGGGTTTTTACGGACTCACCGTGCAACCGGATGGCGGACTGCGTCCGACGAGCCGTCTCGGTCTCGTGCTGGGCAACATCTTCGAGCACGACCTGAGATCTCTCTATTTCTCACCCGAGTTCGAAGCCCTTCGCACTGAACCCGTCGACGCGTGCCGACAATGTTCCACCTATTCCCGCTGCGCTGGCGGAGATCAGAACGCGGCCTATGCCGAGCACGGGCATTTTCACGCCAAAGACCCCGGTTGCTGGTCGGAAACCGATCCGCAACAACGCCAAGGAGTGGGTTCGTGACACAGTCAAACGCACCTTCGATCCAAACGTGGTTCAGCGCCAAGATCAACCGCAAGATCCTCGTCCTGATGCTCGTGACCCTCGGCTTCCAACTCCTCCTCTCGGCCATGCTCGGTCGGAAGTGGCACCAGCAACGCGAAGAAGAGATCCTGGATGACGCCCTTGCCCTGGGGATGCAATACGATCGCCGCGACCAGACCTCCATGAACGCACACGCGGAATTGCTCCGCAGTCATTACCGGGCAACCTTCTTGGCCATTTGCGACCGTACCGGGGCGCTTCGGGTCGCCTTCTACGACCTCGGCGACCATTGTCGCGAGCCCCTATCTTTGACAACCCTCCGCATCCGCGCGCCGCTCCATCAGTCCACCCGCCAACTCGAACTGGTGCTCGACTACCCCGCACTTGATTATCTCGTCATGCTGGGGCCCTATTCGTTATTATTATTGTGCTTCTTTGCTTATATTCTGCTGGTGCTCCACGGCTTCCATCGCCATCTCGGCAAGGAACTCGTCGGCCCGATCCAACGCCTCCTGAGGCCCGAGGAACCTCCCCCCAACATCAAAGAACTCGCCGACCTCCAAACCGATTTCCGCCACCTCACCCGTTCCTTGCAAGAGCAGTCCAAGCTCGCGGCCATCGGCAAAACCTCGGCCATGCTCGCTCATGACCTCCGCAAACCCTTCGCGGCCATGCGCACTTTCTTTACCTTGTTGCCAGAGCAAGGTAGTGACCCCAATTTCCTCCCGCGTTGGCAGACCGCAATCGAGCAGAGTGGGAAGCGGATCGAGACCATGCTCTCTGAGGTCCTGCAGTTTGCCTCCACCGGCAACCTGCACCAGAAGCCCTGCAATCTCCAGGACCTCCTCTCGACCGCGGCCACCGAGGTTTTCACTACCCACCCCGGCCAGGTAACCCTCGCCTACGACCTCACCCCTCGGCTCACTCCCTACGTCGACGAGACCAAGATCCTGCGCCTATTCATCAACCTCCTTGCGAACGCGGTCGAGGCCATGCACGGCACGGGTACTATCCACCTTGCGAGCGAGGCCTTGCCGGATACCCCCGGCCACTGGATGCGCCTCTCCATCACCAACAGCAACAGCTTGATCCCACCCGAGGTGCAAGAGCACCTCTTCGAGGCGTATTACACCCATGGAAAACCAGGCGGGACGGGCCTCGGTCTGGCCATTTGCAAGAAGGTGGTCGAGGACCACGGCGGGCGGATCTGGGTCGAGAGCGCGGTCGCAACCGGAACCTGCTTCAGCTTCACCCTGCCCTGCTCCGACCATCCAGAACCGGGACAGACGCTGCCCCTCCATCCCCGGGGCAGCGACTTCGCGACCGGCATCTGTCCGATGCGCCACGCTCCCCTACCGAAGGTGGTGTTGGCAGAAGCTACCCCACGAGCAACCACCACCTCGGCCCTACTGATCGTCGACGACGACCCCCTCCTCCGCGAGGGAACGAGGACTCTGCTCGCCCAACGCTTTCGCGCGACCTCCGAGCACGCCATCCTCACCGCGGCCGGTCCCGAGGAAGCCCTGGAGTTGCTGGCCAACCATCCGGTCGAGGTGGTGATCACCGATCTCCACCTCGGCGAGGGGCAAGGTGCTGATGGCCTCGGCCTCATCTGCCAACTCAAGGCTCTGCGCCCGGAACTCACCATCTTCGCCCTGTCGTGTTCTTCGGCCTCGGTCATGGAACCCTCCGCCCTGGCCGCCGGAGCTGCCGCCTACTTCGAGGCTCCCCTTACCCCGGCCACGATCGAACGCATCGGCAGGACCTGGCGGCGCACCTGAGCGCGTCGCTCACGCGATCACCGAGGGGGCAGCGCCCCACCCCTGTCGCATTGACAAAAGTAATGCCTCGATTTAGTTTTCATTTACTGCCTACGTTAGCTTAGTATTCATTGTGTTATCATTGGTATTGCTGTTGCATTGATTTTTTCTGTCCTATTTCTGTTTTCACGGGGGTTCCCATGAAGACCAGTCGCGTGTGCACGCTGCTCCTCTCCTTCATCCTGCTCGGCGTGTTCGGGTTCGGCAGCGGGGGCGCGACCAGCGCGTTCTGTCCCCTGTTCGGGCCGAGCGAAGAAGCACTCGCGGAACTCGAGGCAATCGCATGGGACGAGTCGTGCTGGCAGGAGGGCACGACCGCCGCGACCTTCGAACGCA
>MGSU01000181.1 GCA_001799195.1 Deltaproteobacteria bacterium RIFOXYA12_FULL_61_11 | reverse complement strand
GCGCTCTCCCTGTGGCCGATCTTCTTCCTGCTCCAGGCAGTCCGAGCGGGAGGTATAGGAGGCAGGTATTTCTCCTGGAGTTCCGAACAACTCGACCTCACGGCCACGGCGTTGCGGCGTTTCACCACGGCCTTTGTCCCTTTTTATGTGGGTGTGAGCTTTTTTGAAGCCCTCGATGACGAACTGTTCCGAGGCTTGCTCGGTCGCTCCTTCTTCGTGTTCGGTCTGGTGCTCTTCCTCGGCGGGCTGCGCTACTTCTTCCCCAAGGGGGCTTGTGCTTGGCTCGAGCCTACCGGCTGGTTCCGGAGCCTCCGGAAAGCCGGCGGCGGGTATCTCCCCATCCTGGGGTTGATCGTTCTGGTGGCAGGCCTCGGCGGTTTCGCCATCGCCGGCTATTATTACACCACGATCCAGATCTTCCAGCGCTTGCACGTGACCATCGGCGTGATGACCGGTCTGTTCACCCTGCGAGCCGTGGTCCTCTATCATCTGAGACAGGGGTGGTACCGCCGGGACCTGGCCGGCCCTCCGGGGACGCGGCAGCGTGATCCCCTCGGGGCGCACACGTTCGAGGCTCCCCTCGCTTCCTATCTGACCCTGCTCGCGATCCTGGTCGCCGTGCATGCTGTTTGGAAGGACCTGTTGCCGGCCCTGAACATCTTGGAGACGACGGTGCTGTGGACGGTCGGTGGGGTAGGTTCCGAGCCCCGGCAGGCGGTCAGCTTGTTCGATCTGGCACTCGCCCTTGTGATTTCCAGCGGGGCTCTCCTGCTGCGGCGGCGCCTACCCGAGTTCTTGCTCGCATGGGCGGGGAGGAAGTTTTCATTATCCGAAGGAGCCCGGCAATCGGTGAGCATTCTCGGGCAATACCTGATCATTACCCTGGCCGTGGTCCTTCCTGCAGGCTTGCTCGGGGTGAGTTGGGCAAAGATCCAGTGGCTGGTGGCAGCTTTCGGCGTCGGGCTGGGTTTCGGGCTCCAGGAGATCTTCGGCAATTTCGTCTCCGGCATCATCATCCTCTTCGAACAACCCATCCGGGTCGGAGACGTCGTCACGGTCGGGGACCTCTCCGGTCGGGTGACCCAGATCCGCATTCGCGCCACGACCATCGAAGACTGGGATCGAAAGGAATTGATTATCCCCAACAAGGAGTTCATCACCGGTAAGGTGGTGAATTGGACCCTGTCCTCGCCCGTGGTGCGGGAGGTCATTGAGGTCGGGGTGGCCTATGGTTCGGACATCGCCCTCGTGGAGAAGACCTTGCTCGAGGTCGCGGCCGCAACTCCGGACGTGCTGGCCGAGCCGGCGCCCTCGGTGGTGTTCAACCGCTTCGGGGAGAGCTCCCTGGATTTTTCCTTGCGGGTGTACCTGGATGGGGTCGAACGCCTGCTCCAGGTCCGCCACCAGGTGCATTGCTCGCTCGACGCCCTCTTCCGCGAACGCGACATCGGCATACCCTTCCCCCAGCGCGAGGTCCATCTCGTGCGGGATTGAGCGAGGTGATAGCATGTCCTGGTATTTTCTGCTCAAGGTGGTGCTCTCTGGCGCGATCATCGCCCTGGTTTCCGAGGCTACCCGACGCTCCGGTCCTCTCGCCGCGGTGCTGGCCTCGTTGCCTTTGACCTCGCTCCTGGCCTTGTGCTGGGTCTACCACGAACAGGGGGGAGCTTCGATCGGTGCCGAGAAGGCTGCCGCACTCGCCCTGGACATCTTCTGGGCGGTCCTGCCTTCGTTGGTGTTCTTCCTCGTGCTGCCCTTGCTGGTGCGCAAGGGTTTGACCTTCTATCCGTCGCTGTTCCTCGCCTGCATCGGTACTGCCCTTGCCTATTGGCTCTATCTCAGGTTGCTCGCATGAACGCACCAACTCCGCGCAAGGCATTGTTCGGGCTGCTTTGTTTTGGGGCTTTTCTGTCACTGAGCGCGGTCTCGGACGAGGTTCCTGCCGCGGGGGCGCCGCTGGGAACGCTCTACGTCTATTCCACCCCGCCGGGGCTGACCGTGATCATCGATCGCCAGGAGGCGGGGATCACTCCGCTCGAGGCGAAGCGCGTGTCCGCGGGCACGCACACGGTGAGCGTCGGGAGCGCTTGTTATGAGACCCTCGGGTGGACCGTGGACCTCGAAGCGGGGAGCAGTCTCTTCCTCGACGGGAGAGTTGCGGCCAAGACCTCGGTCCTCGAAATCCTGGTGCGAGACGGCAGTGGGGCGGGTTTGACCGCCGACCTCTTCGTCGATGGAGCCTGGATGGGGCCGGCTGCGGGCAGACAGCACCTCCCCGTGTGCGCTCGCTCGGTCAGGGTGAGACGCTTGGGGTTCGAGGAAGCTCGGCTCGAACTCCGGGAAGGAAAAGAAAAACCCCTGCTCTTCGAAGCCGTCCTCGAGCCGCTGATGCACGCGAAGCTCAGCGATCAGGTCGAGCTACCGGGGGCATGTTTCGACATGGGCTCGAACGAGGGGCGCGAGGACGAACGTCCGGTACATCGGGCCTGTCTCCAGCCCTTTTCCCTCGATCGTCACGAAGTCACGGTGGCGGAGTACCGTCGCTGCGTCGAGGCCGGGAAGTGTAAGAGACCTCGGCGTCGTGAGGAACAACCCTATTGCAACGAAGGTTCGCCCGATCGTTCGGACCATCCGGTCAATTGTCTCAATTGGATGGATGCTGCCGCCTATTGCGCTTGGCGCGGGGCGGACTTGCCGACCGAAGCCCAATGGGAATACGCGGCCCGAGGGTTGAAGGGCCGGCCATTTCCCTGGGGCGACTCCCCGCCGGACTGCCGCCGCGCCGTGCTAGCCACGAGGGAAGAGGGCCTGGGTTGTGGCCGCGGCACCACTTGGCCGGTGTGCAGCAAACCCGAGGGGAACACCCCAGAGGGGGTGTGCGATCTCGGGGGCAATGTCTGGGAATTCGTGGCCGACTGGTACGATGGCCAGTACTACGCGAGGGCTCCGGAACAAGACCCGGTCAATAAAGAAAGCTTTACCAACCGGGTGCTCCGCGGCGGTAACTGGAGCAGCGGTCCCTCCTCGCTCCGCACCACCGGCCGGGACTGGATGTTCGAGGCCTATAGCTCCCATGTGGCAGGATTTCGTTGTGCCTCGGCCCGCGGGACACCCCCAGGACCAACCCAAGACGTTGGAAAACCTTGATTTCCAGCGCAGCATCTTCTACACGGGAGCCACGTTCTCGATCAGCGAGACCTACCCCGCGGAGAGCGTTGTCGACGAGGTTGCCGGAAAACGTGAGGTGACGTGATGGAGCGCGAGGCCATGGTGGAAAAGGATTGTACCCAGGCCTTCGAAGCACTCGGGCTGCACCGGCCGATGCGGCTGCGGCGGTACGAGCCCGGCACCGAGCTCGTCTACGAGCTCACCGGGGTTGCGTGCCGACGCAAGGCGAAGGCGACCCTGCACCTCGATCGTTTCATCGGCGGTGGTTTTGCCGGGCAGGTCTACCGGGTCACCCTCCTGGCCCTCGAAGGAGCTCCCCTGCAGGACCTGGTGGTCGGCAAACAGTACGCTCTCAAACTCCTCGTTCCCCCTTCGGGGGCTTCCAAGCTGTTCCGGGACACCCTCTATGCCGTGGGGTTCCAGGGAGCTTTCCAGCTCCAGGTCAACCCCTACGCGGCCAGGGCCGGAGCCTTGTGGCAGAAGTTCATACGGCGCGCGGCCAGGTTGCGGTTCGGTACCGAGCGGGTGGTGGTCGATATTCACGCCACCCTGGTCGACGAACGCCTGGGGACGTGCGGAGAGCTCAGCGAGTGGATCGAAGGGCGCACCTGGGATCTCGAGGTCGATGACCGCATGGATCTCCTGCGACGCTGGGAACGGGGCTGGAGTGGAGAGGAAGATCGGCTCGGTTCGCCGGAGTACCGCGCTAAGAAGGAGTTCATGGACCGCTTCGTGGCGCTGCTCCACGAACTGGGCGCCCACGAGTTCGCCCGGCAGTATACCTGGACCACGTGGAAGAGCCAACCCAACTGTCTCAAGAGATTGCGCGAGGGAGCCGGCCCCGGGGAGGGGTTGACCGCGGTCGATTTCCGCGCAGGCCTGGCGCTGCTCCCCTGCTTGCCCATGAGCCCCGGCGACTTCGGCCTGATCTTCGATGGCTTGCGCCGCGGGAGCCTGGTCCAGTTCGATCGCGGGGACCTCGAGACCCTTCGGACGTTCATCGCCTCCAGACCGGACGAATTCGAGGACCTGCGGGACCAGTTGAAGGAGTTGGAACAGTGCGAGCAACGGTATCGCGAAGGGGGCCTCGATCTCACCCACAATCTCTTCCGGTTGCACCGGGCCTCGTTCTGGACCTCGGTCCTCGATACCTCGGCACGGGGTTGGTGGCTCGAGGGTCAGCTCGACGTCTCGCACCGCGAGCGTCTCCTGGCCTCGCGCTTCCGTTGCCTCGGGCTCTTCCTGCTCGGCCTGGTGCCGTTCTTGGGGATACTCCTCCGCAAGACCTGGGGGCATCTCGGCTGGCGTCGGCACTATCAGAGCCTCCTCACGAACTGCGGCTATCTCGGCAAGGCCCTGGCCGGTAAGGCCTGTGAAACCGTCCTCGCGTGGCACCGAGCGGGTCGGATCAATCCCGAGCGGGCCTCGGCCCTCCTCGCTCGTCCCGCGCTGGTGTACGCACAGCTCCCCTTGGCCCTCTTACCGGCAGGGCTGCATCGCATGACAACCGAGGTGGCGTACCTCCGGGACAGGCTCTCGTACTATTTTGTACGTCCCTTGCGGCTCTACTTCGATCAGCCCCTGCGCGAGACCTGGCTGCGCGAGATGATCGAAGCGGGCCGGGCGGAGCGGATGCTGACCGGGGAGGCGGCCGAACGGATCTTGTCCCAGCTCGACGACCCCTATATACAACGGTACCTCAAGAGTTTGGCGGTCCATGTCTGTACCTTGCCGGTCACTCAGGTGGTCTCCGTCTCGCTGGCGATCGGCTATGTCCTGACCCATCCCGAACTGCCGGCGGGTGAGGCCTGGGCCATCGGACTGGGTATCGTCGCCCTGTTCCAGGTCATCCCGGTGTCGCCGGGTTCCCTGACCCGGGGTTTGTACGTGGTCTGGTTGGTCCTGCGAGAACGCAACCTCAAGGACTATACCATCGCCATGGGACTCAGTTTCTTCAAATACATAGGTTACTTGGCCTTCCCCATCCAGATGGGGTACCGGTATCCGGAGCTGGCCCAGTTCATGGCCACGCGGTGGGCGACCGAGGCGGTACACATCGTACCGGTGTTCGGCGAGCGCGGGGCCTTGTTGGAACACACGGTCTTCTGTCTCTGCTACAACTGGCCGCTGACCCTGCGCCGGCGCATGAAGAGGCGGGCCGAACTCCGGTCCCGCCAGCAGCATCGGTATTGGCCCTTGGCCGTGGTGGGAGTGCTCGGTGCGGCGGGTTTTACCCTCGGAGAAGCCTTGCTGCGCCGTTCCGCCGGCTCGGGGGTTGGGCTGCGCGAGATCTGGGCCCTGGTGCTCTTCCTGCCGCTGCTCTGCGGCTCCCTCACCACGCTCGCCGCGAAGGGAACCCCGCTGCCCGCCCGGATCGGCAGCGCCGCGCTCTCCGGGCTGATCCTGGCGGTCCTCTCGACCTTCTCCGCCTTCGTGCTCGGCTGGTACGCCCAGGGTCAGGCGGCGCTGATCTCAGGGGCCTGGAGGGTCTTCCTCGGTTCGTTCGGAGCTATCGTCGGCGCGTTGCTCACCGAAGTGTTCCTGCCCGAGCCGCCCGAAGGTCCGTGACGGTCCACCGCCCGGCGAGCGGGATGCTCAAGATCACAATCCGAGGATCTTGAACTGCGCCGCGTTCTCTCCGGCTTGTTCGAGGTAGGTCCTCGCCCCCTTGCGCAGCAGTGAGACCAGTTCGTCGTGGTCCCAGGGTTTGGTCACGTATTTCCAACAGAGACCCTGGTTGAGGGCGGAGATGACCACGTTGATGTCCGAATAACCGGTGAGGAGGATGCGCACGGTGGAGGGGTCTATTTCTTTGATCTTCGAGAAGAGTTCTATCCCGGTCAGTCCGGGCATGCGTTGATCGGAGAGGATCAGGGCCGGACGGTGGCGCTTGAACAGCTCCAGGCCTTCGAGCGAGTTCGCGGTGGGAAACAGTTCGAAGACCTCGGCAAAGGTCTCGGCCAGCGAGGCCACGATGCGGTCCTCGTCGTCGACGACAAGCAACCCGAGGCGGCGCAACCGTTCCTCCTGCCCGAGGCGTCCCGTCTCCTTGTATTCCTTCCAACTCGGCATGGTAGTCTCCTGCGTGGGTTGCTGGTTCAGATGATGACCTCGAAGCGGGAATCGAAATGCCTGATGCCTGGGGCCTCGTACGAGAAGCGCAGGCCGCGGTCGAGGCTCGCTCGGCGTTCGCGGACCTCGGCCACGACCTCGGCCACATATTCGAAGTGCTCGCGGTTGTACACTCGCCGGGGTATGGCGAGGCGGCACAAGTCCATGGCGGGACGGAGGTTTTCTCCAGTATCCGGGTCACGGCCCGCGAGGTTGGCCCCCACCTCCACGGTGCGCACCCCTCCTTCCCGGTAGAGTTCGACGCAGAGGAGCTGGGCCGGGAACTGGTCCTCGGGCACCGCCGGGAAGAAACGCCGGCCATCGAGGAACACGGCATGGCCGCCGACCGGTTCGACGATCGGCACCTTGCCGCGCCGGACCAACACGTCGGCAAGCTCGGCGACCTGGCCGATCCGATGGGCCAAGTAGGCCTCGTCGAGCACCTCCCGCAGCCCTACCGCAAGGCTCTCCATCATCAGACCGCTCATCCCGCCGTAGGTGACGTAGCCCTCGAACAGGATGGTCGGCATCTTCAGACGTTCGAAGAGACCGGAGTCGCGCACCACGAGGAGCCCCCCCATCGGGGATATTGCGTCCTTCTTACTGCTCATGGTGAAGCCGTCGACGAGGGAGAACATGTCCTGCACGATCTCGGCGACGCTGCGGTCGGCTTGGCCTGGTTCGCGGGTCTTGATGAACCAGGCGTTCTCGGCGAACCGGGCGGCGTCGTAAAAGAGCGGCACCCCGGCTTCGCGACAGACGGCCGCGACCTCGCGCAGGTTGGCCAGGGAGACCGGTTGTCCTCCCCCCGAGTTGCAGGTCACCGTGACCAGGACATAGGCCACGGCGGCCGAGCCGTATTCCTCGAAGACGGTGCGCAGTCGGGGCACGTCGAGATTGCCCTTGAAGGGGTGGCGAGCGGTCGGCGAATGGCCTTCGGCGATCGTCAGGTCCAGGCAACGGCCCCGAGCGTACTCGATGTGGGCCTTGGTCGTGTCGAAGTGGGCGTTGCCGGGAACGAGCTGATGGGGTTTGACCAGGACGAAGTTGAGTACGCGTTCGGCGGCGCGGCCTTGGTGCATCGGCAACACGTGCTCCAGACCGAAGACCTCGCGCACGGTATGTTCGAGCCTCCGGAAACTGCGCGCACCGGCGTAGGACTCGTCCCCGGCCATCATGGCCGATTGTTGGCCCGAGCTGATCGCGCCGGTGCCGCTGTCGGTGAGCAGATCGATGTAGACCTCTTCGGCGTCGAGCCGGAACAGGTTCAATCCGGCCCGCTCGAGACAGGCTTCACGCTCTGCCCTGGAGAGCAGTCGGATAGGTTCGATCACCTTTGCCTTGAAGGGGGGCAGGGGCCGACGGGACGCTGTTTCCATGGTCCTTCCTCGTGCTGGGGGGGCGAAGGGGGAGGTCGACGGTGAAGGTCGAACCCTTGCCCTCTGTACTTTCGACGGTGAGCGCGCCGTGGTGTTCTCCCACGATGCGGTAGCAAATGGCCAGGCCGAGGCCGGTGCCTTCGCCGATCGGTTTGGTGGTGAAGTACGGGTCGAAGATGCGCGGGAGGCGTTCTTGAGGGATGCCTTCGCCGTCGTCCGTGACCGTGATCTTGACCCGATCGTCTACGAGTCGGCTCCGCACGACGACCAGTCCGCCCGCCGAACAGGCCTGGATGGCGTTGACGAGCAGGTTGAGCATAACCTGGTTGAGCTTCGAGGGCGAGCAGAGCACGGGCCGGTCGAGTCCCAGGTCCTCTCGCAGGGTCACCCCTCGTTCCTTGGCCTGGTGAGCGACGATACCGAGGGTGGCGCGAAGGCCTTGGTCCAGGTCCGCCTCTTGGAACTCGGCTTCGTCGAGCCGCGAGAACGTCCGCAGGTCCAAGACGATGTTTTTGGTCCGCTCCAGCCCTTGGCGGATGTCCCCGAGCAGGAAGGTGAGCTTCTCCACGAGCCCGTCGAGGGTGCGCTCGCCGAGGGAGGCCTCGAGATAGTCGAGGAAGCGTCGGAACAATCCTGACCGCTGGGCGAGGGGGAGCGGTTCGAGGTCGACGCGGAGCTCTCGCAGGTCGTCGGCCAGTCCGGCCGAGGAACCGAGCTCGCCGGCCAGGTCCTCCAGCGCGTCGAGGTCTGGCACGCTCCCCGGGGCTTCGGAGTCGCGCAACTTCGTCACGAGGTTCTTGCAGCGCAGGGCTTGGAGGTTCTTCCGGCAGAGCTCGAC
>MGSU01000180.1:6234-8449 GCA_001799195.1 Deltaproteobacteria bacterium RIFOXYA12_FULL_61_11 | reverse complement strand
CCCGGCGATGCGCCGCGGGAAGGGCCGGACCAGGGCGGTCAGGGTATTCGAGCGCGGTACCCCGTCCCGGCCGAGCAGGTCGAGGCTACGGCCGGCCGAACCGAAGGACCAGATAGCCGAACCGAGTTGGTATTCGTCCTGGGTGTCGAGCATATCGGCGAGGTATTTCTGAGCGTTGGTCCGAGAATCGAGCACGCCCCATTCCCCGATGAGCACCGGGAGTTCGAAGAGGTCCGCCATGCGCAAGGACTCGCCGAGGTCCCTTTGGAAAGCCCGGCGAGGACCGCAGTACCCGTTTCTCCACTCCTCGGGTTCGAGTTTGCCGAGGTCGAGCGGACCGGCCCGCAACGGTATGTCTGGAAGGTTATCCTCATGGTGCAACGTATAGTGGTGGGGTAGGTAGCAGAGCTTGGGGTCCCCCAAGCGTGCTGGGTCGATTTCCTCGATGTCGAGGTACTGGTCACTGGTCGGCGGTTCGTAACAGATGGTCGTTTCGGCATCGACCTCGCGGATGGCCTTGATCAAGGTGCGATAGAAGGGGACGAGGATCTCGCGGTTGAAGTACGTGCTGCCGCGGTACCAGTGAGGCAGCGGGTTGGGTTCGTTGAACAGGTCGTAGGCGATGATTTCTTCCCTCCGGCCGAGGCGTCCGATGACGCGCTGCCAGAGTCGGCCGATGGCGCGGTGCAGCTCGCGGTCTTGCCAGAAATCGGTCAGGGCGTCCTGGAAACCGCCGAGCTCGTCGGGATAGCCCTCGAACAGGTGTTCCGGCAGGCCGATGCCCCAGCGGAACCCGAAGGCCGAGGAGAGGAACCACTGGTGCAGGTCCAGGATGACGTAGAGGCCACGGTCTCGCGCTGCGTCGAGGTAGGTCACGAGTCCATCCAGGTAGCTCTCGTCGAAGACGCCGTCCGCGGTCTCATAGTCGTCCCAGTAAAGCACGACACGGATCAGGTTGAAGCCCCACTTCTGCAGGAGTTCGAGGTCCTCGAGCTTGCGACGTGAGGAGTTGACCCCGCGGAGGAGGACCTTGCGGCCGGAGGGATCGACGAACCATCGTCCCTCGGTGCGCAACCCACCGGCTACCGATGCGGCAAGGTTCGATCCGGGGATGGGGAAATCGGCGGCGAAGTCGAAATCCTGGCCGTAGAGGATGGGCGGATAGGTATCGCACTGGGTGAAGAAGTCGTAGTTGAACAGCTCGAGGTGTTTCAAGGGGAGGTTCGGTTGGGCTGCGTGGAGAAGGCTGAGGCCGAGGATCCAGCACACGAAGACGCGAATCGGGAACATGGTCGTGAAGAACTCCACCAATGGCCCTGAACATGTGGGGAACAGCAAGAATGGGGCCTGGCTGGAACGAGCAGAACTCCTTGTCGAGGCTCAGAGAGGTGGAAGGATTGTGGTGGGAAATCGGCGGGTTCCATGTCACACTGACACCGCTTTTTTCTGGCTTGGACCGAGGAGGTTCCCCATGCAGTCGCCGCATTGCCCCCGTTGTCGTCACATCCCGCTCGAAGAAGCCAACGCCAATGGCGTGGTGGTAGATTACTGCAAGAGCTGTCTGGGAGTTTTTCTCGATCCTGGCGAATTGGCCTATTATTCCCGCGGCAAGGGGGCGTTGCAGTACTACCGGGAGCACGGGCTCCTGGAGCCTCGACCGAGCGAGCTGACCTGCCCGAAGTGCGGTGGAGCGATGCAGGAAGGAGGGTTGCTCCAACCCTCCCTGCGGGTCGACGTCTGTGAGCGTTGCCGGGGATTGTGGTTCGACAACAAGGAACTCAAGACCTTCTCCGAGCTGAGCCGGGCCATGGGCGAGGTGTCGGCCGCCAAGGACCAGGGGGGCGGTGCGCTGGTCGACCGGGGTGGTGGCAGCCCGTCGCTGACTTATCGCCTCGACGGCACGATCATGCAGACGGTCGAGCTGACCTTGTCCGGCGAGCAGCGGATCTTTTCCGAGTCCGGCGGCATGTGTTGGATGGACGAAGGGGTCGAGATGGAGACCAAGGCCCGCGGGGGATTCTTGAAGAGCATCGGGCGACTCTTCGGCGGCGAGTCCTTCTTCCTGACTCATTACCGCAGCCGGGACGGTCGTTCCAGGAAGATTACTTTCGCGAGCGAGTTCCCTGGGTCCATCCTCCCCTTCCACCTGGCGGCAAGGGCCTCCCTGATTGCGCAGAAGGACGCCTTCATGGTTGCGGACGACAGTGTGACCCTC
>MGSU01000180.1:0-6220 GCA_001799195.1 Deltaproteobacteria bacterium RIFOXYA12_FULL_61_11 | reverse complement strand
CAAATGCCTCGGTGCCGGTCTCTTCGGCGGCGAGGGCTTTGTCCTGCAACGCCTGACCGGCCCGGGGACGGCCTTCCTCGAGGTGTGCGGCGAGTTGGTCGAGCGGGACCTGCAGAAGGGCGAGACCGTGCTGGTCGACACCGGGCACGTCGCCGCCTTTGACCCGACCGTGGAGTACGACATCCGCCTGGTGCGGGGGATCAAGAACGTTCTGTTCGGCGGGGAGGGCTTGTTCCTGGCCGCGCTCACCGGCCCTGGGAGGATCTTCCTGCAGTCCATGCCGGTAACCGGACTGGCCCGGGCCCTCGCGCCGTATATCCGGCCCGCGGGCGGCAAGGCCGGTCCCGACGCCGGTTCGGCCAATACTCTCGGCAGGTTGTTTGATGTGTTCAGCCGATGAGGACCTGAGGCAGAGGGGGGGGGCCAGCGATCAATTCACTTTCCGCAGGTTTCCCAAACCTCGCAGTCGCCCTTCTTGCATTCGCCGCGGAAGTAGGCCCATTCGTCGCACTCGCTGCCGTCGTCGAAGATGCAGACCGAGTAGGCGCCGGCTTCGTTGGTCCGGGCTTCGCTGTTCAGACCGTCCGCCTTGCACTTCTCGGCCGCCGGGTTCGCCAACTGGGTTCCACCGCCGACCAGCGGATTGAGGGAGCACTCTTCCCAGACCTCGCAGTCGCCGGGTTTGCACTCACCGCGGTAGTAAGCCCACTCGTCGCACTCGGTGCCGTCCTTGAACTTGCACACCGCGTAGCTACCGCCGGAAGTCGCCGCATCTTGTCCGAGCACGGGTTCTTCCTCGCTGAGAGTTGTCAGCACCGGTTCGTCTTCGAGCGTGGCTCCGAGCACCGGTTCTTCCTCGAGGGTGCTGCCCAGGACCGGCTCAGCCTCGAGCGTGGCTCCGAGCATGGGTTCGTCGGCGCTCTCTTCTTCGACCTCTACGAGGAAGAAAGCCTTCAGGGTGCGGTTTTCCAGGGTGTAGCCGTCTTCTTCGCACTTGACCGAGGCAGGGTTGGCCATGGCGGCTTGCCGTGAGGCGCTCGAGTCGGCCGCCTGATCGTCCGCGCTCTCCTGGGATTGCTTCGCAGTTTGGTCGTCTGCGGCGGTCGTGGCCTTCTCATCAGATTTTTCCGAGGTGCAACTCAGTGTCGTGGCGAGGAACATCATGAGGATCACTGTCCGGAACATATTCACCTCCGAGGTGTGGATCGTGGGGGCGCACCACTGTGCGCTCCGTCTGAAAAGCAGCATGCAACAACGTACCGCATGAGGCAAGACAAAATAGAAAATAATCATAACAAAAGTCACGAACAGTGCATCATTTTGTTCAATAATATTGAGGTCACAGGGTGCTGGATAGGCAGGTAACGGCTGGTTTCGTACCAGGAGAAACAGAGGTCTTCGCAGGAAGCGTATGGGGAAGCGCTGGAAGGAGGTGGGGTAAGAGTGGGTTTTCGAGGTTACTCCTCGCAGGTTTCCCAGTTCTCGCAGTCTCCTGGTTCGCACTCGCCCCGGAAGTAGGCCCACTCCTCGCACTCGCTGCCGTCTTCGAAGATGCAGATGCCGTGCTGCCCGGCCTCGGTCTCGACCGTGCGGCTGTCGACCCCGTCCTCGGAGCATTTGACCGCGGCGGGATTGGCCATGCCGATGAGAGGGGGCTCGGCGTTGGGATTGAGGTCACAGGTTTCCCAAGCCTCGCAGTCGCCCTTGTTGCACTCGTCGCGGAAGTAGGCCCAGCTACCGCATTCGCTCTCGTCTTCGAAGATGCAGACGCCGTACTGGCCTCCGTCGTCCTCGGTTCGGATGTCGTGCTGCAAGCCGTCCTCTATGCACTTGACCGCGGCCGGGTTGGCCATGCCGGTGAAACCATGATCATCGCTGGGGTCTTGGTCCTCGCCAGGGTCTTGGTCATTGCTAGGGTCTTGATCCTCGCCGGGGTCGGACGAGAGGTCGCAGGTCTCCCAGTGCTCGCAATCTCCCTTGTTGCACTCGCCCCGGAAGTAGGCCCACTCCTCGCACTCGCTGTCGTCGACGAAGATGCATATGCTGTACTGCCCGGCCTCGGTCTCGACCGTGCGGCTGTCGCCCCCGTCCTCGGCGCACTTGACCGCTGCGGGGTTGGCCATTTGCACGGGGGAAGGGTCGGTTGGCGAGGAGTCGTCGCTCGTATCCTCAGTTTTTTGGTCAGGCTGGGTTGGATCGTCCGCTTGGAGTTCCGGGGTTGCGGGTGCCTTCCCGAGGGGGGGATTTGTCTCTTCGGTCTCGGCAGTGGGGGTTGTCTCGGTCGTGGTCGAGGTCTCGGCGTTCTCGAGACAACCAAACAGGAGGACGAGGATACTCAGATAGGGCATTCTCTTCATGGGAACCTACTCGAGGGTGTTCATCCTTACACAGGGTATCGCATGAGTGGTACGGGAAGGCAACCTCGGGGGATTCCAATGCTCGTCTCACCAGGTTCGATCTCGTTGCCGACCTGGGTTGGGGTTTCCCTTACTACTAATGGCAACATGGGGCCGTCGGCCGGCAGGAAGGACAAAGCAGATGGCCTTGCCGGCAATGGGCGATCACGGTGGTCGCCGTGCCGCAAGCGCGGCAGCGCAGGGGCTCGAAGCCTTTGAGCAATGGTTGGTAGGTCAGTTCCTGCTTGAGGTTCTCACGGCCTCGTTGTAGGGCGACCGCGACTTTGACCACCGGTAGGTCGAGGACCAAGGCGGCACAGCAGCGCATGGTCACCGTAAGGGTGTATTTCTTCAAGAGGTCCTGACGCTTGTTGGCGAAGTCGGAAGGCAGCGAGGCGAGCTTCTGCTGTCTGGTCGCCTGGAGTTCGGCATTGAGCGTGGATCGGCCGAGACCGGCCTGCATGTCTCGATGAGTGCGTCGGTAATAGTCGCGAAGGCCGGCGAGGTCGCGGAGGAGGCGCCGTTCCATCTGTTCGCGGAAGGTCGCGACATGGCGTTCCACTATCGGTCGGAGCCTTGGTTCGAGCAGCGGCAGGATGGCCTCGATCTCCATACCACCGAGAGCGGGCTTCTTGTACTCGAGGTCGATGGCGAAGAGTGCCCGTCGCTGGTCCTCCTCGGTGAAGAGGGCTCCGTCCAGGCCGAGGAAGACCCGGAACAAGCCCTCACGCTGTTCGTCACTGGTGGCCACATAGCGGCACCCCAGCCACAGGTAGCGCGCCGTGGTCGCGGCCGGATGGAGGGAGGCGATCCGAGCCTCGGGGAAGTGGAAGGTCTCGCCGAGGAGTCGATCGAAGCCGCTCTGTTTGAGGTAGCCGACGCGCGCGGTCGCGCCGACCAGGACCGGCCGTTCCTGGTTCAGGGCGAAGAGTCGTTCGAGCAAGGCAGAACCGAGGTGTAGGCGTACGCTCGGCTCGAGGTCGGACGCCGTGGGATCGTGATCCTCCCAGCGCAACGCGAACCACTCCGGTACCTCGAGACGCCGAGCAAGGTCCGTGGGCAGCAGGACCTTGCTGCCTCCCGGTACGGGTTCGACCTCGGCGCCGTGGAGACCCAGGATCCGCTCAGCGAATTCGCCCAGTTCCGCGGAGTTGGAGCTGAGATGGGTTATCGTTCCGGCCATCGCGCAACCACGGTCGTGGGGAGTTCACAGTTCATAGCTCTTCCCAAACAGGGTTTCATCGAGTTGCTTGGTTTTGGCGTAAGCCTGCTTCAGGTGCACGAGGGTTTCCCCTAGGGTCTCGAAGCCGTTGGCCCGCTCCGCGGCGTTGGCTGCGACGAGCCAGGTGGTGAGCACCAGGTCCTCGAACCCGGCGGGCCCGCTGAGCCGGCCGAGGATCATCTCCATCTCGCCGATCACCAGTTCGAACATGTTGATCTTCTTGTCGAGTATCGTCAGGACATAGTCCTCGATGCTGCCGGCGGCGCACAGGTTGACCACCACGACCTCGTGGGGCTGGCCGAAGCGGTGGAGCCGCCCGATCCGCTGTTCGAGACGCATCGGGTTCCAGGGCAGGTCATAGTTGACCAGGCGATGGCAGAATTGGAGGTTGTGGCCCTCGCCTCCGATGTCAGTAGCCACGAGGACCTCCCCCGGGCCGCGGAAGGCGTCGATGGCTCGGTGCTTGGCCGCCTGGTCGAGCCCACCGTGGAACACCTCGACGGCCAGGCCGCTCCTGCCGAGGCGTTCGGACACCTCGTCCAAGGTGGCGCGGTAGTTGACGAACACTACGGTTTTGTCGCGCTCGCGGCTCAGGAGTGCGAGCAGGACCTGGAGCTTCGCGTCCTCACGTTCGTCCTCGCAGCGGCGAAGGATGGAATTCACTTCGACAGACAGGGTGGCTGGCAAGGTACCGTGCGCAAGCAGGTTGCGCAGGCCTTGCCGCAGGGCTGCCGTCGAGGAGCCTGCTTCGTGGAGCAAGGTGCCCGCGGTCATTCGTTTGAGTCCTTGCGCGAGGGTCGCCTTAACCAACGTCGTGACCTGTTCGTACCGCGCCGTCTCTTCCGGGGTGCCGGGGACGCGCAGCGTGGTGGCGATCCTCGGCGGCAGCTTGACCCCGACCACCGCCCTGGTGTTGCGCACCATGATGGTGCCGAGCAGGCCGCGCAGTCGCTCGCTGTCTCGCGGCTGCGCGAGGTCTCCCTTGGTGGTGAAGGCAGCGCGGAACTCGGCCGCGGTGCCGAGCTGCCCGGGCTTGAGCAGGGTGATGAGGTTGTAGAGTTCGAGCAGGTTGTTCTCCACCGGTGTGGCCGTCAGGAAGAGCAGGTAGCGTTTTTGCAAGGCATTGACAAGTTTCCAGTTCTTGGTCGAGTTGTGTTTGAGGTGGTGGGCCTCGTCGACGATGACCAAGTCGAAGTGCCGCGTCGTGACCAGGGGCAGGTGCAGGTCGGATTTCGCGGCGTGGAGCGAGGTGATGATCAGCTCGCGGTCCCAGAAGGATCGGGGATTCTCGCGGAATTCGGGATCTTCGCTGGTGCTGCAAACGAGGCCGAACTTCTCGTCGAGTTCTTCCCGCCACTGGGTCACCAGCGAGCTCGGCACCAGGATCAAGGCGTGCTCGATCATCCTGCGCAGTAGGTACTCCTTGAGGACCATCCCGGCCTCGATCGTCTTGCCCAGCCCGACCTCGTCGGCCAGGATGGCACGGCCGCGGAAGTCCTTGAGCACCTTGCGCACCGTCTCCTCTTGGTATTGCAAGGGCTGCACCCCGCGGAGCCCGGACAGACAGAGCAGGTGATCGTAGGTCTGGAGCAGGGACAGCTCGTGGGCTTGCATGGCCAGGTCGAAGAGCTCTCGCCGGTCGCCGCCGGGGTCGTTGAGGCAGCGTTCGAAGCTCGGCCGGTCGAGGAGGAA
Organism: Deltaproteobacteria bacterium RIFOXYA12_FULL_61_11; assembly: GCA_001799195.1. Classification (GTDB taxonomy): domain Bacteria; phylum Bdellovibrionota_F; class JAHFAK01; order YA12-FULL-61-11; family YA12-FULL-61-11; genus YA12-FULL-61-11. The sequence continues at coordinate 910 of MGSU01000180.1, read as the reverse complement.
ATTCGGCAGCAGCGTGAGGTCCCGTTCGGCCGGGAAGAGCCGCTCGAGGTCGGCCATGGGGTTTGGTTCTCGAGTGGCCGGGGGCGTTGTGGTACGGCTCTGACGGGTGAGAGGCGGAAGTGGTCGAGGTTTCGCTTGGTTCGTTTTCCCGGAGGAAGGCCGAGGGGCCTTGCCAGGGGTGGCCTGTGCTCGGGAAAAGATCTCACGGGGAATGGCCTCACGGAGCAGGTGCAGGGCGGGCTCGAGCCGGGTCCGAGGCAACGTATCGTCTGCAACGGCCGGATGGTCGAGATACTCGAACCGGTGTTGGAAGATCTCGAGCGCTCGACTCAGCTCGCGGCGACCCTGGACGGAGAGATCGAGGCAGGGTAGCTGGCGCTGGATCGCCGCGGTCAAGACCAAGCCCCGGGGGAAATCTCCGGCCAGTACCAGCTCGTTCCAGAAAGATATCAGTTCAAGGGTCGATAAACGGCCGGCTTGGGCCAGGTGTAGCCGCTCGGTGGGGTCGTGGGCCGAGTTGTTAGTGGTCGACGCAAGCCCAAGGGCAGCGCGAAAATTGCCCGAGCTGTCGCGTCTCGGCTCGAGGTCGTTGTCAGGAGGGGGTGGTGCGAGCGGCCGGCGTCGGTGCTGTTTGCCCTTGCGCTTGAGGCGTTGTTTTTCCGATTGCGCCACGGCTAGATCTTGCTCCCGGATCGGAGCGCCCATTGTACTCCACGGCCAGGGGTTGGGCAAACGCGAGAGGCCGTGCTTTTGCCCACTTGTACTGATCAAACATCGAAGGTACTATCATTTCTCTGATCTCCATGGCGAACCAGCAATGAAGAGCGAAGCTTCAAGGGGCAGGGACACACAAGCGAACAGGGGAAGAACAGAAGGAAGAGAGAGGGAGCGAGAAACGGAAGGGGCAGAG
>MGSU01000179.1 GCA_001799195.1 Deltaproteobacteria bacterium RIFOXYA12_FULL_61_11 | reverse complement strand
CTTGCATCAACGTTATGTGAAGGTTCAGAAAATCGTATAAATAAAGGGAGCAACCGCCGAACTCTCGGTAAAAATGACGAGCAACGTCATCAGGAGCAGGACAAGAACGATAGGTGTGAGCCACCATTTTTTACGGCATTTCAGGAAGAGCCAAAATTCCTTGACGATCGAGACCTTGGTCATACGCCTTTCCTCGCGCTGCCGTTGTTCCTGAGCGTGGCTACGAACCAGAGAGAGCAAGAGGTGCTAGTCGCGGCCACCCGGTCATGGTATATACGTGAACAACATCGAGTTGTAAACGCATGAGGGTGGTGTCCCCGTCTTGCTTCATCGTCCTTTACCTTTCATTCCCTCCAGGAGCTCGATCCGTGTAACGATCCTGGCTCTTGGGCTGGGGTTCCTCTGGGGTGCTTGTCTTCGTCAGGCGAACGAGTTGGAGCCACCGGTAGGCCCCTTCCATGGTTCGCGTATCGGCGACCTGTGCCCCGACTTGCCGCTCGGACTTCCAGGCACCGTGGTCAGCGTGAGTTCCTTCTCCGGACAAGTCCTCCTCCTCCACTTCTGGGCGAGCTGGTGCCCTAATTGCGTGACCGAACTGGCCGAGCTCGCTGAGGTCGCCAGACGCATGGAAGGCGAGGGTATCGGCCTGGCCGTGGTCGCGTTGAACATGGACCTCGAGAACGTACAGGACCTCCGCCGCTTTACCGCACTGCGCGCACCGCTGCTCTCGGGTTTCGATCCTGGAGGCGAGCAGGCGAACGCCCTCGAGATCATCCGTCTGCCCCATACTCTGGTCCTCGATCGTCATGGGGTGATCGTGGACCGCATTCTCGGCGGCACTGCCTGGACCGCACCACCGACGCTCGAGTATCTCCGGACCATGGTCACACCATGAGCCGCATCATTACGCTGCTGAGCGATTTCGGCACTCACGATCCCTTCGTTGGCATCCTCAAGGGGGTTGTCCTCTCCAAAGCCCCGCTGGTCACCCTGGTCGACCTGACCCATGACCTGCCTGCCCAGGACCTCGCCAGCGGGGCTCGCATCTTGGCTCGCTGTTTTCCCTATTTTCCTCCTGGTACCATTCACCTGGCCATCATCGACCCCGGAGTAGGCGGTGCCCGTCGGCCACTCCTGCTCCAGGCTGCGGGGCACTTCTTCATCGGGCCGGATAACGGTTTGTTCTCGAAGATTGTACCTTGTCTCGAGCGGGGCTTCGTCCTGGACCGAGAGGAATACTGGCTCGTACCAACCTCCGCGACCTTTCATGGTCGGGATATTTTTGCCCCGGTTGCCGGACTGCTCGCCGCCGGTACCCCGATCGGCCTCCTCGGGAGTCCGGCCAGCGATTTCATCACCTTGCCTGACACGAACACTCCTCGGATCGAGGCTTCGGTCTTACATGGTACCGTGGTCGAGGTCGACCGCTTCGGCAACCTGGGTACCGATATCACCTCCCATGAGCTCGAGAGGTTGCTGAGGACCCACTTTTTTGACCTCCATAAACATCGTGGACAACTTCACTTCCAGATCGGGGGACAGGTGATCGTCGGGCTCTCCAGGACCTATTGGGAAGGAGCGGGTTCGCTCCTGGCCCTGATCAACAGCGCTGGAGTGGTGGAATTCGCCCTCGACCGAGGCAGGGCTTCTGACCTGCTCGGCGGATGCGGGCAGCCCGTGAAGGTCACCGTCGGAGAGTAAAAGAGTAAAGAGGCATATGACAATCAAGAACTTACTCGCACGTGCGGCCACGCCGCAGCTTCACGGCCCCGAAGCGCTCTGCGCCTTCCTCGACTTGGCGACGGGCGACCCCTCCCTGTTCCCGCTCCAGACCGTGCGCGAGACCCTCATCTATCCTCTCCTGTGCGCAATGCGCCAGACAGTCAGTCACCTCGAGACCTCACCGGAGTACCTTGCGCACGAGCACCTCGTCGGGAAGGACCTGCGTGGTCTCAAGGACGATCTGGAACGGGTTGCCGATCTCGACGCTCTCAATCGCAGCGGGGATAGATTGCTCGCCTTGCTCTCTGCCCTGCATCGCCTATCAATGGGGGGACAGACCGAGGTGCGCCGCCTGACCAGAGAGATACTCTCGGTCCTCGAACCCCTCGGCGGAGAAGCACTTGATCAGGGTGCAGCCAAACTTCGCAGCCTGAGCGAGTCTGACCCCTTCGACGAAGAGGTCTATCTCCGAGTACTCTCCGCATTGTTGCAAAACCTGGTAGAGCATCACCCACCTCCGATTGGAGGGAGCATTGAGCAATCCCAGAACCCAGATAAGATCGAACGCATGCGCGAGCTGAACCGGCGACTTTTACATCGGCTCATCGCTTTGTTCGAACGTGTAGGTAAAGATTTCAGTGACCTCGACGATAACGTCTTTGCCCCGTTGTTGCGAGATCTGGCCTCTCTCGGCGGATTGTTGGAGCATGGCGAACGCGGCGAACTCAACGATGGCATTTCTCGTTTGCAGCATTTCGTCGAAACCAGTCGTACGCTCAATTCCTCCCGCCGGAAGGACTATGAGATCGAATTGCTGACCTTGCGCGAGAAGGTCAAGGAAAGCGAGAACCTCGCCCGGCGGGATCCCCTGACCGGCATCTACAACCGTCGCGCTTTCGATCAAGAACTCCAGCGCCTCCTCGAACGAAGGGCAGGGGAGGGGACGTTCGCCCTCCTGTTCATCGATTGCGACCATTTCAAAACCATCAACGATACCCATGGACACACCATCGGTGATGTCTATCTCAAAGCCGTCGCCAAGAAATTACAGATTCTGCTCCGGACGGATGATTTCCTCGCTCGTTTCGGCGGGGACGAGTTTGTGGCCATTTTTCCCTCCTGCGAAGCGGACTTGGCAGCTCGCATCGCTCACCGCCTCTTCGATCACCTCAGCGGAACGGAGTTGGAACTCGGCACGGTGACCCTTTCACTCTCGCTCAGCATGGGTTTGGCGCTCTCGCAGCCCGAAGATACGATGAAGTCCTTACTCGATCGTGCCGATGCGGCTCTCTATCGTTCGAAGGAAACGGGGCGGAATAAACTTACGGTTGCCTTTCAGGAATAGATCCGCTTATTGATAGATGTTCCATATAGTTGCGTATTCCTGGTGCGTCAATGGATAACCTTGTGCTTTAGCTATTTCAAGTACCGCAGGCTACTCCATGACAAGCAGAGGGTATCGTTCCCAAAGGAGATCCGTGGACGCGAGAACCCCGGTGAGCCGGGATACCTCAGTACTGGATCGAGGTGATAGCCGGAGGGGTAACAACCTCCGTGGTCGTCGCTGCCGCGGCCGCGCTCTTGCGCAGAGCATCGAGGAACCGTTGTTCGTCAACGCTGCTCGTATCGTCGATGAGCACCTGTGCCAATTCGACGAGTTGGTCCAGGCGAGCCTGGACATTGGTGCCCTCTTTCAAGACGAGAGCGTATTCCGCCGCCAAGGCGGTGATACGGAACCCACGGCTGGCACTGGTGAAGTTCCTATCGATGCGATCGAGTTGTACATCCTGGGTCAAGAAGGCTGCCCCGTCACTCGTGGTGTCGTGATAGTAAATCCTGACGGACCCGAGGGGATCCACACGATCCTTGGGCAACGCCAACTCGAACAGGACCGCGGAACTCTGGCCGGTGAATACTGTGGAGCTATAGAGAGTACTTGCAAGCCCGAGAGTTACCTCTGCTGTACTGGTCTCCTCCGCCGAAGTGGTAAGGTATTCGTATCCGAGCAGCCTGCTGGTGCTGACCGCCTCGGGCGCTAACTCGACTACCATGATCACCTGTTCTACGAGGGCAATGCTGCCATCGCCATGACGGGCCGAAAGACCGACCCTGAGCAGGAAGCGATCGGCGCGGAAGGGGGAGTAGGCTCCATCCACGCGGAGATCCACGGGCAGGGTTTCAGGAGCTTCATAACCCGGATCAAAGGCTTGTACGAAATCCTCGACCTTGATGTCCTCTCCCGAGGGTAAGCTCAGGTCGGTGGGGGGTGTATCGAGGACGGTCTGCACTGTCTGGTCGTACGAAGTTGTACCAACATGTACTTGATCCGGTGCAGGGGGAAATGCGCCGTCTGGGGCGATTGCGCTCGAGGTCGGCGAGGATATCAAGGGAGGATTGGAGCCTGGTTCCTGAGAATCGCGGGTAGCATTGCTCGCGGAACCGGAAGTTTCTTGACTGGCAGTGTCGTCATTGCCTTTCGGTGTCAACGGAGCGTCGCTGAGCAGAGGGTCGCTCGGTGTCACGTCTTGGGTATCTTCTCCTAACGCCACGTCGCCATCAATGGTTCCAGGGTCACCGACCCCGATGCCGGCAAGGTCGTCTTCAGAATCAGGATTGCCCACGCCGATACCGCACGACGCGAGCCCCAGGGTCAGCACACAGAAAAAGAAGGTCGTCCTTAACGTTTCCACGTCGCCCCCCGGCTCAGATGTCACTGGTGAGCTTGAAGAAGTGCAGGTTGAGTTGGTACACAGCGTCGAAACTCTTCTGCCGTGTCAGGAACTTATTGATCGTGTCCCTGAACTCGGTAATCTTCTCTTTGATCTTCGGTACATCTTCTTTGTTCACGGCCACGGTGAGCCCATTGAGACAGCGTACTTCGCGGGTCTGGGTCTTGATCGAGCGTTTGGCCTTCTCGATCATTTCGAGGTGATATTGCACAATGGCATCGGAAACGGCCTGTTCTTCGGTAACGAAATCAGGAACCGTAGGGATGAGTCGTTCACGATCTCGGTTGAGCAGGCCGGTGCGGAGCAGGAGATCGATTGCTTCACGCACCTGGGTAGAGGATATTTCTCGGTCGAGCTTATTGGCGATCCATTTCGGATCATCTTTAAAATCCTTGAGATAGGTCAATTCCCGGATGGTTACATAGTACCATTTCGAGAGTACTTCGTATTGGTCTTTCGAAAGGAGCGTGCCGTAATTGTAGTTCTTCGAAAGATTCATGTTGCGCAGGTAGAAGGCTCGTTCCTCTTCGCTCTTGGCCTGGTTGAAGAAGACCATGTTCTCGAAGAAAATAGATTCTTTCTCGGAAAGATTCATGGCCTTGGCGAATTTTCGCACGTTCTTGTGGGTCAGATTTCGTTTCCCATCGATAACGAGCTTGAAGTAGTTTTCAGAGGCGATGCCGGCTTTCTTGGCCAGAAAACGATAGGAGAAAGATCGATTCTTGTTCTTCTGGGCCTGGTAATATTCGGCGATGAAGCGGCGGTAATCTTCGTACTCGTAAATGTTGAGCATGTCGTGCCCTCGGTTGCAGGCCTCATCGACCCCGCCTCGAGCTGGCGGCAGTCAGGCCGCGACGCACTCAGCACCGCGACTTCAAGCTATACGATAACGAATTGCCCCGCAAGAGACAAGACTGTTTTAGAATAAACGTTAGCAATTGTTATGGGTACCCTAGAGTTCAAGGTGCTTTTACTGTCCCACTGAGTGCATACAGGGTGATGCACCACGAGAGTATTCTTCGGGGTGGCCAGACAATCCTCTGTATTACCATGTGGATATCCCAAATAGGATACTGGTAGTGGCGTAAGGAAAGGCCTGAAAAATCGTTTCTTCCTCGATCACCGATCGCACGATGACATCTACGGGATTTCTCGACCGAGTTGCTTCTTTCAATTAAACCTTCACAAGTTTACATAATATTCCTTATCGGAATAAATATATGCGCGAGGAAAGGTCGTCCGCGTCCGATCTCTGATGTGGTTCCTCCAAGACACCTCCCTCGTTCGGTAATTTTGACAACGGTCGTCGTCCTCGGTAGATGTTCCATCGATGCAGTTTGCATTGCCCGGAGTGTCCATGCCCCTCGTGTATCGTCTGCTCGCCCTGAACCCCGGCTCCACTTCAACGAAAATTGCAGTCTACGAAGACGAGCAACCCATCCTCGTGGAAAACCTCCTACATCAGGCCGAAGAGCTCGCAACGTTCCCGACGCTCTGGGAACAAGAACCCTTCCGGTTGCGGGCAGTACGATCGTGCCTCGCAGCTCATGGACACGATCCGAGGGGATTCCATGCGATGATCGGCCGGGGTGGATTACTGCGTCCGCTCGAGAGCGGCACTTACGAGGTTTCGGACGACCTGCTTCGCGACCTGCGTGCGGGAGTTCAGGGTGAGCATGCTTCCAACCTGGGTGGAGCCCTAGCTCATGCCCTTGCTTCCGAAGCCGGTGTGCCTGCCTTTATCGTCGATCCGGTTTCGGTCGACGAATTCGAGCCACTAGCGCGCATTTCCGGACTTGCCGGAATCGAACGCAGCAGTTTGCTCCACGCTCTCAACATCAAAGCCACGGCTCGAAAAGCGGCTCTCGAGTTTGGCAAAAACCTTGAAACCTTCGATGCCGTCGTCGCCCATCTCGGCGGAGGCATTACGATAGCGGCGTTGCGCCAAGGCCGGGCAATCGAAGTCAACAACGGCATTGGCGAGGGCCCCTTCTCGCCGGAAAGGACCGGCGCTTTGCCCCTTTCGAAATTCCTCGAACTCGTTTTCTCCGGCCGTTACGACCCCCCTACCCTACGCCGCTTCCTCGCCGGGAAGGGTGGTCTGGTCTCCTACCTCGGGACCAACGATACGCGCGAGGTAGAACAGCGCATTCAACGAGGCGACCACCATGCGGCTCTGATCTACGAGGCCATGGCCTACCAGATCGCCATGGAGATCGGAGCCAAAGCCACGGTGCTCAGGGGAAGGCTCGACGCTATAGTCCTCACCGGTGGCTTGGCGCACTCAGCTATGCTTACCGGCTGGATCGAAGAACGGGTGTCGTTCTTGGGCAAGGTCGTGCGGTATCCAGGGGAGAACGAGCTCGAAGCCCTTGCCCTAGGAGGCCTGCGAGTCCTCCGAGGCGAAGAGCGAGCCCTCCGGTATCCCCGTGGAAATTCCGAAAGATCAGTCGGCTGAGCTGTCTACCATGGTATCGACGGCGTGGCGGTAGGCCTGGGCCTGGGGTTTCCAGGAATAGGGTTCCTGGTGCTCGGCAGAGTGAAGCAGGCCGAAGGTGCGTTCGTACTCGTCGCTTTGGCTTGGGTCGTCGAGCAACCGGAACCAATAGATGGTCTCGATCCTGGGAAGATGCCGCAGGGTCAACTCAAAGATGTCTTCGAGATACGTGCCGATGGCGTCCTGGGAAAAATCATCGTCAAGGTCTTCATAGGTGGCAAGCTCTTCCGAGAAGCCGATTTCGGTCAGCGCGATCGTTTTCTCTGACTCACCATGTAACTCCATGACCTCCTGCACCAGTTCGACGAGGTCGACGTAACTTGTCACCTCGGGAGCTTCGTTCAAATACACGTGGAGACCCACCTGGTCGAAGTAGTCGTCGGGATCGTCCTCGCGGGCCTCGATTTCTGTGTAGAGAGCCTCGAGGTAGACCTCGGGATCGACGACGTACGCCTGATTGGCCCAGGTCAGACCGGCCAGAACGATGGTGTCCTCGGGACCGACGCTGCGGATGGCCGCCGCGGCCCGGCCGAGCATGTCGGCGTACATGGTCACTTTTTCTTCCTGGGTGAAAACCGGATCATTTGAAGCATCCGTATAACCCTCTGGATAAAAATAGACATTAAAATTAACCTCGTTGCCGATCTCCCAATGGTCGATCCCGGGGAAGGTTTCGGCCAACGTCGTCCAGGCCTGTTCGTAACGGCCGAGGAAGAGCTGCCAGTCCGAGGACGGATCGGTCGACCGGGGTGGCAAGGGATAGGGCTTCACGCCGGGTGCAACCCCGGTCATCCACTCCGGCCAGGAACCATCCTCGACCGCCAGGATTTCGATACCGTGAGCGGTCGCCTGCGCCAAAACCCGATCGAGCATGGTCTTGGCATCGGTTTTGACCGTGTTCTCGTCCTCGAGCAGGTCGACGAACCCCACCCATTCGCGGTGCCGTTTCGAACCGAGTGCCTCGAGCTCGGCGAACAACGCGATGCAGGTGCTCTCATCGTACCAGTGGCGCAGCAACGGTTCGGCGGTGCCGAACAGGATCGGTGCCGCAAGAGGCAGCGGGTCGTCGCTGGGCTCGACCGTACCGGGATCCGAGGTGGGGTCGGGGTCGCTCGGATCGGCACTGGGGTCGTCGCTCGGATCGCCGGAGGACGGATCCGAACTCACCTCTGGGGGCAATGGTGGTTCCAGGTAACGGTGCCATTCGCCCGCAGCGGCGACCACAACAAGGGTCGTGGTTCTCTTGACCGAGCGTATGGGATGGCCGTTGTCGCGCACGGTGACGGTCAGCTCGGCCACGGTACCGAGGTCTTTCTCTGTCGGGGTGAAAACCAGCAATTCGTGGTCCCGGCGCCCGAACTCGGGCATACCGACGACCTCGGCCAGAAGTTGATCATCATCTTCGTCGGTGGGTTGTAAGGTCAGGGTCGTGCTCTTGCCGACGAGTAGCTCATAGCCCGAGGCGAATTCGAAACGCGGGGTATGGTTGACCGCCTTCCGGTCCAGCCCGTGGCGCAGCCAGGCAGCCGAAACCCCGCCTATCCGGACTTTATAATAGTCCTCGGCCTTGCAGG